>CAMHIS010000034.1 GCA_946185285.1 uncultured Prevotellaceae bacterium
GACGGCTCCAGCCTCTTCTCGTTCATCCAGGCCGGCTCGAGCGACCTCTACGTGCTGCCCCGTTTCCGCACCGCCTTCCTCGACCCCTTTGCCGAGATTCCGACGCTGACGATGCTCTGCTCGTTCTTCGACAAGGACGGCAACCCCTTGGAGTCGTCGCCCGAACACACGCTGCACAAGGCCGCCGAGGCTTTCCGCGAGGTGACGGGTATGGAGTTCCAGGCCATGGGCGAGCTGGAGTACTACGTCATCTCGGACGACGAGGGCGTGTTCCCTGCCCGCGACCAGCGCGGCTACCATGAGTCGGCTCCCTACGCCAAGGCCAACGAGTTCCGCACGCAGTGCATGCAGTTCATCGCCCAGGCCGGTGGACAAATCAAGTACGGTCACTCGGAGGTGGGCAACTTCTCGCTCAACGGCAAGAACTATGAGCAGAACGAGATTGAGTTCCTGCCCGTCCCCGTGGAGCAGGCCGCCGACCAGCTGATGCTGGCCAAGTGGATTATCCGCAACCTCGGCTACCAGATGGGCTACGACGTCACCTTCGCACCGAAGATTACTACCGGCAAGGCCGGCTCGGGACTGCATATCCACATGCGCATGATGAAGGACGGCCGCAACCAGATGCTCGCCGACGGCGTCCTCAGCGAGAGTGCCCGCAAGATGATTGCCGGCATGATGGACCTCGCACCGGCAATTACGGCCTTCGGCAACAAGAACCCCACCTCGTACTTCCGCCTTGTGCCTCACCAGGAGGCGCCGACAAACGTCTGTTGGGGCGACCGCAACCGCTCGGTGCTCGTGCGCGTGCCTCTCGGTTGGGCTGCCGACGTCGACATGTGCCACGCCGCCAATCCCCTGGAACCGCAGGCCAACTATGACACGAGCATCAAGCAGACGGTCGAGATGCGCTCGCCCGACGGCTCAGCCGACCTCTACCAGCTGCTGGCCGGCCTCTGCGTAGCCTGCCGCCACGGTTTCGAGATGGAGAACGCCTTGGAGTTGGCCGAGAAGACCTACGTCAACGTGAACATCCACGCCGCCGAGAACGCCGACCGCCTGGCCACACTGGCCCAGCTGCCCGACTCGTGTGTAGCCTCAGCCGACTGTCTGGAGCGCCAGCGCAAGGTGTTTGAGGAGCACAACGTATTCTCGCCCGCCATGATCGACGGCATCATTGCCGAGCTGCGCGCCTTCGACGACGCCTCGCTGCGCAAGAACATTGAGAACTATCAGGAAGAGATACAGAAACTCGTCACCGAGTACTTCCACTGCGGATGAGCCGCCGCCACTTCAGATAGCCGAAGATGGCAATGACGACGTAAAGGGCATAGAGTGACGCCTTGAACGGAATATCCTTATAGAAATACAGCACCGACGTGACCACGTCGACAGCTATCCAGATGAACCACTGCTCTAAGTACTTGTGAGCCAACGCCCAGATGCCCACAATACTGAGGGCAGTGGTAAAACTATCGGCCAACGGCACGTTGGAGTTGGTGAACGTGACGAGCAGCCAGTAGATGGCGGCCCACAGGAAGAGAGCCAAGAGACCCACCCCCAGCCCCTCCCTAAAAGGGAGGTGAGTAATATCCATTGCCGTATTTTCGCCTTGAGAGTAATCACTCCCCTCCCTCACAGGGAGGGGTTGGGAGTGGGTCTTGGTCTTGGGATGAGTCCACCTCCACCACCCATACATGGTCATCGCCAGATAGTAGAACTCCATGCCGCAGTCGGCATAGAGTCCCTTCTGGTAGTAGAGCACGATGCCGAGGGCCTGCATCGCAAAGCCGACCGCCCACATCCACAGGCTGGCCTTGTACTCCAGGAGAATGTAGGCCAGTCCGAGGACGGTGGTCGTGATGTCGAGCCAATGGGCAGTCAGGAAATCTGTCATCTTTTAGAAGCGTAAGGTAACATTGCCCATCATGGTGAATCCCGACATGGGGATGAAACCTATCTGGTAGTAGCGATTGTCGTTGGAATGGCCGTAGCTGTCGCAGATGGCGGAGTAGACCCAGCCGCTGGCGGCATAGCGGCGACTGAAGATGTTGTTGAAGTTCAAGCCAAGGATGGCCTCCTTCAGCACCTTCTTGGGCTTCAGGGTGTAGCTCAGCGAGGCGTTCGACACCGAGTAGCAGGGCAGTGAGCGGTCGGCGTTCTCGCTGTTGTCAAGATACTGGCGCGAGACGAAGTTGGTGTGCCACGTCAGCTGTGCCCCACGGTAGTGCAGGTTGACAAAGCCGTTGAGGATGGCGGAAGGCGAGAAGGCCAGCGTGGAGTTGTCGTAGTGGATGGTCTGCGAGCCGTTGTCCCAGTCCTCGACCACCTCGTCGAAATCCTTGATCTTGTTCTTGCTCAGGGCGGCGTTGCCCTCGATGGTGAGCCACGGGGTGGGGTCGATACCTGCCTGCAGTTCGATGCCCATACGGTAGGAGTCCTTGATGTTCGTGGTCAGGTTCTCGCCGATGTCGGAGAGCTCGCCTGTCTGCACGAACTGGTCCTTGTAGTCCATATAATAAAGGTTCACGCCCGCGCGAAAGAGGTCGTTGTTGAAGGTGTAGCCGGCCTCGTAGTCAAGCAGCTGCTCGGCCTTGGGTGCCGGATAGGAGCCGTTGTCGGTGAAGTTGTTGCGCTCGGGCTCGCGGTGGCTCATGGCGACAGAGCCGTAGACGCGGTGACCGCCGAGGCTCCACGAGAAGCCGGCCTTCGGGTTGAGGAAGTCGTACTTCTTGTCAATGTCGAGGCGCTGGTTGTAGTAGCCCGACTCGTCATCGTAGAACTTGTCGTTGATACCGTTGGTTTCGTAGCTGACATGGCGGTACTGCAGGTCGGCAAAGACGTCCCACTGCTCGCTCAGGTGACAGGCTGCCTTCAGGAATACATTGCCGTCGAGCTTGCGGGCGTCGCTGTCGTAATACTTGTACTGATTGTCGTACATATCGATGAAACGAGCCACCACAGGGTTGGCAGCGTAGGTGACATAGCCAAAGTGGCTACCCTCGAACTCCTGCAAGGACATGCCACCGATGACATCCCAACGGCCGTCGCTGTAGTTCAGGTTGCCCAGAAAACCGTAGGTGTTCTGCGACAGCCCCTTCTTGCGCACAAAGTCGGTACGCTTGATGTTATTACCCTCGCCATCGGCCATCACGAGACCGAACTTCGAAAGTTTGTTGCTGGGCCGGAACTCGCGGTAGTAGCCGTAGCCGTAGGTGTAGTGGGCCGTAGCCGTTCCCGTCCAGTGCTGCCCCGACTTCCAGCTCAGCGACAGCAGGTTGTGGTTCTGCCAGAAGTTGTCGGTGGTCTTCGGCCAGTAGCTGCCGTCGCTCATCGTGTAGCGGTCGGTCTGGTAGTTGCCATCGGCGTCGCGGGCGAAACTGCCGTCGTCACCATAGCGCAGGGCCTCGTAAAGCGAGTTGTAGCGACCCTGTCCGCGCTCATACATGTCCTTGTAGGTCTTGATGCCGGACTGAGCGCCGTAAGTGCCGTCCATCAGACTCAGGTCGTTATCGCCGGCTGTCACGCCGTTCCACGCCTGGCCGGTCTTCTCGAAATTGCCGATGTTCTTGTATGCGACAACAATGTTGTCGCCCAGCCAAGTCAGCCCACCGTAGTAAGAGCCAGAACGCCCGGCAGTGCCATGGATAAAGCCGTCGGTGTTGGTCTCGTGGTAGGCACCGTCGAAGATGAGGTGATTCCATAGCAAGCCTGTGGAGAAGTTCAAGCCGGCATTCCACGTGTTATAGGAGCCATAGCTGGCGCTGAGTTCAAGACCCGGCTTCTGCTGGGGAATGGCCATCTGCAGGGCCACCGTGCCGCCAAAGGCGCCGTCGCCGTTGGTCGACGTACCCACACCGCGCTGAATCTGCACGCTGCCCAGCAGCGAGCCGTAGCTGTTCATATTGGCCCAGAACACGCACTGATCCTCAGGCGAGTTGAGGGGCACACCATCTAATGTCACATTGATGCGCGAGTCGGCGGCACCACGTATGCGCATATAGGTCGTTCCCGTACCCATGCCATTCTCGCTCCAGGCCACCACGCCCGGCGTCTGCGCAAAGAGGAACGGCAGTTCGCGGCCCGTCTTCGAGAAATCGTTCAGTTCCTTCTTCCTGAGGTTGCTGATGGCATACGGCGCATTCTTCTGTGCCCGCACGCCTTGCACAACCACTTCGGAGAGATTCTCCACCTCCGTGGAGTCATAGAGAGCCGCCCGGTTCTGGGCATCCACACTGGCCGACGCAACAGTAACCACGGCCAACAAAACAATCTTTTTCATACTTGCTTGTACCTTTAATTAATAAAAAATAATATAAAGGGGAAACAGACCAATACTTTTCATCCCTACGTCGGCATTATCCGAATCAGGTTTGAGGGTATCATCTCAGCCGCCAACAGGCGGCACCCCTTGAATTGCGGGTGCAAAGGTAGCGAAAAAAGGGCAAACGGCCAAATAATACACCGGTTTTTGTCGCCTTTGAATTAGAAAAGCGCTATAGAGGGTAGTCTATAGCGCTTGAAACGGTATTGGTTTTGGGTAGAAACCGAAATGAATCAGAAGAAACCACCACCAGAGTGGCCACCTTGCGGACCCTCAATCACTATAGTAGCCCCATGGTAGACACGGGCGGTAAATCTGGCAGAACCTGATTTGAAGGATTTGTCCTCATAAGTCTGGATAATGCGGTATGTAAGCTTGGTGGCTCCGGTAGTATTTTCATAATTTTCTGTCTTGTTTGTAACGGCATACTTACCAACCTTGTTCTTCAGGTAGTTGGTGACGGTGGTGTTTTTCGTACCTCCTGTCCATACAGCTCCCGTCTTCGACTGGTAGGTAATCGTATTGGTGCCAGGTTTAATGGTGATAGTCATGGTTGTGACTTCCGAAGATTCAGCTCTTGTTACAACATCTGAGGCGGTGGCCTTCATGACCACTGTCCAGTCTGAGAAGTGTGACAGCTTCACCTGGCGCTTGCCGCTGCCAGCCTCTGTCATATCCAGCACCTCCTTACCGTCTTCGCTGACGCATGTGAGGTCAAGACCGTCAGACTCGGGAATGTCGAGTGTCACAATGACAGGATCGCTGAACTTGGCACCGTCGGCTGCACAGCGCATGACAAGTACGCCTGCCTCGCCGTCGTCATCGCCGCGCGTCATCCAGCTGCCTGCCTCAGTGGGAACGAATGTCGAAATGGAGAATGGCGATGTCGTGTTGCCTGTGATAGTAGTAGTCGAGGGAACGGCGATGCTGGCCTTGACGCCAGTCATCTCTTGGTTCTCAGCATCGTTGGTAACAACCTTACCCTTCATCATGTCCTGCTGCGACACCTCGATAGTCGGCTTCTTTGCCAACTGCACATCCAAAGCGATGGTCTTGTTTCCGTTGAAGACCACATCAACCTTCTTTTGTCCGAAATAGTCGGCAGAAACGGAGTTGATTGTCAGCGTACCCTTCTCAGGGACGTTCTCGAAAGTGGCTGTCGTCGTGCCGCTCACGGTCTTGTCACCATAGGTGAAGACGGCGGGGGCATTTGAAGTGACCGTCAGCACACGTGACTCATTACCAGACGCTGGAATCACCTCGTAGGTGGCTTCCGGGTCGCTAGTGCATGAACTCAATGCGCCGAGCACGGCAGCTGCACAAAGCATAAATGCGATTTTCTTCATAATTCCTTAAATTAATTATTGTTTATACTTATCTTTATATTCGTTTTTACGTTCTTTATCATTTGAGGTCACCCTCCAGGTATTTCTGCAAATATTGCTCTACATAGGCTGCCTGCCAATTATGGGCGGAGCGGTTGACGTCAGGACGTGTTTCATTCTGCCGTCCCATACGCTCAGCGGCATACTTGTCGTATGTCACCATGTTGTACTCCAAGTCGAAATATTCTGGCAGCATCAGCCGAAAAGCCCCCTTGCGCATTTGCCGTTTGCCTCCCATGGGGATGGCGAAGTGGAAACCAGCATTATGCTCACCGCCAGTCAATATGCCGAAAATGCCAATGGCGTATTCGCCGAAATGGCGGGTGATATCAAGGCGTGCGCCATAGTCGCCATAGATGAAGCGACCACCAGTCAATCCCGCTTCCAGCCGAGTAGGAGCATGATAGTAGCTGGCCTTCCCTAATACGGTCAGTCTGTCGGGATTGTCAAATTCATAGTTGTCTGTCCCAGGATAGGCATCGCCAACCAGTCCGGCCTGCAGCCCTAATGTAAGACTTTGCCCGACGCGATAGGCCAATGCGGCATCAAAGCCCAATACGTTGTTCATGAACATACCACCGGAAATGGTTGCCTTCAGGCGTTCGCCGAGGCATAGCTGCTGGCTGACGGAGGCCACACCGATACGTATGTAAGCATTGGACCTTTCATGCCAAACGTTGGTAGCAATGGGGAATACTGGCTGTAATGTGATACGGTTTCCCCGCCAGAGGGTCAACTCCAGGGATGGTGCTATGCTGACTATATATTCATAGAGGATATCGAACCGATGGTTGTCGAGCGATACCATGGGGTAAAGCGTCAAGTCAACACGACCTGTAGAACTGTGTTCGGCCGACGACTGGCCTAATGCTGCGGTAATGGCATCAGTGGCGTAGTCGACACTGGCCTTCCATTCGCCTTCGTAGCGGCGGGCATGGACAGCAACCTGTGGAGACTGATACTCAGTGACTGCCAGCTCAATGGCTGTCGCCTCTGGGAACAACCGCCCCAACTCCTCAATGGCAACGCCTGCTCCACGGAATGTACCACGGTAGGCTGTAGGCTCCACACTGACGTACACGGTGCTGCCAGCCAGACTGATGCGTATGTCCTCGAACCCAAGGCGCACAAGAGAAGCTGCCGCTTCACCGACTTCCGTGGCGGTGGCGACTGCTGCCATCAAGGCGCAACAGGCGAAAACAATCAGTCTCTTCTTCATCATCAGTAGGGTATTGTATACTGGTAGCTTGCTGTGGCACTGATGCCTTTGAACTCGCGGGTGAAGCAGGTCAGGTTCAGATGGCGGAACAACTGGGCACCAAGCCCCACGTTGATGCCACGTGTGTCGTATTCACCCATCAGACGTACTGTCGGTGCAAAAGAAGGTGAGAGGCTGGCACCGCCAAACACACCGTCGTAGAGGACGCCTTCGCGAATGTTGCGGGAATAGCCGACAGAAGCCGTCAACGTTCCTACATTCTCAAATGCGAGGCTTTTAGTAACCACTCCGTAGGCAGCGGCATAGAAACTGCCGCCTTGATCGGAATAAAAGTCGTTGACACCGATAAGCACCGATGGCCACCAACGCCCCGGCTTCTCCTTGATGGGAAGGACGCGCACCGACAACGAGCGGTCCTGCTGGCAGAAGTGTGGCTCAGGGTTGGAAACCGAGGGGTATTTCAACAGCGTCTCACGCAACGTGACATCAATGAAGGAGAAAGGCGCAAAATAGACATAATAGAGCCACGTATTGTAGTCCATCTCCTTGGTCAGAAGTTCACGCTGCATCAAGCTGACACCACCATCAAAGGTGCCGCCCTCCCGTATTTCTGCTGTAGGAATGTTCATCAGCCCTGGTGTTCCAAGCACGGTTTGTGCTTTAGTCTGTATGTACACCATCAGGAATACAGCCGTGATAAAAAACTTCCGATACAATGCCATGCTATTACTTCTTAGGCAATATTCGCGTGCAAAGTTACTAAAAAAGTAATGAACGCGCGCATTTTTGGCTTAAAAAAATTACAAATATAAAAAAAACTTGCTTTTTTATAATAAATACTTGGTTCTTCGAACTGCTTTTTGTACCTTTGCGCGAATGAAATACAATACTACCACCCTGACCAATGGTCTCAGGGTTATTCACTTGCCTTCTCCATCCGCTGTCGTCTACTGCGGTTATCAAATAGCTGCGGGCACCAGAAATGAACTGCCCGGCGAGGAGGGTTTGGCCCATTTTTGCGAACATGTTACTTTCAAGGGCACGGGAAAACGCAATGCCCTACAAATCATCAACTGCTTGGAGCGCGTCGGCGGCGAACTGAATGCTTTCACTGCCAAGGAAGATACCACATATTACGCGGCCATCCATCATGACCACTTCAAGTTAGCAGTCGACCTTCTGACTGACATCGTGTTCCACAGCCAGTACCCACAGCAGGAGATAGACAAGGAGATAGAGGTTATCTGCGACGAGATTGAAAGTTACAACGACTCACCGGCAGAGCTCATCTACGATGACTTCGAAAGCATACTCTTCCAGGGGCACTCCTTGGGCCACAACATATTAGGACAAGCCGACCAGCTGCGAACTTACACCACTGAGGACGCTCTGCGCTTCACCCGTCGCCATTACCGCCCTGACAACGCCATATTCTTTGTCTACGGCAATATAGACTTCAAGCAAGTTGTCAGTCTCTTAAGCAAAATGCCCATAACTCCTGTCAGCCACACAAGCATCACACGTACTGAAGCCAACATAAGCCCCATAAGCTACGCACGACCCATCATCCGCCAAAAGGGCACCCATCAAGCCCACGTAATGATAGGCTGCCGCGCATATCATGCCGACCATCCTCGACGTATGGCTCTCTATTTACTGAACAATATCCTTGGCGGGCCCGGCATGAATTCTTGGCTTAACCTGCTACTGCGTGAGCGCCACGGACTGGTCTATGCGGTAGAAAGCTCTATGGTAAACTACAGTGACACGGGACTCTGGTCAGTGTACTTCGGCTGCGACCCAGACGATGTTAACAAGTGCCGAAGATTGGTGCGACGGCAATTAGACCGGCTGATGGAAAAGCCACTCAGTCCGTCAAAGCTCAATGAGGCCAAAAGACAGATTAAGGGACAGATTGCTATTGCCTGTGACAACCGTGAAAACTTCGCCATCGATTTTGGCAAAAGCTTTCTGCATAACGGGCGTGAGAAAGACCTGGACCTGCTATTCAAGAAGATTGACGCCGTCACTGCCAACGACATCTTCCAAGTGGCTTGCGAACTGTTCCAGCCCGCAAACATGGTTACACTTGTCTATAATTAGGAAAGACTAAACAGCTGCACGCAGGTAGGTGCGCATCTGACGGCGAGCCAACCCAAGTCGGTTTTCCACGGTTTTATATTTTTCACCCGTCTGTTCAGATATCTCGCTGACGCGCATCCCATCAAGGATGTGGAGGCGGTAGACTTGGCGGCAGTTCTCAGGAATACGTGCCAGTCCGTGCTCCATGCGTTCAACGATGTCAGCTGCAAAAAACACCGATTCCATCGAGAAAATCGCATTACCGTTTCCTTGTAAGTAATGTTCGAATTCGAAGCGGAAGGCGCGACGGCGATAGTAGTCATTGACAAGATTGCGGCAGATGGTGATGACAAGGGCGGGCAGCGTCTGCTCGGTCAGCATCTTATCAGTGGTCAGCAGACGCAGGAATGTATTTTGGACAAGGTCTTCGGCCTCGTCCTTGTCACCAAGGCGACTGCTGGCGTATGCCAGCAGCTCGCTTCGGTGAAGGGCGTAATAGTCTGATATGAGCTTGTTATTATTCATTAATGACAAGTTTGATGGTGCCGTCCTCGTTGTAGAAGAGTCGCTGCACCTTCAGGGAGCGCAGGTGGGTTACGTCGTTAGAGGGTACGCAGTCGTGGTAGAGCAGGTACCACTGACCCTTGAACTCAACAATGCAGTGGTGGGTGGTCCAGCCGACGACAGGCTCCAGAATGACACCCTGATAGGTGAATGGGCCGTAGGGGTTGTCGCCGATGGCGTAGCACAGGAAGTGGCTGTCGCCGGTGGAGTACGAGAAGTAGTACTTGCCCTGATACTTGTGCATCCACGAAGCCTCGAAGAATCGGTGCGGATCGCCGGCCTTCAGGGGCTGACCGTCCTTGTCGACGACGAGAACCTGACGAGGAGCCTCAGCAAACTGCAGAAGGTCGTCGCTCATACGGGCCATCAGACTGGGAAGGGCAGGCATGTCGGGGGCGGTGAAGAGCTGTGTCTTGCGATCGGGTGCAGGACCGAGGTCAACGCCTTCTTTCAGCACTTTCTGCGGAGCCACGTTCCACTGCAGCTGGCCGCCCCAAAGGCCGCCATAGTAGCAGTAGATCTGGCCGTCGTCGTCCTTGAACACGCAGGGGTCGATACTGTAGGCACCGCGAATGGGATGCTCCTGTGGTATGAACGGTCCCTCGGGCTTGTCGGCGATAGCTACGCCAAGATGGAACACGCCGTTGTAGTCCTTGGCCGAGAAGATGAGGTAGTACTTGCCGTCTTTCTCGACGACGTCGCTGTCCCACATCTGCTTCTCTGCCCAGGGCACCTGACTGACGTCGAGGATCACGCCGTGGTCGGTAGCATCGTCGTTCTCGACATCGTTGAATGACAGTACGTGGTAGTCCTTCATCTGGAAGTGGCCACCGTCATCGTCGAAGGCGGCACCAGCCTCCCAGTCATGCGATGGGTACACATAGAGCTTGCCGTTAAACACGTGGGCCGCAGGGTCGGCCATATAGTCACTCGGGAAAAGATAACGTGGAAGTTTTGCCATAATTGTAGTTATTGATAAAGTTTGATAATTTCGTTGATGACGGGCTTCTCCTTGTACTGACGGTCGAAGAGAAGCGGGTAGTTGGTGCGCCCCTTGACAGGCCAGCCGTTGAGCCACGATCCGCCGTCACTGACACCCCACAGGTTGATGCGGCTAATCTGCGAGCGGTGCTTATAAAAGATGTTGAACAGCTGTAGCCAGCGGGCATCCACCTCTTTCTGCTTGTCCTTGGGGAGTCCGGCGGTGTAGGGATTGAGCCTCTGCTGCATCTCAAAGTTCTGACTGATGTCGGCACCGCCAAACCCTTCGGGACTGGGCAGCACGTTCAAGTCGAGCTCGGTAATCATCACCTTCACGCCACAGGCGGCAAAGGCGTCCATCGATTTCTCGTACTCCTCAAGGTTGGGGTAGTCCAAGCCATTATGGCTCTGCATACCCACACCGTCGATGCGCAGGCCCTTGGCCTTGAGATTCCTGACCAGCCGACAGACGGCCTCGCGCTTTTTCTCACCGGCCATCGAGTAGTCGTTGTAGTACAGCTCGGCTTCGGGGTCGGCCTCGTGGGCGGTGCGGAAGGCCAGTTCGATGAACTCCTCGCCCAGCAGGTTGAAATAGGGCGACTTACGGAACGAGCCGTCGTCCTCGATGGCCTCGTTCACCACATCCCAGCCGTGTACCTGACCCTTGAAGTGGCCGACGACGGTCTTGATGTGCTTGATGAGCCGCTCCCTGAGTACTTCCTTGGAGGCAGGACTGGCCGTATAGCCGTTGGTAAACCACCAGTCGGGAGCCTGCGAGTGCCAGACGAGGCAGTGCCCCAGCACCTTCAGCTTGTGCTGCTGGCAGTAGCTGACGAACTTATCGGCTACGCGGAAGTCGAAGATGCCCTCGGCAGGAGCCAGCGACTCCGGCTTCATACAGTTCTCGGCCACGGCGCAGTTGAAGTGCTTGTCGACGATGGCATCGCCCTCGGGCACCTGCCCGTCACTCTGCCACTGGTTGATGGCCGCGCCAATGAGGCAGTACTTGCCGATGGCGTCCTTTAACCCCTGCTGGGCCATTGATGCCAGCGGCATCATGGCCAAGCAAAGGAACAACAATTTCTTATTCATTGCTGCGTGCCTCAATTTCCCTGTTGATTTCGTCAAGTTTCTCATCGGTAAGGGGATACTTATAAATAAGGTAGCCCACAATGACAAGAAGAATGGCAGGAATGATGGTCGTAAACAACAAGATCGCGTTCTGGGCGATATCAGAATAGTTGGCCAGCTTTGGATAGTAGGCATTGACCGGTGCGCTGATGAACGAAGCCAGGAACACCACGACAAAGATGCCCAGCACGAGCTGCAGGCACTTGTTCGCCTTGAACTCCTGCCACATCTCACCAAACGAGACGGGCTTCTCGGGCGTGGTGGTAATGTTCTCCTTGCTGCCCATAAAGCAAAGCATCAAGAGGAAGAATCCGACGATGGCAAATACACACGTAACCGTAAACCATGCCATAGGATCAGTTGACAAGGCCGACTCTTCACTGGCAAAGTTAAAGCCGATCCATCCCATTACCAAAGGAGTAATCCAACCGGCAATTGAGAAGCCGGCCTTGAAGGCGACACCGGCAAGTGCGTTGACCGTGGCGGCAGGCCGGTTTCCGGTACGGTACTCAGCCTCGGTGATTACTTCAGGAACAAGCGCCCACATCAGAGAACCAACAAGGAGACCGACACCCGTCATGACCTTTGCAATCTGCACAAGCGTGTTGTAACTGCCTACATCGAAGAACTTGCCAATGGTGAACAACACGGCGAATCCAACAAGGCCAACTGCAAGAAGCGTATAGTACAGGCCCTTCTTGCCCAGCCACTTCTTCAATATCGGCATAGAGGGCAGAATGATGAAAGCAGGAATCGTACCGATAGCCATAAACGTAGCCTGATTCCAGTCAATGGCAGCATGTACACACATGGCGAGACCGATGGGGAAACCTGCCTGGACAACAATCTGACCGATGTTGGCACAGACCATTCGCGTAGAGGTAAGAATCAGCACCTCATCGTTGTCACGGGTCATACTGGCCATGATTGAGCCGTACGGAATGTTCACCACAGAATAAATCATGCTCAGCACGGTATAGCTAAGAGCAGCATAGATCATCTTCATCGGCATAGACCATGTTGCAGCCTGAGGAAGCATCAGCAGACAGGCAGCAACAGTAAGGGGAATACCACCATAAAGAAGATAAGTGCGATACTTGCCTAACTTGGGATTGCGGTTGTCAATATATCGTCCCACGACAGGACTCCAAAAGCAGTCAATAAGTCGAACCGTAAGAATCAGTCCACTGACAAAGGCGGCATTGATTTTTAATACCGTTGTCAGGTAAATCATCAAGTAGGTTGCTACCGTCTGGAAGATGAGGTTCTGCGCCAGGTCGCCCGAGCCGAAGCCGATGCGCTGGAGCCACGAAAGCTTGTAAAAGCCTTTGGTTTCATTGATTGATGTTGCCATTGTGATAAGTTTTAGATTTGAATTTGTCTGCAAAGATACTTATTTTTTCGCAACTTCATCCTACAAATTTGTTACAGATGTGTTTCTAATTATCTCATTTCAGTTAAAAAAAGCTACTTTTCGCCATTTCATCGCAGGATTTTTGTATATTTGCAGAAAATACTAAAGACAACTAAAACGAATGATGAACATCCGACTTATCCTTTGGGCCACAATGCTGGCCTGCTCAGTCACCTTGGAAGCCAAGGTGACAATGCCTCAACTGTTCCAGAATGGTATGGTACTTCAACGCGGCAAGGCTATCCCTGTTTGGGGGAAAGCCGACGCCGGCGAGGCCGTCACGGTTACGCTTAATAAGAAAAAGGTGGCGACAGTCGCTGATACCGACGGCCGCTGGCGGGTAGACCTGCCACAGATGAAGGCGGGCGGACCGTTTGAACTGAAGGTCAACGACCTAAGTATCGACGACGTGTTCATCGGCGACGTCTGGCTGTTGTCGGGCCAGTCGAACATCGACGTGACGATTGAGCGCGTATATCCGAATTATACCGATGAAATCGATGATTTTTCGCTCGATAAGGTCCGGCTCTTCCGTGTTCAGAACGACACGGATACTCACGGCGTGAAGGACGACATCAGACCTACGAGCATTAACTGGAAGCCGCTGACGAAGCAAAATGCCTGGCTCTTCTCGGCGGTGGGCTCCTTCCTCGGCAAGCGGATGTTTGAGAAGACGGGAGTGGCCCAGGGCATCATCGTCAACAGCTGGGGCGGTACGCCCATCGAGGCCTGGATCAGTGCCGACTCACTGCGCCGCGACTACCCAATGCTGGTGAAGCGGGTAGAGTTCTTCCAGAACGACAACTACGTCAAGGCCCAGGCTCAGGCCAACGGCGAGGCCAGCCGCCGATGGAACGAGATGCTTAACAAGGAAGATAATGTGCAGAGCTATGCTCAGCCCGACTTCCAGGACAATGACTGGACCGTCATCGACCAGAACAACTGGAACTGGCGGGGCACCGGCTCCGTCTGGCTGCGTCAGCATATCACCATCGACAAGGCCCACGCCGGCAAGCCCGCCCGCCTGCTGTTGGGCACACTCTACGACCAGGACGTCACCTACCTCAACGGCAAGCAGATCGGCCAGACTGGCTATCAGTATCCCCCGCGCCGCTACGATATTCCTGAGGGACTGCTGCAAGAGGGCGACAACGTAATTGCTATCCGTTTCATCAATAAGAACGGTGCCGTTCACTTCATTCCCGAGAAACCCTACATGCTTTGCTTTGGCGACGACCGCCTTTCGCAAAACCCCATGCCGAAAGATGTGATTCCCCTCAGTCCGTCGTGGAAGTTCCACCTGGGTGCCGAGATGCCTCCCTGTCCTGGCGGCGACGTCTCCTTGCAGAACCTGCCCACCACACTCTACAACGCCGTGCTCCATCCCTTGGCTCCCTACGCCGTCAGCGGTGTCGTCTGGTATCAGGGCGAGTCGAACGTGGGCAACCCTGCCCCCTACGCCGACTACCTGAGGAAGATGATGGGCTGCTGGCGCGATCTCTGGCAGGAACCGCAGATGCCGTTTGTCATAGTACAGCTGGCCAACTACGACGGACGCCAGCAGACGGGCTTCCCGCGCCCCATCACACCCCAGACCGAACCCGCAAACAGCGGCTGGGCACAGCTCCGCGAGGCCCAGCGCACGGTGGCCAAGGCTGACCCCTACGCGGAACTGGCCGTTCTCAACGACCTCGGTGAGACGGTTGATATCCATCCGCTCCGCAAGAAGGAGGCAGCCGAGCGCATCGGCCTCTGCTTCGACCGGCTCGTATATAAAAACAATAAGGTGAAGTTGTCGCCCGAAGTGGTATCAGTCACCATCAGCGGCACTCATATACAGCTCACGCTCGACCAGCCAATACAAGAAAGCGATCTCTACACGTTCGAGGTGGCAGGTGACGACAAGATCTTCCACAATGTCAATGCAATCAGCAAGGGGAATGTCATTACGCTCCTTAACTTCGCAATCACCCCTCGCGTCATCCGCTACGCCTGGAAGGACAACCCCCTGCAGGCCAATGTCCGCTCGCTGGGCGGGCTTCCGATGTCGTCGTTTGAATTAACAATCAAGTAGTTAGCTCTTATTTGCCTTCTACGAACGAGCCGAAGTATTTCAGGCAGACATCGCGCCACTCGCGGGCGTTCTCGAGCTGATGCTGCATGCGCTCGTCGACCTCGCGCCAGCGCTGCTCGTCGATGTAAGGCTTACAGTCCTGCCAGACCTTGCAGAAGTCCTCAACCTCTGCGACGCCACGGTTGTAGCGATATTGTAGCTCCTCCCACAGCGTGCGGCCGCTGTTCATACGGTAGGTCCAAGGCAGGTGGTGGAACCACAGCAGCAGGTTCTCCGGGCAGGTCGACGGGTTGTCGTAGAGTGAGCAGTAAGGCTCGCGGTACTGGCTCGTGGCGTCGCTGCCCGTATGTGTGCGGTCAAAGCCGATGCCCTGCTTGTCGGACTGATGGTAATAGACTGGGCACCACTCTATCGGGTACGACTTGATGAATCCGTCGGGCTCCGGTCCGTAGTGGTGGTCGAACTTAAAGATATGGTGCAGTCCGAGCGGCATCATATAGTCCACGCAGGCTTCGCGACTGCGGAGCATGACGCTCAGCAGTGCCTCGTCCTTCTCGGTTTTCCCGAACGTCGCCGCCAGCCACTCGCTTGCAATTTCCTCCGATTTCATCGAGGGATTCCACGCCAGTCGGCCGAAGGCGTACCAGTTGGCCTGCGAGAAGTGATGGCCGCACCAGTTCTTGTCGAGTCCGATGTTGGCCACGCCGGCAATGCCCACCAGACGGCTGGGTTCCACATAGCGGAAGAACTCGCGCCACATCGGGGCGAGATACACCAGATGGCGCGACTGTCCAAGATACTCCTGCGTAATCTGCAGTTCGGCCATCTGCTTCGTCTGGCGCATATTGTCGAAGATGGGGGCATAGGGCTCACGCGGCTGGAAGTCGAGCGGACCGTTCTTCGACTGCAGGATGACGTTGTCGCGGAACTTGCCGTCGAGGTCTTTGAACTCCGACACTGCCTGCTTCACGCGGTCCTCACCCTTATGGGCAGCACCATAGACGAAGCTTCGCCACATAATGATGCCGCCGTATGGCTTCACGGCATCGGCCAGCATATTGGCACCGTCGGCATGGGTACGCTTATAGTCGAAGGGACCGGGCTGCCCCTCGCTGTTGGCTTTCACTAAGAATCCGCCGAAGTCAGGAATCTGCTGATAGATTTCCTTGGCCTTCGCCTTCCACCAGGCTTTCACCTGAGCATTCAGGGGGTCGGCGGTCTTCAGCGGCTTACCTCCGTTGACACCTTTGGCACCGACCGTCATCGGCGAGCCAAAGTTGACGGAGAGGTACACCTTAATACCGTAGGGGCGCAGGATGTCGGCAATATCTTTCACCTTATTTATATAGATGGCGGTGAGCATCTTCGGCGAAGCATTGACGTTGTTCAGCACCGTACCGTTGATGCCTATCGAGGCGTTGGCACGGGCGTAGTCCTTGATCAGTTCGCGGTTGACGGGCTTGGGCTTCCACTGGTCTGGCGTGCGCCTGGTCTTCGGGTCCTCCAAGGCCCAGAAGATGCTCAGTCCGGCATAGCCGCGTTCAATCGAGCTATCAAGGTTGTCCCAGTGGTTCAGGATGCGCAGTTTGTAGAACGGCTTCGAGGCGCCTGTCTCGCCGCGCAGCAGGGCGTAGGCGCCGTACATCAGTCCCTGCTCAGTCTTGGCGCGCACGGTGCTGCCGCTGATGACGTAGCCCTCGTCGTCGCTGACCGTCGGATCGATCACCAGCTGCGCCTCGCTGCCGCGATAGTACTTGCGCAGCTCGTCGGCGGCTATACACTCAGGTCCCGTCACCTTAGCCTTGTTCACTTCGTCGTAGCGCAGCCAGAGGCGGCTGCCGTCCTCGGCCATTGCCATACCACTGAGAAGCACTGCTGCCAGCAGTAAAAACTGTCTTTTCATCGTCGTTCTGCTTTTGTTCGTTAAATTGTAGGTGCAAAGGTAAGGAAAATAAATAAAAATGTGTAACTTTGCGCGCAAAAAGTTGTGAAAATGAAAATATTGGTCACCGGAGCCAGCGGTTTTATTGGCTCGTTCATCGTCGAGGAGGCCCTGCGGCGGGGCTTCGAAACGTGGGCCGCCGTGCGCGGCAGCAGTTCACGCGCATACCTGCAGGACCCCCACATACACTTCATCGAGCTGAACCTCTCGTCGGAAGAGCAGCTCGAAAAGCAGCTTAGCGGCCATGAGTTCGACTATGTGGTCCACGCCGCTGGCGTGACGAAGTGCATCGACAAGCGCGACTTCCGCCGCATCAACACCGAGGGCACGAAGAATCTCGTCACGGCGCTCATGGCCCTGCGCATGCCCATCCGCCGCTTCGTCTACCTAAGTTCGCTCAGCGTCTTCGGTGCCATCCGCGAGCAGCAACCCTACGAGGAAATCCGCGAGACCGACACGCCGCAGCCCAATACGGAGTACGGGCGCAGCAAGCTCGAGGCAGAGCAGTGGCTGGACAGCCTCTCCCCCGGCCCCTCCCCCGAAGGGAGGGGGGAGTTTCCGTATGTTATTCTGCGACCAACCGGCGTCTATGGGCCACGCGAGCGCGACTACTTCCTGATGGCCAAGAGCATCAAGCAGCACAGCGACTTCGCCGTGGGCTTCAAGCGCCAGGACATCACCTTCGTCTACGTCACCGATGTGGTGCAGGCCGTCTTCCTCGCCTTGGAGAAGGGACAGACGGGCCGCAAGTACTTCCTCAGCGACGGACAGGTGTATCAGTCGACGACATTCAGCGACCTCATCCACGAGGAGTTGGGCCGCCCCTGGTGGATACGCATCACGGCCCCGGTCTGGGTGCTCCGCGTGGTGACCTTCTTCGGCGAGCACATCGGTAGGCTGACGGGCAAGATTTCTGCCTTGAACAACGACAAGTACAATATCCTCAAGCAGCGCAACTGGCGCTGCGACATCGAGCCCGCCATCCGCGAACTGGGCTACCATCCCGAGGTAGACCTCAGCGAGGGCGTCCGCCGCAGCATCAAGTGGTATAAAGACAACAAATGGCTGTAATCAAGTATCTGTTTGCGACGGACAAGAAGCCGGTGCGCGGACTGCTGGCGGCCGAGTGGGTCGTGCTGGCCTATCTCGTGCTGACGCTTGTGCTCATATTCTTCACGTGGACCAAGCTGCCGTCGCCCGAGCCGATGGTCTGGGGCCGTCTGCGCATCGTCGTCACCACCGCCGCCCTGTGGGCTGTCTACCGCATGGTGCCCTGCCGCTTCACGCTGCTCTGCCGTGTCACGCTGCAGCTGGCCCTGCTGTCGTGGTGGTATCCCGACACGTTCGACCTCAACCGCATCTTCCCCAACCTCGACCATATCTTCGCTGCCGCCGAGCAGTCGGTCTTCGGCTGCCAGCCCGCCCTGCTTTTTGCCGAGCGGCTGCCCAACCCCGTCGTCAGCGAGCTGATGTACTTAGGCTACTCCAGCTACTTCCTGTTAGTGGCAGCTGTCGCCGTCTACTACTTCTTCCGCCGCTACGACGAGTTCCTGCGCACGGCGTTCGTCATCATAGGCTCTTTCTTCCTTTTCTACGTCGTCTTCGTCGCACTGCCCGTCACGGGGCCCCAGTTCTACTACCTCGCCGCAGGGCTCGACAACGTGGCCCAGGGCGTGTTCCCCGACGTGGGCAACTACTTCCTGACGCACGACGAGATGATGACCATGCCCGGCTACGAGGACGGTTTCTTCTACCAGATTATGGTGCATGCCCACGCCGCCGGCGAGCGGCCCACGGCCGCCTTCCCCAGCAGTCATGTCGGCGTGACGCTCGTCCTGCTGCTCCTGGCCATTCGCACGCGCTGCCGCAGGCTCGTCTGGTTTGTGGCCGTGCTCTTCGTGCTGATGTGCTTCGCCACCGTCTATATCCGTGCCCACTACGTCATCGACGTCGTGGCTGGCCTCGTTACGGGTGCATTTTTCTACTTCGCACTGCAGGCCCTTTGCGCCACCCGTAAAAGCTGACTACGATGTAGTTTTTCCGGTATTTCTGCGTCTAATAAGAAAAAAAACAGTAATTTTGCACCCAAATCGTTAAAGAAGATTAGAATTATGAAAACAAGAAGACTCTTAGCAATGTTTGTGCTGGCAGCAGCCAGCTTCACAGCGGCAGTTGCACAGGGGATGCAGATGCCACAGATTCCCGTCGACCCCGATGTGCGCATTGGCAAGCTCGACAACGGACTGACCTATTACATCCGCCACAACGAGTGGCCGGAGAAGCGGGCAGAATTCTACATCGCCCAGAAGGTGGGCTCCATTCAGGAGGACGACACGCAGCGCGGTCTGGCACACTTTCTCGAGCACATGGCCTTCAACGGCTCGAAGCACTTCAAGGGCAACGAACTGCTGCGCTGGTGTGAAAGCATCGGCGTGAAGTTCGGCACCGACCTGAACGCCTACACCTCGATTGACCAGACTGTCTACAATATAAGTAATGTACCCACGACGCGCGAAGGCATCGTCGACTCATGCTTGATGATACTCTGGGACTGGGCCGACGGCCTGCTCCTGGAACAGGAGGAGATTGAGAAAGAGCGCGGCGTCATCCATGAGGAGTGGCGACTGCGCACGTCGGCCCAGATGCGTATGCTGGAGCGCGACCTGCCCAAGCTCTATCCCGGTTCGAAGTACGGCCATCGTATGCCTATCGGTCTGATGGAGATTATCGACAACTTCGAGCGCCCCTTCCTGCAGAAATATTACGAGAAGTGGTACCGCCCCGACAACCAGGGCATCATCGTGGTCGGTGACGTCGACGTCGACAAGGTGGAGCAGAAAATCAAGACGATGTTCTCGCAGATTGCCAAGCCCGGTGCCGATGCTGCCAAGCTGGAGCTGGTGGACGTGCCCGACAATGCCGAGCCTATCGTCATCATCGACAAGGACAAGGAGCAGCGCATCGACATGACCGAGGTAATGTTCAAGCATGAGGCCATCCCCGACTCGGTGAAGGGCTCGCTGGAATATCTCGTGGCCAACTACATGAAGAACGTGGCTGTCGGCATGCTGA
Organism: uncultured Prevotellaceae bacterium; assembly: GCA_946185285.1. Classification (GTDB taxonomy): domain Bacteria; phylum Bacteroidota; class Bacteroidia; order Bacteroidales; family Bacteroidaceae; genus Prevotella. The sequence continues at coordinate 20,189 of CAMHIS010000034.1, forward strand.
ACAGCCGACTCGGCGAACTGGCCGAGAAGCCAGACTGCCCCTTCCTGCAGGCATCGGCCAGCGACGGCACCTACGTGCTGTCGAAGCCCAAGGACGCCTTCGACCTGGGCATCGTGCCTAAGGAGGGCAAGATGAACGAGGCCGTGAAGACCGTCGTTGCCGAGGCCCGCCGCGCCGCTGAGTTCGGCTTCACCGCTACGGAGTACGGCCGCTCGAAGGCCAACACGCTGAGCGCGCTCGACAAGCAGTACTCGAACAAGGATAAGCGCTACAACTCGCAGTTCGTCAATGAGTACGTTCAGCACTTCCTTAACAACGAGCCGATTCCCTCTATCGACGACTACTACCAGCTGATGAAGCAGCTGGTGCCTGCCATCCCCATTGATGCCGTCAACGCCGTGATGGCCCAGCTCATGCCGAAGAGCGACTCAAACCTCGTGGTGCTGAACTTCAACCAAGAGAAGGACGGGGCCACCTACCCCACTGAGGCTGGACTGCTTGGCGCCATCCGCGACGCCCGCGCCCAGCAGCTGACGGCCTGGGTCGACAACGTGAAGGACGAGCCCCTGATGACCACCCTGCCCAAGCCGGGCAAGATTACCAAGGAGGTGAAGAACGATAAGTTCGGCTACACGGAGCTGACGCTGCAGAACGGCGTGAAAGTCATTCTGAAACAGACCGACCTGAAGAAGGACCAGGTGCTGCTGACGGGTGAGGGCTGGGGCGGCTCGGCACTCTACGACGTCAAGGAGCGCGCTAACATCGCCCTGTTCAACGATGCCGTCGAGGCCAGCGGACTGGGCGCCTTCTCGCACACCGAGCTGACCAAGGCCCTGGCCGGAAAGATTGCCGGTGCCACGCTCTCGATGAGTACCCAGCGCACCAACGTCAACGGCTCGTCGACTCCCACCGACGTGGAGACGATGATGCAGCTCGTCTACCTTTACATGACCAGCAACATCAAGAAAGACGAACAGTCGTACGACCAGATGATGAAGACCACCGAACTGCAGCTCAAGAACCGCCTGCTGCAGCCCGAGGCCGTGTTCAGCGACTCGCTGAGTCTGACGCTGACCAAGCATAATCCCCGCTTCAAGAACCTTGATGTTGAAGACCTGAAGGATGTCAGCTACGACCGCATCCTCCAGATGGCCAAGGAGCGCACAGCAAACGCCGCCGCCTTTACCTTCACCATCATCGGTAACTTCGACGAGGCCAAGATCCGCCCGCTCGTTGAGCAGTACCTCGGCTCGCTGCCCTCACAGAAGAATATCGTGAAGGGTAAGGACGTATCGACCGACTACACAGGTAAGGTGGTGAACAACTTCAAGCACAAGGCCGAGACGCCGAAAGCCATGGCCGTCATGCACTGGTACTCCACGAAGATACCTTACTCGCTGGAGAACATCGTACGCTCGCAGGCAGCCGGACAGGTGCTGCAGATGGTCTATCTGAAGGAAATCCGCGAGGAGGCCAGCGCCGCCTACACCGTACAGGCCCAGGCCGATGTCAACCGCGACGACTTCGGCGACGAGGCCAGCGTCTTCGCCGTCTGCCCGATGAAGCCTGAGAAGGCCGACGTCGCCCTGAGCATCATGCGCCGTGCCGTCATGGACATGGCTGCTGGCAAGTGTGATGCCGACATGGTGACGAAGGTGAAGGAGTATATGCTGAAGAATCTCGGCGACGCGCAGAAGAGCAACGGCTACTGGGCCGGCCGTATCGATGCATGGCGCAAGTGGAACCTCGACCTGCATACCGACTGCGAAAAGACCATCCAGGCCCTCACGCCCCAGAGCATCTGTGCCTTCGTGGCCGAGGTACTGAAGGCTGGCAACGAAGCTGAGGTCGTCATGCTGCCGGCGGAGTAAAAGAATCACGAATCCAAAGAAAGGATGATGAAGCGATTCTTTCTAATGACACTTGTATGCGTGCCGACCATGACAATCGGCGCACAGACAGACACTACGACGGTGGTGCAGATAGGCAATACAAAAAGCGACCCGAACACGGTGGCTGGCGCCATCGACAAGGTGACGGAGAAGCGAATGAACAAGACCGTCATAGACGAACATGGCAATACCGTTACCGACCGCACGGGACAGCCACTGGTCTACAAACCGTGGGAAGTAAAACTCGATCTAAGCGGCAGTCCATACGTGGAGACAGCAGGAGCACGAATGAGGAAATACTCGGTCGACAAGTATACTCAATCCGAACCTTGTGCAGAACAAAGGCTACTAAGCACAACAAAAAAAAGATGAAAAACCCGCATCTGGCTGTACTGCTCATCGCCACCGCACTCTGCACAGCCTGCGTACAACGGCCACCGAAGCACTTCACGAACGAGGTACTTAACCCCATGACTCCCGTCAAGGACCAAGGGAGAAGCCAGCTGTGCTGGGCATACGCCATGCTCGCCGCCATCGAGACCGAGCACCTGCGCTGGGGCGACTCCGTCAACCTGTCGCCGGCATACATCGGGAAAATGATGGAGAAGGAGCCACAGGCACCGCTGTCGGGGCGCGGCATGGGTGCCACGCTCATCACCCTCATACAGAAATACGGCATCGTGGGCTACGACGCCATGCGCACCGCCGACACCCCCGCCCCCCGCTGGGTCTTCATGCTCGGTGCCGAATACACGCCGCAGGAGTTTGCACGCAGCGTCTGCGCCCCGGGCGAGTACATTGCCCTGACCAGCAACGGCGACAAGCCCTATTACCAGGAGGTGGACATCGACCTGCCCGACAACTGGCTTCACAACCGTTTCCTGAACATCCCCATCGACTCGCTGCTGCACCATACCGTCTACGCCGTCCGCCGCCACCACGGCGTCTGCTGGGAGAGCAAGGGCCACGCCATGTCAATCGTCGGCATCGCCCACGACGACAGCGGCCAGAAGTACTTCATCATGAAAAACTCATGGGGCACCAACCGCCCTCATCACGGTCTGGAGTACCTCTCGTTCAGGAAGTTCAGAAAAGAGACCCTGGCCGTCGAAATGCCCGAAGAGGCATATAGGGCTTATTCACATAAAAAACCGACACAGCCGCCACAGCCCTGTAAGTGACAGACAGTCAAACAGACACATGGCAACGGATAACGATGACGGTTGACGAGATGAACCTGATATTATACACCCCTTTCAGCCCAGTCGCCACGGTCGAGGTTTCGGTAGCCGATGGCTTCGGCGATGTGGACCGACTGCACTTTCTCAGAACCGGCGAGGTCGGCGATGGTGCGGGCAACCTTGAGGATGCGGCTATAGGCACGGGCGGAGAGCTTTAACCGTTCCATGGCCATGCGGAGCATGTCGAGCGACTGCGTGTCGGGCTCGGCAAACTCATGCAGCATCTTCTCGGTCATCATGGCGTTGCAGTGGATGCCTTTGTAGGGACGGAATCGTTCCTCCTGGATTTTGCGGGCCTTGACGACGCGCTCACGGATGACAGCCGACGGTTCACCCGGCTGCATCTGCGAGAGCTGTGCAAAGGGCACAGCCTGTATTTCGCAGTGGATGTCGATGCGGTCGAGCAGCGGACCTGAGATTTTGTTCATGTAGCGCTGAATCTGGCCAGGGGTGCAGACGCAGTGGTGGGTGGGGTCGCCGTAGTAGCCGCAGGGACAGGGATTCATCGAGGCTATCATCATGAACGAACAGGGGTACTCGACGTTGTACTTGGCACGGCTGATGGTTATCTTGCGGTCTTCTAAGGGCTGACGCAGTACCTCGAGGACGGAGCGCGACAGCTCAGGCAGTTCGTCGATGAAGAGCACACCGTTATGGGCCAGGCTGATTTCACCGGGCTGCGGGTTCTGGCCGCCGCCGACGAGAGCCACCTGCGAAATGGTATGGTGGGGAGCACGGAAAGGCCGCTGCGAGATGAGGCTGGTGTCACGGCTCAGCTTCCCGGCCACGGAGTGAATCTGCGTGGTCTCCAGACTCTCGGCCAGCGACAGCGGGGGCAGGATGCCGGGCAGGCGCTTGGCCATCATCGACTTGCCTGAACCCGGCGGACCTATCATAATGAGGTTATGGCCGCCTGCTGCGGCAACCTCCAGGGCACGCTTTACGCTCTCTTGTCCGCGGACGTCGCTGAAGTCGAGGTCGAACTGGTCCTGCTGCTCATAGAACTCGCGGCGGGTATCGATGACGGTGGGCTGGTAGGAGCTGTCGCCATTGAAGAAGTTGACGACGTCGGTCAGGCTCTCCATGCCGTATACATTGATGTTATTGACGACGGCAGCCTCACGGATATTCTGCTGAGGCACTATCAGGCCCTGATAATGCTCGGCACGTGCACGGATGGCAATGGGCAGCGCACCGCGGACGGGTTGCAGCTTGCCGTCGAGACCGAGTTCGCCGACCAACATGACGCTGGACAGACGGGTGCTGTCAACCTTGTTGTTGGCAGCCAGGATACCCACGGCCAAGGGCAGGTCGTAGCCCGAACCCTCCTTCTTGATGTCGGCAGGAGCCATGTTGGCGGTAATCTCTGCCAAAGGAAACTTGAAACCGGTATTCTGAAGTGCCGCCTTAATACGGTCTATGCTCTCGCGGACGGCTACGTCGGCCATTCCCGTCAGGTGGAACATGGTGCCACGGGACATGTTCACTTCGACAGTGACCGTCTGGGCCTCCAAGCCCATAACGGCCGCGCTATAGGTCTTGACCAGCATAGGCGGTTATTTCTTTTTCAGTTTGTCTTCTATCTCTTTACGGAGATCGACCATGGAAAGGCGGCGGGAGAGGATTTTGCCGTTACGGTCGATGACAATGTTGTCTGGAACGGCACTGAAGCCCAGCAGCGACACAACGGGCGACTGCCACATCTTGCCGTCGCAGACGACGGACCACGTCATGGAGTCGGTCTTGGCCGTCTTCCGGCACTCTTCCCTGTCGGCGTCAAGGCAGATGCTCAGGAGCTTGAGCCGCTGGCCGAAGTCCTTCTTAAGCTTGAACAGGTCACGCTGAACGGCACGCGACTCATGGCTCCACGTAGCCCAGAGGGTCACGACGTTCAGGTCGCCGTTCAGGTCGGAATTGCTGACGCGGGTGCCGGCAGTACTGGTGACGGTAAAGGCCGGCAGCGTTTTCTCCTGCGACGACTTTTTCAGTTCTGCCACCTGCTTCTGCAGTTTCTGCAGGCCGAGGTCGGCTGGCGCCGACTTGGCCATCAGCTTCAGCAGTTCGTCGGCCTTGTTGTAGTCGGCATCATTCTTCACCAGGAAGTAGCGGTTCAGCACGTACAGACAGGCGGGCGACGCAGGATGCTCCTTGATGAATTCGGCAGCGTCCTTGGCGGCCTCGGGCGGTGTCTTGTCTGCCACCTTGAGCCTGAAGGTTGTCAGTTCGTCGTTGTCTGTTGTTCCCGTAACGGTCACCTCACGCAGGTGTGAGGCGTCACCCTGCATGGACAGTTGTGCGCCGGGGATGGCGACGACGGGAATCTCGGAGAAGTTGGGAAAGACGACCGACAAGAGGGCGGTGTCTTCCAGCAGGATGTCGTAGGTGAACTTCCCCTCAGCCAGACGGACGGTATCTATCGACCCGCGCCCGGCCAGACTGTAGACGTAAAGCTCGCCCTGGTTGAAGTTCTTGAACTTTCCCTTCAGCACGAAAATATCGCTGGGATTAGAGCAAGAGGCCACAACCAGGGCGAGCAGTATGTATCCGAGTGCTTTCTTCATCAGGAGATTACTTCGCCACGTTCTTCAGCTCAATGTCGTTGGCTGCATACTTGGCGTAGCTCGAATCCTTGGCGATGGCGGCACGGAGAGCCTGGGCGGCATCGGAGGTGTTACCCATGCGGGCACCGAGGATGGCCTTCAGGTAGTCGGTCGTGGCATCGGGATTCTTGATGTATTTCAGCGTGACGGCAGCCGAGGCGTAGTTCTTGTTCAGAATCTGAGCCAGAGCGGCACTGTTGGAGTAGACGTCCTTGAAGTCCTGCTCAGCCTGGGCGTAGTTGCCCTTGGCCAGGTTCAGGTTGCCTAAAACCTCGGCCAGCCCGTTGGCACCGGTAGCCTTCGAGATGTAGTTCTCGGCTGTCTGCAGGTCGCCCTTCTGCAGGGCGATGAGACCCAGGTTGGCAGCGGCCTCGGGCAGGCTGGCACTAACCTTCTGGGCCTGCTCGATATAGCTCTTCGCAGCATCGATATTGCCGGCGGCATACTCCAGCGTAGCAATGTTGTTATAGGCACGTGCATCGTTGAGATACAGCTCGGTGGCCAGCTTGTAGATGTCCTTCTTGGCACTGTTCTCGTCAACCAGCGTAGCGGCGTAGAGCACCTCGTCGACGTTCAGCTTCGAGGGGTCGGCCTTCAGCTGCTGTTGAATCTGCTCGTCGCTGCGGCCAATGGTCTCGTAATTGATAATCATGCGCGAACGGCGCAGCTGGGGCAGGATGCCGTCGGCCAGCTCGCGGAAGGCGTTCGAGATGTTCTTAATCTGCTGCTCGCGCTCCTGAGGGTCCTTATACATGGAAAGTACGCGCAGGATGACATCCTTGTCCTGGATGTTCGAAGCCCTCACCAGCTCCTGGAAGCCGTCCCAGTCCTCGGCGGTGTACTTGGCGTCAACGGTTGCATCGTTCAGCTTAGCCTTCCTCAGCTGCTGCTCGACAAACTGCTGGGTGTTCTTCTGGCGCTCCAGGGCCAGACGGTCGTTCAGCTCGAAGCCGCCGTCGGGCGAGGCGTAGGCCGACACCTCGACATCGTTGAGTTTCAGGCCCTCGCGGTCGTTATTAATCTGCTCAAGCAGTCTGACGAACTCCTGAACGGAGTTGTTCTTCAGCTCGCTCTGGCGCAGCTGTGCCTGCTGAATCAGGAACTTGATGGCGGCCTCCTGCTTCTTCTCGTTGATGCGCTGGAAGCCGTCGGGACTGATGGCTGCCTGGGCCGTCTTCAGGGATTTCTTATACAGTTCGGAGGTGGCAATGATACCGGTAGCCACCTTCACGGCAGGAACGTAGACGGGTTTCGAACCGACACGGGCCACGAACGACAGATACATGTCGGCCTTGTTGCAGTCAAGGTAGTCGAAAGAGGTCTTGATGTTATAGCGGCCGCCCACCTGGTAGAGGATGGTCTGGCCGTTGCCCTGCACCTTCTCACCCTGGAACGTGGCGCTCTCGCCCTTGGCCGTCTGGCCGTCGGCATAGCGCAGTTCAGGGGTCACGGTGACGACAGCCTTCTTCTTCATATACTTTTCAGGGAAGGTTCCGTTCACTGTGGCAGGTACCTTTCCTGCCTGAGTCTCCAACGGGTTGGGAGTAACGGTGAAGTTGTCGGCAGAGAGTGCTCCGAGCTTGCCCGAACAAGAAGTCAGCAACAGAAGTGCTGCCGCTGGCAAAAGAACAAAATGATTTTTCTGCATCTTGAGTAAAAACGTTTTTAGGATTATAATCTTGAGTGCCGCGAGCGGGACTCGAACCCGCACAACCATCACTGGTCAAGGGATTTTAAGTCCCTCGTGTCTACCA
>CAMHIS010000035.1 GCA_946185285.1 uncultured Prevotellaceae bacterium
TGAAGTTACGAACTGCGACCCTACAAACGGCCGATTTGTTCTCGTGACACACAAATTTGGTGCAAAGATACGAAATTATTCTCATTCCACTTTCACTTTTCACTTCTCACTTCTCACTTTTCACTTTTTTTTCGTACCTTTGCACCATGTTTATGAAATCTGACTACAGATTACCCGCCGAATGGGAGCCGCAGAGCGGCGTGCAGCTAACGTGGCCGCACGAGGGAACGGACTGGGCACCTATGCTCGACGAGATTACGGAGACCTACCGCCAGATGGCCGACGCCATCCGCCGCTACGAGCCGGTGCTCATCGTAGAACCGCCATCAAACGACACATGGGCACGCGACCACGGATTCATCACCCTCGTTCCCCATGACCCTGACCTTAGTCCCCGCCTGCTTGATTTCCGTTTCAACGGCTGGGGCGAGAAGTTCCCCGCCGAGCTTGACAACGCCATCAACCGCCGACTCTATGACGAGGGGCGTGTACAGGGCGAATACGCCGACCAGCTCGACTTCGTGCTTGAAGGCGGCTCTATCGAGAGCGACGGAAAGGGCACCATTTTCACCACTTCGTGCTGCCTCTTGGCACCCCACCGCAACCAGCCCATGACTCAGCAGCAGATAGAGGAGCGGCTGAAGCAGGCTCTCTGCGCAAAGCGCATCGTCTGGATCAACCACGGCAGTCTCATCGGCGACGATACTGACGGGCACATCGACACACTGGTGCGCATCTGTCCCGACGACACCTTATTATATATAGGGGCCGACGAAGACCATCCCGACCTGTCAGCTATGGAGCAAGAGCTCCAGCAGCTGCGCACCATCGAGGGACATCCTTATCGGCTTATGCGCCTGCCCCTACCCCGCCCCATCTATGATGAGGACGGAATGCGGCTGCCCGCCACCTATGCCAACTTCCTCGTCATCAACGGAGCCGTCATCTGCCCGACCTACGGCCAGCCCGACCTCGACGCCGAAGCCCTGCGCCTCATCGGCCAGGCCTTCCCCGGCCGCGACATCATCGGCATCGATAGCCGCCCCATCATCCGTCAGCACGGCTCCATCCACTGCTGCACCATGCAGTACCCCGAAGGGGTAATCCCCCCACAACACCCATAATGCCCACTAACCCCATACACCGCAATGAAACTCGGATTCCTACAACAGCACAACACCGCTGACATCAAAAACAACATCGAGCGCCTGGCCGACGGCATCGCCGACCTCGCCCGTCGTGGCGCAGAGCTCATCGTACTACAGGAGCTGCACAACTCGCTCTACTTCTGTCAGGTGGAGGACGTCGACAACTTCGACCTCGCCGAGCCCATTCCCGGCCCGTCGACCGATATCTACGGCGAACTGGCCAAGCGTTATCAGGTGGTCATCGTCACCTCGCTCTTCGAGCGCCGCGCCGCCGGACTCTACCACAACACCGCCGTGGTCATCGAGCGCGACGGCACCATAGCCGGCCGCTACCGCAAGATGCACATACCCGACGACCCGGGCTACTACGAGAAGTTCTACTTCACCCCCGGCGACCTCGGCTTCCACCCCATACAGACGAGCGTAGGCCGGCTGGGCGTGCTCGTCTGCTGGGACCAGTGGTACCCCGAGGCAGCCCGCCTCATGGCCCTTCAGGGTGCCGACCTGCTCATCTACCCCACTGCCATCGGCTATGCCCCCGAGGACACTCCCGACGAGCAGCAGCGCCAGCGGCGCGCCTGGCAGACCGTCATGCGCGGCCACGCCGTCGCCAACGGCCTCCCCGTCGTAGCCGTCAACCGCGTAGGATGGGAACCAGCCCCACCGTCGTCCTCCGAGGGGGACACAAATGTCCAACAAGGCAATGAAGCCCCCTCGGGGGCAGTAGGGGGGGCTTTATTCTGGGGCACCTCCTTCGTCGCCGGCCCGCAGGGCGAAATCATCTACGAGGCATCCGACGACGAGGAGGAGAGCATCATCGTCGAGCTTGACCTAGCCCACTCCGAGCAGGTGCGCCGCTGGTGGCCCTTCTTCCGCGACCGGCGCATCGACCAGTACGGCGACATCACCCGCCGTTTCATCGACTAAGCCAAAGAGCAAAGATACGATTATTACTTTTTTCCCAAATTCTTGGCGGTTTCAGGAAAAAGCATTACCTTTGCAGTTACAATTCAGACTTAAGGTAAAAACGAATGAGCAGCAATTTAAGATTTCAGGTCGTCGAGGAGGCGTTCAAGAAGCGTGCCGTCGAGGTGAAAGTGCCCAAGGAGCGCCCGTCGGACTTCTTCGGCAAGTATGTCTTCGACCGCAAGAAGATGTACAAGTATCTGCCTCTGGACGTGTACGACAAGATGATTGACGTGATGGACAACGGCGCACGGCTCGACCGCTCGATTGCCGACGCGGTGGCGGCGGGCATGAAGCAGTGGGCGCTGGAGATGGGTGTCACCCACTACACGCACTGGTTCCAGCCGCTGACAGAGGGCACGGCCGAGAAGCACGATGCCTTCGTCGAGCACGACGGCAAGGGCGGTATGATCGAGAAGTTTTCGGGCAAGCTGTTAGTACAGCAGGAGCCTGACGCATCGAGCTTTCCAAACGGTGGCATCCGTAATACGTTTGAAGCCCGCGGCTACTCGGCCTGGGACCCCACATCGCCCGTCTTCATCATCGACGACACGCTGTGTATCCCTACCATATTCATTGCGTACACAGGCGAGGCCCTGGACTACAAGGCACCGCTGCTGCGGGCACTCCACGCCGTGGGAAAGGCGGCGAAGGACGTCTGCCAGTACTTCTATGACGACGTGACGAAGGTACAGGTGAACCTCGGCTGGGAGCAGGAGTACTTCCTCGTCGACGAGGGACTCTACTCGGCACGCCCCGACCTGCTGATGACCGGCCGCACGCTGATGGGCCACGAGAGTGCGAAGAACCAGCAGATGGACGACCACTACTTCGGCACCATCCCCGACCGCGTGCAGGCCTTCATGAAGGACCTGGAGATTCAGGCCCTGGAGCTGGCCATCCCCTGCAAGACGCGCCACAACGAGGTTGCCCCGAACCAGTTTGAGCTGGCGCCCATCTTCGAGGAGTGCAACCTGGCCGTCGACCATAACATGCTGCTGATGTCGCTGATGAAGAAGGTGGCCCGCAAACACGGTTTTCGCGTGCTGCTCCACGAAAAGCCCTTCGACGGCATCAACGGAAGCGGCAAGCACAACAACTGGAGCCTGTCGACCGACACGGGTGTACTGCTGCACGCTCCATCGAAGACCGACCCGAACAACCCCGAAGCCACGGCCTTTGAGACGCTGCGCTTCGTGACGTTCATCGTCGAGACGCTGATGGCTGTCTACCGCCATAACGGACTGCTGAAGGCCTCAATCATGAGTGCCACCAACGCCCACCGACTGGGCGGCAACGAGGCACCGCCGGCCATTATCAGCTCATTCCTCGGCAAGTATGTCTCCGACCTGCTTGACACCATCGAGCAGAACTCATACCTGTCACCGCTCACCTCTAACCACTCGAAGGAGATTGACATTCCTCAGATTCCCGACCTCATCGTCGACAATACCGACCGCAACCGCACGTCGCCCTTCGCCTTCACCGGCAACCGCTTCGAGTTCCGTGCGCCGGGATCGAGCGTCAATTGCGCATCGGCCATGATTGCGCTGAACGCCGCCATGGCCGAAGCCCTCACGTCGTTCAAGCAGAGGGTCGACCTGCGCATAGCCCAGATAGCCAACGACCCGCTCTTTGTTCCCGTTGCCGACGGTTCACCCTCGGGCCACACGGCCAAGTTCCACGCCATCATCGACGTGCTGCGCGAGGATATCAAGACCTGCAAGCCCATCCGCTTCGACGGCAACGGTTACTCTGACGAGTGGGTCAGGGAGGCTGCCCGACGGGGGCTCGACGTCGAGAAGTCGTGTCCCGTCATCATCGAGCACTACCTCGACGACTCGTCGGTCAAGATGTTCGAGTCGACCAAGGTCATGACGCGCAAGGAGCTGGAGGCCCGCAACGAGGTGAAGTGGGAGATGTACGTCAAGACGGTGCAGATAGAGGCCCGCGTGCTGGGCGACCTGTCGATGAACCACATCATCCCCGTGTCGACACACTACCAGAGCCAGCTCATCAAGAACGTGCAGGGCATGAAGGACGTGTTCCCCGCCGACAAGGCCGAGCGGCTGTCGGCCCGCAACATGAAGCTCATCGAGGAGATTGCCGAGCGCACCGAGCGCATCGAACAACTGGTGGAAGAGCTGACCGAAGCGCGCCGCATTGCCAACCGCATTCAGGACATCCACCAGCGCGCCATCCAGTATCACGACACCGTCTGCCCGAAGATGGAGGACATCCGCAGCGAGATTGACAAGCTGGAGCTGATTGTCGAGGACGGCCTCTGGACCCTGCCCAAATACCGCGAACTGCTGTTCATAAGGTAGGAAGACTACGAATTGTACGAATTATACAAATTGCTGACATTTACGAACTTGAATGACGATGGGAAAGAAAGACATCAACAAGATACTGCAGCGCAACGTGGCCATCATGGCCGCCCACAGCGAGAAGGAAGACAGCATGATGCCCGCCACGGGCGCGCCGCTGCCCTCGGTAGAGGAGGTGAAGCGCATCGTACAGCTGTCGAAGGTCATCATCTTCACCGACTATTTCCACAAGCGGCAGGCCGACGAGCAGATGCGCGCCTACGTCATCGGCGTCAACATGGAGGAACTCTACGAACTGCTGCGCCGGCAGATAGCCTGCGGACTGCAATTCTGCACAGAGTGTACCAATAATGCCGAGAAATCAGCCGAGACACTTGCCCTGCGCTTCATCGACGAGCTGCCCGAAATCAAGCGTCTGCTCTACACCGACGTCCAGGCCATGTTCGACAACGACCCGGCAGCACAGACCTACGGCGAGGTCATCTTCAGCTACCCGGTGGTGAACACGATGACCCACTATCGCATTGCCCATGCCCTGCACAAGATGCAGATTCCCATCATTCCCCGCATCATCACCGAGCAGGCCCACTCGAAGACGGGCATCGACATCCATCCCGGCGCACAGATTGGCGAGTACTTCGCCATCGACCACGGCACGGGCGTCGTCATCGGCGAGACCTGCATCATCGGCAACCACGTCACGCTCTACCAGGGTGTCACCCTCGGTGCCAAGAGCTTCAAGTACGACGAGAACGGCAACATGCTCAACGTGCCGCGCCACCCCATCATCGAGGACCACGTCACCATCTACTCCAACGCGTCCATCCTGGGCCGCATCACCATCGGCCACCACTCCATCATCGGCGGCAACATCTGGGTGACCAACACCATACCACCCTACTCGCGCATCCAGCAGTCGAAGGCCGTTGACACCTCGTTCCAGGGAGGGTTGGGGATATAGTGTAAAGTGGCGACTTTCGCCCAAAAGGCGGCGCCTTTTTTCCAAAACCCGGCGGGTTTTGCCGATAAACCGGCGGGTTTTGCGTAAAAGGCGCCGGTTCTTTATGAGGTGTCGGTTCAGGTGACGGTTCCCACGCTCAGCAATGGTCGGCGCGCCCTTTTTCCTGCTGGCGCGGCAGCTACTTTCGTTATAATGATTGTCATTTGCACTTTTTATCCGACACTTCTGACACTTCCGACACCTAAAAAAAGTTCAACAGGTGTCAGAAGTGTCGGAAGTGTTGGTTGTTTCCCGTGAAAGACAATTATTCGCGCGAGGCCTTCTTCCCGAACTCCGGATCAATCTTCAGACAGGCGGTGACGGCGTAGGTCATGGCGCAGGCCAGCATGACGATGATGAAGAACATGCGGTAGCCGACGGCCTCCTGCAGGGCACCGGCGAAGAGGCCGGGAATCATCATCGACAGGGCCATGAAGGCGGTACAGAGGGCGTAGTGCGACGTCTTGTGCTCGCCCTGGCTATAATAAATAAGGTATAGCATGTAGGCGGAGAAGCCGAAGCCGTAGCCGAACTGCTCGATGAAGACGCAGACGCTGATGGTGACCAGGCTCGAAGGCAGCAGGTAGGCCAGCAGCACGTAGACGATGTCGGGCAGGGTGATGGCCAGCACCATCGGCCAGAGCCAGCGCTTCAGGCCGTCGCGGCTGGCGCAGAAACCACCGAGTATGCCGCCGATGGTGAGTCCGATGACCCCCACCGTGCCCTGCACCAAGCCGTATTCGCCGTCGCTCAGTCCGAGGCCGCCGTTGTGGGGCGCATCGACCAGGAAGAGGGCCGAGACCTTGGCCAGCAGTCCCTCGGGCATACGGTAGAAGAGCATGAAGCAGATGCCCGCCAGCACCTGCGGCTTCTGGAAGAAAGTGATGAGCGTCTGGCAGAACTCATTCCAGATGCCGCTGACGGTCTTCGTCTGTTTCTCGCTGTCCTCCGAGGGCCGCGGCAGTATCCAGTTGTGGTAGAGCCAGAAGGCGATGAAGAGTCCCGCCATGAGGTAGAAGACGAGGCTCCACGAGTAGCGTATACTGCGCGTGATGACCTGCAGGGCACCGGCCAGTCCGACCAGCAGTCCCGAGGAGAAGATGGTGGCAATGCGGTAGAAGGTTGAGCGTATGCCCACGAAGTAGGCCTGCTCGTGCTCGTCGAGTCCCATCATGTAGAAGCCGTCGGCGGCAATGTCGTGGGTGGCGCTGGCGAAGGCCATCAGCCAGAAGAAGCAGAGCGTGCCCTGCAGCCACCACGACACGGGGATGGTGAAGGCGACGCCGCCAAGGGCAGCGCCGACGAGCAGCTGCATGGTGACTATCCACCAGCGCTTCGACTTCATCATGTCGACAAAGGGGCTCCACAGCGGCTTGATGACCCACGGCAGGTAGAGCCACGAGGTGTAGAGGGTAATGTCGGTGTTCGACATGCCCAACCGCTTATAGAGGATGAGCGAGATGGTCATGACTGCCACGTAGGGCACGCCTTCGGCGAAGTAGAGTGTGGGCACCCAGGCCCACGGGTTTCTTTTATTCATAGTTCTTCTTGATTTCAGCGTTGCGATAGTAATAGAGAAGTATCTCGTCGTAGGTCTTGCCCTGCTCGCCCATGACGGCGGCACCTATCTGGCAGAGTCCCACGCCGTGGCCCCAACCGCGACCGTGGAGGATGAAGCTGGTGCCGTCGCGCTCGACGTCGAAGGCCGAGCTGTAGAGGTGGCTCTCGCTCAGCGTGCGGCGTATCTCGAGTTCCTTGCCGATGGTGAACGAGCGCTTCGAGCCGACGATGCGGAGCTTCCAGATGCGGCCGCTGCGGCCACGCTCCAGGGGTTCGAGGTCGAGGATGTCGCCGAGGTCCATCTTCAGCTTGTGGCTGACCAGCTCGGTCAGTTCGCGCTGCGTGTAACGGACCGTCCAGCGATAGAAGTCGGGCGTCTCCTGGTCGTAGTCGTTGAGCACCTGCGACAGGATATGGCGGTCGGTGGTGTCGCAGTAGGGACAGGACACCGACGTGAGGTAGGGCTTGGGCGTGTTCTCCCAGCAGTACTGGAACTCCTCCGTCCGTCCGCCGCAGCACTTCGAGAAGCGCGTGTCGCAGATTTCGCCGTCGTAGGTCAGTATCTGGCCACGCGTCTGGCGGACGGCCTCGACCACCGAGGGATTCTCGGCATTGGTAATGCCCTGATAGCGCTGGCAGTGGTCGTCGGCGCAGACGTCGAAGATGGTGTGGTCCTCGCGGTCGTACCAGCGTATCAGCTCGTCGTCCTTCTTCGTGAACGAGAAGAAGTTGTCGCCGCCCGTGCTCATGCGGCGTCGCTTCTCCATCTGTGCCAGGAGCCACGAGCGGCTGATGACGGCGTGGGCCTTGAGCAGTTCGGGCGACGACGTGGCCGACATCTCGCTCGAGATGACGCTGGTGAGGTAGCGCTCGACGGGCAGTTCGTTGATGGCCGTGATATGGTCGCTGTCGACGACCAGTCGCAGCGAGCCGTTGAAGCGCTGCGTCTGCTTGCGCTCCCAATGGAAGCCCACGCCGATGGTGACATCGTGCAGCGAGAACGAGGCGTCGGCCGACTGCGGCATGAAGAGCAGCTCATGATACTGTTGACCGCCCCACAACAGGCCGCCCTCGCTGAACTCCACCACCTGCTCGCCCGTATAGACAGCACCTTTGGCCGTATAGGGATTGTTAAGGGTAAAGACAATCTGCAGGCCGCTGACGATGCCGACGCTGACCGTCGGTTCCCGGGTGCCCTTGGCTGTCGGCACAGCGGCACTTTCATGCTTCAGATGCTCTATGACAGCATCAAAGTCTTCCTTAGGCAACGACACTTCTTGCAAAATGGCAATGGCCTGCTCGGCAGTCAGGCGGTTGAAGTCCTCTTCACGCGGTGTAATCATCAGTCCGGCCATATCGATGGCACCCGGTGAGACGAGCACCTCGCCGTAGCAGTCGGGGCGGTGCTTTCCACGCGGGAACACCACTGAGAGGTATTCGCCGTCGCGATACCACGCCACGATGTTCATCATCGGCTCCGTCTCATCGCTCCGACAGGGAAGGGCCGCATACAGGCGGCGGAACAGCCGTTCGCCCGACTCACGGCTGCGACTGCGGATGACCAGAGCCGGACAGGGATAGTCGTTGATGACGGAGATGCCTTCGTCGTCGGCGAGACTGACCACCGGTGTCAGTTCGCGTGCCATGCGCTGCCAGGAGTCCAGCAGCGGCAGCACGCCCGGGATGCCGGCCTGCAGATGGGCATGGTCGGGGGCTGAGGCGCCGCACTTCGGACCGTTGTAGAAGACCATCAGCTCAGGATAGCTGCCCAGCAGCCGGTAGATTTCGCCGTACATGTCCTTGATGGCCTGCGGGCGGTGCTTCAGCGTGGGCAGGGTGAAGTGCAGGGGCAGGATGGGGAACGGGTTGACCAGCAGTTCCCACTTGCCGTCGACCGTCCGCTTCAGCTGTTCGGCGGGGCGGTTCTGGGCACAGAGGAAGCAGGGCCGCTCGCTCAGGCTGCGGCTGTCGATCTTGGCTCCCGTCGAGCCGATGCGGGCGGGGTTCCATTGCAGCACGACCGTGGCAGTGCCGTCGCTGAGTTCGCGCGTCTTGACGCTGTTCAGCTCGCGGTAGCGGCGGCGCACGTCGGGCCACGTCGCAAGCTGGCGGTCGAAGAAGCGCTGCAGGGGCGACTCGGGCATGGCCAGATCCTGCTGGCCGCTGACCATTCGCTGGCGGGCCTCAATCTCGAGCGTGCGCAGGCGATCCTTATAAAGATTATTAGCGTTGACCTTCTCAACGGAGAGGGCAGCGTCGCTGTTGCCGCCCCAGCGGCGGCAGAGGTACAGCTCGTCGAAGATGCGCCCGATGCGGTAATGCCGTGAGAAAGCCAGTCCGAGGGCGTAGTCCTCGCCGTAGCTGGTATTGGGAAACTGCAGCTGGCGCAGGATGGGGGTGAAGAAGGCACGGGGGGCGCCGAGGCCGTTGATGCGCAGGGCGTTGTTGGGGCCGTTCTCGTCGGTCCACTCGCGGTGGTCGATGAGTCCGGGCGGCAGCGTGTTCAGGTCGAAGTCGCACATGCGGTAGCTGCCGATGATCATCGCTGCCTGCTGCTTGCGGAAGGCGTCGACCACCTGCTGCAGCGTCGAGGGCGAGGAGTAGAGGTCGTCGGAGTCGAGCTGTACGGCGAAGCGGCCGCAGCGGGGGTCGTTGATGGCCTCGTTCCAGCAGCCGCCGATGCCGAGGCCGTGGCGGGCGGGGGTGATGACGTTCAGTTTGTTGCCATAGTATGGCAACATACGGGACAGGATGGCGGTGGTGCCGTCGGTGGAGTGGTTGTCGACGACGATGACATTATATTTAAAGGTGGTCTTCTGCTCCAGGGCACTGCCGACGGCGTCGGCAATGGTCTTGGCGCGGTTGAAGACGGGAATGACGACCGAGGCCTCGACCGGGAACTCCTGCTCGCCGAAGTCGGGCGTGCGGTAGTAGGAGGGGTCGATCTTGGCACCGATGGCAGCCAGGTGGGCCGTGGCGGCCTGCTCCATCTCCACCTGCACCTCGCGGTTGCGCGGATTGACATAGTCGAACTGCTTGACGCCGGAGGCCCGCGTGTCGAGCTCCTCTTCGGTGTACAGCGGCTCGTTGAGGTGCAGCAGCTGTCCCTCGCGGCTGAGGAACAGGCGCAGGGCGTAGAGGCCGGCATACTGATAGTCGGGAGTGTCGGCCTGGGCGAAGGCTTGCAGCAGCTGCGCCTTGACGAGCCACAGCGAGCCGAAGTCGAAGTCGTCGCGGATGGAGCCGAGCTGGTAGTCGATGGCGGGATGACCCCGGCGGTCGGCATAGACAAGGGCGGCTCCAGAGTCGACGGCCACGCGGAGCATACGCTCCAGTGCACCTTGTCCCAACGTGACGGCGGCAGGCTTGGTAAACAGCAGGACATAGGGAGCCTGCGCGCGCGCCGCCATGCCTTTGACGGCACTTGCGGCGGCCATCCCTTCGGTCCAGAAAATATGCCTCACTGCCCTGTTCTCGCTGAGCTGCGCCACGACTGGCGCCATCGCCTCGCGGTCGAAGTCGGGGAGGAAGCAATCAATCATTTGTCTCATATTCCTAAAAATTTCTTGCAAAAATACAAATTATTTCTGTAACAGGAGAATGATTTAAGAAGTTTTTCGTAACTTTGCACGCAAATTACGATAGACAGTAATGGTCAGCGAGAAGAAAGTGCTCATTGGAATGACCTGTTCCGAACTGAAAGAAGCGGTTCGGACATTGGGTATGCCTGCCTTCACGGGTGGGCAGATTGCCCGTTGGCTCTACCTGCAGCACGTCGCCGACATCGACGCGATGACCAACATCTCGAAGCAGAACCGCGAACGGCTGAAGGAGCACTACACCGTCGGGGCCATGCCCCCACTCGACTGCCAGCGCAGCAAGGACGGCACGGTGAAGTACCTGTTTCCGACGGCGAGCGGGAAATATGTGGAGACGGTGTTCATTCCCGACGGCGAGCGGGGCACGCTCTGCGTGTCGTGCCAGGTGGGCTGCAAGATGAACTGCCTCTTCTGTCAGACGGGTAAGCAGGGCTGGGAAGGCGACCTCACGGCGGCCGACATCCTGAACCAGATATACTCTTTACCGGAGCGCGAGCTGCTGACCAACGTCGTCTTCATGGGACAGGGCGAGCCGATGGACAACCTCGACGCCGTGCTGCGTGCTACGGAGATACTGACTGCCGACGACGGCTACGCCTGGAGTCCCAAGCGCATCACCGTGAGCAGCGTCGGCGTAAAGAACAAGCTGAAGCGGTTTCTCGACGAGAGCCAGTGCCACGTGGCCATATCGATGCACTCGCCGCTGCACGAACAGCGCCGCCAGCTGATGCCCGCCGAGGGCCAGATGACCATCGAGGAGGTGGTCGCCCTGCTCAGGCAGTACGACTTCACCCACCAGCGCCGCTGCTCGTTCGAGTACATCTGCTTCGGCGGCCTGAACGACACGATGGTCCATGCCCGCGAAATCGTCAAACTGGTCGAGGGGCTGGAGTGCCGCGTCAACCTGATACGCTTCCACCCCATTCCCGGCGTCGACCTGCCCGGAGCCGACGAGCAGCGCATGGAGCGGCTGCGCGACTACCTGACGGCGCACGGCGTCTTCACCACCATCCGCGCCAGCCGCGGCCAGGACATCTTCGCCGCCTGCGGCCTGCTCTCCACCGCCCAGAAAGCCCATGAGGCCCAAAATGCCCATAACCCCCAATAATACAACCCTGATATATCTATGGAACAAGAAAGAAAACCCCGCGTAGCCATTACGCACGGCGACACCAACGGTGTCGGATACGAACTGATACTTAAAACCTTCGAAGACCCCATGATGATGGAACTCTGCACACCCATCATCTACGGCTCGGCCAAGGTGGCTACGTACCACCGCAAGGCGCTGAATATGGAGACGGCGTTCACCACCATCAGCGAAGCCACTGAAGCCAAGGAGAACCGTCTGAACATACTGACCACCTTTGACGATGAAATCAAGGTGGAAATAGGACAGTCGTCGGACGAGGCTACCGAAGCCGCACGCAAAGCCCTGAAACGCGCCATGGTTGACGTACAGCAGGGACTGGCCGACGTGCTGGTCATGATGCCCGATAACCTGCCCGACTTCCTGTCGAAGGAGCCTGAGGTACTGCGCATCAGGATTGCCGAGGAACTGAGAATAGCACTGGTTACCAACCTGATGGCCATCAAGGATGTCCCGGAGGCCATTACCAAGCAGAAAATCATTGACAAAGCCAAAATCATGCACAGAAGCCTTTGTCGCGACCTGCGCATCTCAAGTCCGCGCATTGCCATACTGGCTCTCAACCCACCTACCGACAACAGCGACGACCCATGGGGCGAAGAAGAAAAGGAAATGATTATCCCCGCCATTGAGGAACTGGAGAAGAGCGGCATCCAAGCCTTTGGGCCATACGCTGCCGACGCACTCTTCGGCGAAGGCTACAGTAAGTTCGACGGCGTACTGGCCATGTACCACGACCAGGGAATGACCCCCATGAAGACGCTGGCTACCGACGAGGGAGTCAGTCTGGTGACGGGTATGCCCTTCGTATGCACCAGACCTGAGATTGGTGTCAGGTATGACATAGCAGGAAAAGGCTGTGCCGACGAATCACCGCTGCGCCATGCCATCTTCCTGGGCATCGATGCCTACCGCAACCGCATCAACTACGACGCGCCTCTGGCCAATCCACTGCCAAAGCTCTACAAGGAGAAGCGCGACGACAGTGAGAAGGTGCGCTTCGCACTGCCTAAGACCATAGTGCCCAAGAAGGAGGAAACAGAGAAAAATCAATAATTTTCCGTCATTATTGCAGCAGTTTAAGAATTATTGTGTAACTTTGTCAGCCAAAAATGAAGAGTACAGAGCTACAAGGCATCAAGCAGCGGTATAATATCGTAGGCAACTGCGATGCGCTGAACCACGTGCTCGACGTCGCACTACAGGTGGCGCCGACCGACCTCAGCGTGCTCATTATCGGCGAGAGCGGTGTCGGAAAGGAGATTATCCCGCGTGTCATTCACGACAACTCGCCCCGCCGCCGCGAGAAATACTTCGCTATCAACTGCGGCTCCATCCCCGAAGGCACCATCGATTCCGAGTTGTTCGGCCACATCAAAGGTTCCTACACAGGTGCCATCAACGACTCGCCGGGCTACTTTGGCGTGGCCAACAAGGGCACGCTGTTCCTCGACGAGGTGGGCGAGCTGCCGTTAGCCACTCAGGCCCGACTGCTGCGTGTGCTCGAGACGGGCGAGTACATTCCCGTCGGCGGTACGGATATCCGCAAGACCGATGTCCGCATTGTGGCAGCCACCAACGTCAACATCCAGAAAGCCATCAGCGAAGGCCGTTTCCGTGAAGACCTCTACTACCGTCTGAACTCCATCCCCTTGCAGATGCCGCCTCTTCGTGAGCGCGGCGAGGACGTTGTTCTGCTGTTCAGGCTTTTCGCCATGCAGATGGCCGAGAAGTACAAGATGGACCGGGTGGTGCTCACCGACGAGGCCAAGCAGATGCTGATGCGCTACAAGTGGCCGGGCAACGTACGCCAGCTGAAGAACATCACCGAACAGATTTCCGTTCTCAGCAAGGAGCGCACCATAACGGCGGACGTTCTTTCGAAGTTCATTCCCCAAGACCGCGAAAGCACCCAGTTGGCAACAATCCCCCGCGACAGCGGCGACCACTCGTTTGAGAACGAACGCGAAATCCTGTACAAGATTCTGTTCGAGCTGCGTGGCAATGTCAACGACATGCGCCGCGAAATCAGTCAGCTCAAGAAACAGATGGAAGACGTACAGCCGGCTTCCGCCTCCCTCCAGCCTATCCAGCCCATAACATCGGCAATACAATCCAGGGCACCTATCCAGCCAGCCCTCGAAGATGCCATCGCCGAAGAATATATAGAACCCGAAAAAGAGCCTGAAAACCTCAACTTAAACGACCTCGGACGGCAGATGTTAGAAAAAGCACTCGAACGCAACAACGGCAACCGCAAGAAGGCTGCCCAGGAGCTGGGCATCAGCGACCGCACACTATACCGCCGTCTCAAACAGTTCGGACTGGCCATGATTGCCTGCCTGCTGCTCATCTCGTGCTCCGTCAGTTATAAGTTCAACCAGGCCAGTATCGACTACACAAAGACAAAGACCATTCAAATATCCGACTTCCCCATACGCTCATCCTACGTCTGGGCACCTATGGCCGGTATCTTCAACAACCAACTGAAGGACCAGTTTGCCAACCACACGAAACTGACGCAGGTGAAGCGTAACGGTGACCTGAAGATTGAGGGCGAGATTACCCGTTACGAACAACGCAACAAGTCGGTCAGCAGCGAAGGCTACTCGGCACAAACGGAACTGTCCATCACCGTCAACGTGAGGTTCACCAACAACAAGAAGCACGACGAGGACTTTGAACGCACCTTTACCGCACAGTCGTCGTTCGATACGACACAGTCCTTGAACTCCGTTCAGGAGCAATTAGTGACAGAAATGATCCAGAACATCTGCGACCAGATATTCAATGCCACCGTAGCGAACTGGTAGGAAGAAGCGAAGAAGTAATATGGAAATAGCTGAGCTGATAAAACACCCGGAACAACTCGACCGCGACACGCTGTACGAGCTGCGGTCTACGTTGGCTCTCTATCCCTATTTCCAGACGGCCCGCCTGCTCTTGCTCCAGAACCTGTACCTGCTGCACGACCCGTCGTTCGACGAGGAACTACGTCGTGCCGCCATCTACATCACCGACCGACGGGTACTCTTTCAAATGATTGAGGCCGCACACTACCGGCTGAAGACTCCCCAAGCGCAGGTCAAGGAGACAGAAGACGAGCAGAAACGCGAAGACCGGACCATCACGCTCATCGACACCTTCCTCGACTCCATACCCAAGGAGGAAGAGAAGACTGACCCGGACAAGCCGAAACGAAAGCCGACACCAGCCGATGCCGCCGTTGACTACGTCTCCTATCTGATAGAAACCCAAACGGAGGAAGATGCCACGCAAGACGTGCCGCAGCTCATCGGCCAGAACCTCATCGACACATTCATAAATAATGACAAAGGAAAGATTGTCCTGAGCGAGACGCCAGAGCTTACACCTGAACTCGAAACAGAACAGCAAGAAGAGGAAAAAGAACCCGAAGAGGGGTATTTTACCGAAACTTTGGCCCGAATTTACATAAAACAAGGCAGATATTCGAAGGCACTTGAAATTATTCGGCGATTAAGTTTGCAATATCCGAAAAAAAATGCTTACTTTGCAGACCAAATACGTTTCTTAGAGAAATTGATTATAAACAACAACAAAAATAAAAGGTAAAAAAAATGTACACTTTATTAATTATTCTAATTGTGATTGCAGCCGTGCTGATGATTGGCATCGTGCTCATACAAGAGTCAAAGGGTGGAGGCTTGGCCTCAAACTTCTCATCCTACAACCAAATCGGTGGTGTCCGCAAGACCACTGACTTCATTGAGAAGACCACCTGGGGTCTGGCCATTGCTATGGTTATCATCAGCGTTGCCTGTGCATACGTTGCCCCTCAGGCTGCTTCGGAAGGTTCCGTCATGGAAGGCATTGAGAACCCCACAACCAACCCGAACAATTTGCCCGGCTTCGGCGCAAGCCAGCAGAAAGAAGCTGCTCCTGCACAGGAGGTCCCCGCTGCTCCTGCTCAGCCCGCAAAGTAATTTTGGCACTCTGCAAATGAAAAACCCCTGAAACTTTTGCGGTTTCAGGGATTTTTTGTACCTTTGCACACGGATACACCAATCCTATAAACTAAAGTATTATGTCAAAGCAAAAGAAATTCATCCTCCAAGAGAGTGAGATTCCAACACAGTGGTACAACATCCAGGCCGACATGGTGAACAAGCCCATGCCGCCCATCCACCCAGCAACTAAACAGCCGCTTGGCGTCGACGACTTAGCACACATCTTTCCGCGCGAATGCTGCGTCCAGGAGCTGGACACGGAGCACCGCTGGATAGACATTCCCGAAGACGTGCTTGAAAAGTACAAATACTATCGTTCTACGCCGCTGGTGCGTGCCTACGCCCTGGAAGAGGCCCTTGGCACGCCGGCTCACATCTATTTTAAGAACGAGTCGACCAACCCACTCGGTTCGCACAAGATCAACTCGGCCCTGCCCCAGTGCTACTACGCCAAGATGGAGGGCACAACCAACGTGACCACCGAGACTGGTGCCGGACAGTGGGGCGCCGCCCTCTCGTATGCTGCTAAAATCTACGGACTCGACTGCGCCGTATACCAGGTGAAGATTACGATGCAGCAGAAGCCCTACCGCTCGTCGATCATGCGCACGTTCGGTGCCGTGGTCGAGGGCTCACCCTCGATGTCGACCCGTGCCGGCAAGGACATCCTGACCAAGGACCCGACGCACAGCGGCTCACTCGGCACGGCCATCTCTGAGGCTGTCGAGCTGGCCACCACCACACCGAATTGTAAATACACGCTCGGTTCGGTGCTGAACCACGTCGGTCTGCACCAGACCATCATCGGTCTGGAGGCTGAGAAGCAGATGGAGATGGCCGGCGAATATCCCGACATCGTCATCGGCTGCTTCGGCGGCGGCTCCAACTTCGGCGGCATCTCGTTCCCCTTCATGCGCCACAACCTGCTCGACGGCAAGACGACGGAGTTCATCGCCGCCGAGCCCGACAGCTGCCCGAAGCTGACGCGCGGCCAGTTCCGCTACGACTTCGGCGACGAGGCCGGCTACACGCCGCTGCTGCCGATGTTCACCCTGGGCCACAACTTCAAACCGTCGAACATCCACGCCGGCGGTCTGCGCTACCACGGTGCCGGTATGATCATCTCGCAACTCATCAAGGACGGCCTGATGAAGGGCGTTGACATCCCTCAGTTGGAGACCTTCGAGGCCGGTATGCTGTTTGCACGCACCGAGGGCATCATCCCTGCTCCTGAGAGCACCCACGCCATCGCCGCCACTATCCGCGAGGCCCTGAAGTGCAAGGAGACGGGCGAGGAGAAGGTCATCCTGTTCAACCTCTCCGGCCACGGACTCATCGACATGCCCAGCTACGAGGCCTTCATCAAGGGGGACTTGCAGAACTACACCGTCACCGACGAGATGATTGCCGAGAACCTGAAAGAACTTGACCAGCAAGGATAATAATTGCAGAACCCAAAGAAAAGGTGGCCACGTATCGGGCCACCTTTTCTTTTTCTAACGACCTTTTACTTTTTTCTTTCAAAAAAAGACCTTAAAGTTTGTTCATATCAAAATATCTTTGTATCTTTGTGCCCGACTCGATTAGCCCGACAGGGTGATGGGTCATGACATTTCGGAAATAGGACGTTTACGAACGTTATCTTTTGTGTGTGAATTCTCGCAAAGTTCGATGTCTCAAAAGATACGCAACCGGAACGTCCACGTGGGATGTATTGTACACATATACAATATATCTTGGCGTGGGCTAACTCGAGTTGCTTATCCTGAGACAAGGCAATGCGAGAGCCCACACACGGGATAGGCGAGAAGTAGAGCAACTCCCACGTCTTTTGCGTTCATAAGGGCGCGCATAATATGAACCTGCCGAATTATGGGAGCCAGGAGGCAACAAAACTATAGGACCTAAAATGAAAAAGACAATCCTTTTCATGGTTCTCTGCCTGATGGCAGGCACCACTGCAAGTTACGCACAACTGACCAAGGAACAAATCAAGGAGCGCAAGGAAATGCGCAAACTCTCTAAGAAGGAACTGAGCGAAAAGGCTTCAAAGCAGGCCCGCAAGGAAGCCAAGAAACTCACCAAGGACGATTGGACCATCACGCCCGGCGCACTGCCCATCGACAAGCAGTTGGACAAGTCGTACCTGATGCAGCAGGAGTTCGACGAAGATATGTTCCCCAAGTATATCATGGCTGAGGCCATGAGCATCGGCGAGAACTACGATGCCGCCAAGATGCAGGCGCAGGAGCTTGCCAAGCAGAGCCTGGCCGGACAGATTCAGACCGAGGTGACGGCATTGATTGAGAACACGGTTGCCAACAAGCAGTTAGAGGCCGAAGAAGCTGCCTCTGTCGTGCAAAGTCTTTCTGCGGGCAAGAACCTCATCACCCAGAGCATCGGTCGCGTCATCCCCGTTGTCGAGGTCTATCGCACCAAGGCTAACAAGAACAAGGAGGTGCTCGTCCGCATAGCATACAACTCCAAGATGGCCAAGGCTGCTGCCAAGGCTGCCGTGCGTAAGGATTTGGAGAAGCGAGGCGACGACCTGCACAAGAAGTTGGATGAACTGCTTGGCTGGTGATGCGACACCTGTCTCTCATATTCCTGTTGACGCTCACCTCCACCGTCTTCGCCCAGAAGATGAAGACGGTGGAGGGTGAGTACACCTACCATGCACCGGAGAACGTGACCGTGGAGCAAGCTCGGCGCACGGCTCTCGACCGTGCAATGATTCAGGCGTTAGCCGATGAGTTCGGCACCATTGTCTCACAGTCGAACGCCACCCGTGTGGAGAACCGCAACGGCCATTCCGACATCGACTTCCTTTCCATCGGAGGCAGCGAGGTGAAAGGTGAGTGGATCGAGACCATCGGCGAGCCTATATATAATATAAGGTATGAGGGCGATATGCTCATTGTCACATGCAAGGTGAAGGGTAAGGCTCGCGAAATCATCTCTGCGGGTATCGACTTCCTGGCCAAGATTCTCCGTAACGGAACGGAAGACAAGTTCGAAAGCGACCAGTTCCGCAGTGGTGATGACCTCTACCTCTCCTTCACATCACCCGTCAGCGGCTACCTTGCCGTCTATCTTGTTGATGCCGATGGTCAGGCTTTCTGCCTGTTGCCCTACCGCAATCAAACCGATGGCATCTACCCTATTGAGGCCTATCGCCGCTATCTGTTCTTCAATATGAAAGAAGCCTCTCAGAATGAACGCTCCTACGTAGATGAATATGTCATGACCTGCGAACGTTCGTCAGAGCAGAATCAAATCTACGTTATATTCTCACCAAATCAGTTCACCAAGGCTGTTGACAACCAGCCAAATACCGACCTGCCACGAGAACTGAAGTTCGAAGATTTCCAGAAGTGGCTTGTCAAATGCCGCAAGTATGACAAGGAAATGAATATGCGAATTAAACCAATAACAATCAATAGACATTAAAAATGAAACAGACTCTAATACAAATAGCTAAAAACATATTGAATTGTAATAGATTGAAGAAAGTATCACATTTTCTATTTTTGGGATTGCTCTTCTGCTTGGTATGGTTATGCTTTCAAATATATCCTAAATGGAATGAAATACCCAATCAGACAATTAGGGCAAAAATAACGGCATTAGGCTATACTTCTGATAGCTCTTATTGTAATTTTCATATAAAAGTAGCTGCTGGCAACCCGTATATTTCAGTCCAAGATGACAAATCAACAAACACCATATACGTGTATAGTAGTCCCAAATACACATCACAACATACTCTTGATAAAAACTTTCTTTTGAAATTCACCGATACAAGTGTCAAGCATCGTGATGTACTTGCAAATATGTATACTTTCTATGTGTTAGATTATTATTGTTATACTACTATAGATGTTGCTTTTAATAATTCAGAGAGCAAATCGTGCCCTAATCCACAAGCTTTTAGTTATATTGACTCCCCTCAATGGGGTAAGGACTCTTTTGGTTCTTCTTATACAGGTAGCGGTTTCCTGGCATTCCCCGATTTTGAGGGAAAATCAGGAATGATTGGAGAAGGAAATGGGAAAATGGAATTTAATACGAACTTAATCAATGGAAAGCCTAATATGAAATCTCTATGGGATATCACACAGGCAAATTATAGCATCTCTTTGGGGTGTGATAATATCTCTTGTGATACCATATCAATTGAGTTTTATGGTGCTACTCTTTTTTCAAATATGTATCCAGAACCGGATAAAACGACTATGAGTGGTATCGAATTCACATCACCAGATAAAGTAAATGAGATTATTAAAAATGGCCTACGTTTTCATACGGAGTTTTTGGAGTTAAAAGAAATGGCAGCAATGAGGATCTTTATACTTACTGCTTTATTATCGTTATTCATTGCACTAATAGCAAATGCTATAACAAAATGGCTGTTTTAGTTAAGCGCAACAATATTTACTATTAACATAAATGAAATTATGAAGAACCTTTTGTTATTTGCGATAGCATTTTATGTTATGATGTAGTTAAAATGGATTGGTATGAAAAAAACTAGTTTTATATTACTACTTTTCATCATTCAGAGTAGTATCGGTGCTATTGCACAAGTGATTTCCTTTAGTTCAAAAGACTCTGAGGGTAACATTCTTTCATATAGTATTACGTCTGAAAATACAGTTGCGCTCTATAAAGGTGTGGAAACACGAATAAAAAGTAAAACTGTAAATGTACCAGAGTCTGTAAAATATAAAGGAAGGACGTACATCGTGAGTGAGTTGCGTGTTGGCTGTTTCGCTTTTTGCTATTTTGACAAACTAATATTGCCCAACACAATCAAAGAATTACCATCACAAGAGAAAAGAGATTATGTTAAAGGTGTTTTTCATGATGCTGGTTTTCGTAATATTGTTTTACCAGACAATTTGACAATAATCGGCTCATGTACTTTTGCTGGTTGTAATAGACTTGAAGAAGTAATCATTCCTCATTCTGTTACTGAGATAGGAGGAGGATGTTTCGCTGGATGTAATAACCTTAGACGAATAAAACTCCCATCGGGTATCAAAGAATTACGAACATTATACACGTATAAAACTTATGACGAGTGTACACCATTTTTTATCGGGTGTCGTAATTTGGAAAAGATAGACATACCTAATTCTGTTGCACTCATCGGTGATGGCTGCTTCTATGGTTGTGAAAAATTGAAAAGAATCAGGATTCCTGATAAAGTTGAAAAATTAGGAACTGCAATTTCATATTTAGGGTCTCATACAGAGGGTTGTTTCGAAAACTGTAATAACTTGGAAGAAGTCATATTATCAAGAAACCTAAAAGAAATAGGGGTAGAATGCTTTCGTTCCTGCAAAGCTTTAGTAAGCGTTAAGGGGTTTCATCAAGGAATAAAGGTATCTCCTAATTCTTTTGAAGGAACTCCTTTTGGCGAGGTGAATTACACTTCCTCTTTTGAGTATTTCGCAAATGGCATAATTATCCCTACTATTAATGAATGGCAAAAGAAACAAGAATTTGAAACTACGGAGCAATACAAGAATCGTGTAACAAAAGCTAATCAGGACAGGAAAATACAAGAACTGACGCAGGAAGCCATCAGGGAGTTCACGGCGAAGAACCCAATAAATGCAACTCTCGGAGCATACGATGCAGACAACAATCTCTATAAAATCTACAGCAATTATGGTGAAAAGTCCGTAAAAGTGCCATTGTCAGATGCACCAAACTTCAAGGCGAATTTTGATAAGGCGGCTATCGAAGCCACCTACCTTGTGACCTCCAATGGCTTAGCTATAAACGATATGTCAATAATGCTAAACGGGAAAAAGTATTATGCAGAGAAAGCCGCTTTGGATAATCTTGCCTCCACTATTGAGATAGAACTGCCAGACATTTCCTTACAGCATAATGATATGTATGAAGCGACAATTCCTTTGAATACCATTGACCACAGTGTCGACCAAGAAATCCCTTCCGTTGTATCTGGAAATACAAGAAGCTTTGCCGTTATCATTGGCAATGAAAAATATACGCAGGTCGCAAAGGTTCTATATGCAAATAATGACGCACGGATATTTGCAGAGTATTGCAAGAAAACTTTAGGGCTACCTACACAGAATGTACGATTATATGAGAATGCTACGTTTGGTATCATACTATCGGCAGTGAACGACATCAAGAAGATTGTAGAGGCTTACCAAGGTAATGTCAACGTGATATTCTACTATGCTGGTCATGGTGTGCCGAACGAGACGACGAAGGATGCCTATCTGCTGCCTGCGGATGCCGACGGGCGACAGACGGAAGCCTGCTATCCCGTGAGCCGTCTCTACAGTGAACTGGGCGAGATGGGAGCCAAGAATGTGGTGGTGTTTATGGATGCCTGCTTCAGCGGGGCGCAGCGGGGCGAGGGGATGCTGGCCTCGGCCCGTGGCGTGGCCCTGAAGGCCAAAGCGGAAGCTCCACAGGGCAATATGGTGGTGTTTACGGCAGCGACGGGCGACGAGACGGCCTACCCCTACAACGAAAAGGGTCACGGTATGTTCACCTATTTCCTGCTGAAGAAACTACAGGAAACGAAGGGCGACTGCACGCTTGGGGAACTTGGAGACTACATCCAGCAGAACGTCCGACAGCAGTCGGTGGTCATCAACCGCAAAAGCCAAACACCGACGGTAGTACCGTCGGCTAACATCGGCGACAGCTGGAAAACATTGAAACTGAAATAGGAAGTTGTATGCTAAACGTCGAAGCCAAGTTCACGAGCCATTTGCTTGATGACATTCAGTTTTACGGTGGAAGCATCGGACTTGTCGTAGATGGTCAGCAGCGCGATTTTTCCTTCGTGCTCTGCAACAATGGCATTGGCCGTGATGACGCGGGCACTGCCAGACTTGCCGCGCCCTTTGGACGCAATGGGCATACGAATTTTGCGGATGCCAGGACAGAGTTCGGCACCCTGAAAAGGGTTTTCTTGAAGGCTGTCGCGGAAGTCTCTAATGTCATCAGGCAGACTCCGGTATCTTTTATAAAGGCGTTTAAAACAATGTTCAAACTCGGGATGACTCTGAATTTCGTAGCTCATCTAAAAACTCATCTAAAGGTCGAAACTTATCTGATTTGCCAGTCTCTAAATACTCTTTCCAGTCCTTCATTGCCTGACAAATCTCTGCAGTCACATCGCGCTTGGGCTCTTCATCCTCCACTTCAACAGGCATCAGGCGGTAGCTTCCGCGACGAGACTTTAAAATCACATGCTCACCACGGTCAACCATTCCCAAATACTTGGTCTGATTGGCTCGAAAATCTGTTGTACTTACTATCGTCATATCCTCTATGTTATTTGATGTCGCTGGCAAAGGTACAAAGAAATAATGAAACGACAAAATAAAAGGGAGAAAAAGTTCGGGTGGCTGCGTCACGTCGTCATCACCGTGTTGGCCTTCGCCGTGGTGGGGGTGTTTGCCGTGTTCGCGTTGAACCTGTCGTTCCTGAGTCCGATTGCACAGGTGGTGAAGGACTTTGAGATGACGGACATCTACTACCAGATACTGCAGGACACGGACAGCGGCGAGGTGAGCGACGTGGTGACCATTGTGGATATGTCGAACCTATACAGTAGGCGGGAACTGGCCGAAGCACTTGTTGAGATTGAGGCAAAGGAGCCGAAGGTCGTTGGCGTAGACGTGGTGTTCGAGGGCTTGAAAGAGGACACGGTGGGAGATGAGATGCTGCGCCAAGTTGCGAAGGATTGCCGAAATATGGTTTTTGCGTACAAGCTATTGGATTATGACGACGACAGCGTTGGCTATGCAGAGACTGTACACTCATTCTTTGCGACTGACGGCATCTGCGAGGGATTCACGAATATGAAGCGGAACCTGTATGGCGGTATGAAACGGACGTTGAGCCTCAATGCGCGATGCCAGGGAGAGATGGTTCCGTCGTTCATTAGGCAAGTGACGGAAATGTATGGGAGTGTCTGCGGAAAAAACAGCAAGGAAGAACTCACCATCAATTTCACGCCAAGACGGTTTCGGGTGGTGAAGCCCGACTCTTTATGCATACACCCTGAATGGATAAAGGACAGGATCGTGCTCTTCGGAGCGATGAAGGAAGAGGCTGATATGCACTACACGCCACTTGGGAAAATGGCGGGTGTGGAACTGCTGGCCTATTCGGTGGAAACGCTTCTGGAACACAGCGAGGTCAAGGAATTGAGCGGATGGGCAATCGGAGTGATGTCGTTTCTGTTGGCACTGCTGACGCAGGTGGTCTTCTCGACATATAAGGCGTATGCCAAGAAACGGAAGAACAGACTGGTGAGATTCTTGATGTCGGCCACATTCGTTAGGAGCATCCTGATGTTCCTGTGGATGGCGTTCTGGATGTGGGTGGCGTTCATTCTGTTCTGCAAGTATGACATCAGCCTGAACTTGGGGTGGGCATTGTCGGCGATGGCCTTCTTGGTACTGGCCGAGAGCATATACGATGAATGTAAAACAGCAATAAAAGAAAAGAGAAATGGAAAAGAGACTGGTGATGATGCTCGTGCTCCTTATGGCAATTTGTGTCGGAGCAATGGCACAGACAAAGAAAAAGAAGAAGTCGGCAGCACAACTGTCGAAACAGTATGTCCAGTATGCCAAGGACAAAGCGCAGGGCAAGGAGAAAAAAGCTCAGAAGAAAGCCAGCGACCCGGCCACGGTGACACGTGAGAAGAATGATTCGACCAAAGAAAAGCGGCCTAAGACTTTTTTGGAAGAATATGAGGCATTCAAACGTCAGAAACAGAAAGAGTATGATGATTTCCGTGACGAGGCGAACAGTCGATATGCAGAATTCCTGAAACAAGCGTGGGAACAATATCAGGTAATGCCCATCATTCCGAAGCCCAAAGAGGATGAGGTTCCGCCAGTCGTAATGCCCGAGGAAGACAAGCAGAAACCGATAGAGAATGTGCCCGTCCCAATAGAGGAAGACATCGTGATGCCACCTGCACCGGAGCCGCAGCCCGTGCCGGTAGCTCCCATCAAGGAGGAGCCGTTACCACAGGAGCAATACGTCAGCTTCACGCTCTACGGCACACCGATGAAAGTGCGATTCAGCGATGAACAGCGTTTTACCATCACTTCGTGTGATGAGGCAACGGTCGCCGATGCATGGAAAAGGTTGTCGGAAGCGGCTTATAACAACACCATCCGCGACTGTCTGGAGTTGAGAATCACCCGGCAGTTGAGTGACTGGGCTTATTTGCAGATGCTGCACAGAATGGCAGAAAGTTGTTTGGGCAGAACAAACGAGGCCACGCTGCTGATGGCCTACGTCTACTGTCAGTCGGGCTACCAGATGAAGCTTGGCATGGCCGAGGGGCGGTTGCTTATGCTCTATGCCAGCCGACACGCCATCTACGACCACGCTTACTTCAAGATAGATGGTTCCAACTACTATGTGTTCGACAGCGACGAACAAAGAATGCACATATCGCAGGCCACGTTCCCGCAGGAAAAACCTATGTCGCTTCTGGTTCCACAAGAGCAGCGTTTCGATGTCGCCGAGTCATCACTGCGTCAGCTTTCTTCTCGGGATTATAAGGACATGACGATGACGGTGAGTGTGAACAAGAATCTGATAGACTTCTATTGCAGTTACCCCACCTCCATGACTGACGGGAATTTCATGACCCGTTGGGCTATGTATGCTAATACGCCGATGGACGAAGCGGTAAAGCGAAGTCTCTACCCCACACTCAAAAAGAAATTGGCTGGATTAGGCCAGAAAGAGGCTATGGAGCGGCTTTTGAACTGGGTGCAAACAGCCTTTGAATACGAATACGACGACAAGGTGTGGGGTGGCGACCGTGCCTTCTTCGCTGAGGAATCTCTGTTTTACCCTTATTGCGACTGTGAAGACCGCTCCATCCTGTTGTCGCGACTGGTGCGCGATTTATTAGGGCTGAGGTGCATACTGGTGTTCTACCCCGGCCACTTGGCTATGGCCGTCCATTTCACCGATGACGTGAAGGGCGACTATATTATGCTGAATGGAGAGAAGTTCGTCGTCTGTGACCCTACCTACATCGGTGCCTCGGTGGGCCGAACCATGCCAAAGATGGACAACCAAACCGCCAAAGTTATTCTTTTGGAACCTTTTCGGTGATTGTTTTTGCGTTTTTCAGTTTTTTTTTTGTACTTTTGCAAGCTGAAAGAACTCAAAAAAGAACTGAATACAATGGATATTACCGAAAGATTTCTGAACTATACGAAGTTTGACACGCAGTCGGCAGAGGATGCCGACTGCGTGCCAAGTACTAAGAAGCAGCTCGTCTTCGCCGAATACCTGAAGAAGGAGCTCGAGGCCGAGGGCCTCGACGACGTCGAGATGGACGACAAGGGCTACATCTACGCCACGCTGAAAGCGAACATGAAGGACCGCGTGCCCACCATCGGCTTCATCAGTCACTACGACACCAGCCCCGACTGCTCGGGAGCCGACATCAAGCCGCAGATTGTGCACGGCTACGACGGCTCCGACATCCTGCTCAGCGAGGGCATCGTCTCGTCGCCGAAGAAGTTCCCCGAACTGCTGCAGCACGTCGGCGAGGACCTCATCGTCACCGACGGTCACACACTGCTCGGCGCCGACGACAAGGCCGGCATCGCCGAAATCGTACAGGCTATGGTCTACCTGCAGCAACATCCGGAGATAAAGCACGGGAAGATTCGCGTAGCCTTCAACCCCGACGAAGAGATAGGCATGGGCGCCCATCACTTCGACGTCGAGCGCTTCGGCTGTGAATGGGCCTACACGATGGACGGCGGCGACGTGGGCGAACTGGAGTTCGAGAACTTCAACGCCGCCTCGGCCAAGGTGACCATCAAGGGCGTCAGCGTACATCCCGGCTATGCCAAGGGGAAGATGGTGAACGCCAACCGCCTGGCCGCCGAGTTCGCCGCCATGCTGCCCGACGACGAGACGCCCGAGACAACCGAGGGCTATCAGGGCTTCTACCACCTCATCGGTATGCAGACGAACACCGAGCTGGGCCGCCTCAGCTACATCATCCGCGACCACGACCGCGACCGCTTCGAGGACCGCAAGCGCTTCATCCAGCGCTGCGCCGAGCAGATGAACGCCAAGTACGGCGAGGGTACGGTCGACATCGAGGTGAAGGACCAGTACTACAACATGAAGGAGAAGATTGACCCGCAGATGCACGTCATCGACCTCGTGCTCCACGCCATGCAGGCCGTCGGCGTAGCGCCGAAGGTGAAGCCCATCCGCGGCGGCACCGATGGTGCGCAGCTGTCGTTCCGCGGTCTGCCCTGCCCCAATATCTTCGCCGGTGGCATCAACTTCCACGGTCCCTACGAGTTTGTCAGCATCCAGTCGATGGAGAAGGCAATGCAGGTCATCGTCAAAATCTGTGAACTGACGGCAGGATACAATGGCTGAACTACCTGCAATGATTCAAGACCTGGCACTGATGCTTATCGTGGCAGGCATCGTGACACTGGTGTTCAAGCGGCTCAAGCAGCCGCTTGTACTGGGCTATATCGTAGCCGGTTTCCTGGTCTCGCCCCACATGCCCTACACGGCCAGCGTGGCCGACCGCGAGAACATCCAGCTCTGGGCCGACATCGGTGTGATGTTCCTGCTGTTCTCGCTGGGTCTCGACTTCTCGTTCAAGAAAATCCTGAAGATGGGTGCCT
>CAMHIS010000036.1 GCA_946185285.1 uncultured Prevotellaceae bacterium
ATATTTATAGATATTTAACCATGTTATCATGGTTATATTCGGGATTTAGGGTTAAGAAGAAAGCCGCCACGTTTTCTTCTAAACGTGGCGGCTTTTTGGCAAAATCCGTGCCAAAAGGCATTTACTGGGCGAGGTTCACCAGAGCGTTGCGCGAGGCAGCAATCTTCTCCTTGGCATCAACCAGCTGAGCCTTTAACTCGTCGACGGTCGTAGCGTTGAGCACAGTCAGCGGGGCTATGGCCTCAGCAACTGGAGCAATCTCGGGGTCATACTCTGTCAGGCGGCTCAGGGCGTCCTGAATCAGGATGATGCGGAAAGTCACGTTGGCTGCGGCCTCGTCATTGAAAGCACTGATAAACTTGTCGGTGTTCTGCGAAGTGACATAGAGCTGCTCGACCAGTGATGAAGCCACGATCTGCCAGAAGTAGTTGATGCGGCCGTTCTGGTTCATGGCATCGTAGAGTCCCTGTGCTGTCTCATAGACGTCAGAACTGCCCTCGATGGCTTTGAACGACGGGTCGTTGATGTCGGCAGCCAGCTTGGCGATGGCCTTGTCGAGTTCCTCGGTCTCCATGTCATAGAGCTTGGCCACTTCCTTGTCTACCTGAAGAGCGCTAAGCACGCGATACTTCTCAGAAAGCGTCATGGCGTTGTCGGCAGAAGTGACGTCGAGCAGATAGTCGGGTTTCACCTGCTTCTCGGCGTCTGTCAGCTTGATGACGCCGTCCTTCTGGACCACGGGCAGCTGCTTGAGCTTGCCGAGCTCACTGGCCAGACTGTCGAAGTGCATCTTGATGCTGGCTTCAATCTGCTCCTGCTCAAAGCTCTTCACTGAATCTTGTTCCTCCACGTTGTCCGTGGTCTTCTTACCTCCGCAAGCGGCGAAGGTCAATGCTGCAAAAGCTACAGCGAGAATTGATAATTTTTTCATTTTGCTAAAAGTTTAGATATTAATAATGTTATTACGATAATACACATCAACAGCAGGACGGCGATGTTGAACCACAGGGTCTTCACGTGCCAAGAGCCGAGAATCTTCTCGCTGCTGTAGAACGGGGCACGGCCTATGCGGCTCTGCGGCGTAAGGAACACCAGTCCGGCACGGGGCACGATGACGTCGTCGACGACATCGAGCATACGGCCCTGGTCGGCACCAACGACAAACTCCTCCAACTTCAGGTTATAGTTGTCGCGCTTCAGCTGCAGGACGGCGTCCTTGCCCTCTGTCTTCAGCAGCTGGGCCATCAGCCGGTCACTTTTCAGCGTGGCGGCATTGCAGCGTTCTGCGAGCAACTGCTCGGCCTTCTTCATATACTGCTTAAGCGACTCGTAGTCGCCGCTGCCCTCGTAGGGTTTCATTCCCAAGTAGTCGGTCAGCAGGGGCAGGTTGTTCCCGATGGTCCTGATGTGGGCTGGCTTCACCTCCTTGCCGCGCTTCTTTTCGTCCTGCATGGTCTCCAACTGCGACTGCAGCTCGTAGAGGAATCCCATGTTGTAGTATTGGTTCTCGTACTTCTCCTTGTCGGTCTCGAAGAACGGTTTCTCGTACTCGTTGTCGGTGAACGACGTCACGGCCAGGGCCTCGTAGGACCAGCGCGACGGTATGAGATCGCCCACCAGTGGCACGTTGCCCGTTGTGCTGCCAGGCGTCAGGTCCGAGAAGCTGACTACCAGTCCGCAGAGCAGGATCTGCGGTATGAGCAGCATGGGGATGCTGATGTAGATGGCCACCACCGAACTGAGGCACTGCGACAGCAACAGGCCTGTGAGGTTGGCCAGGAAGGCCGTCACGAACAGGATGAGCCACCACGTGGCAAACAGCCCGTGCAGGCCCATGATTGTGTTGCCCACTACGATGAAGAGGAAGGTCTGCAGCAGCGAGACGCCGGCCATGAAGAGAATCTTCGACCAGATGTAGCTGCCGTACGACAGGCGCAGGAATTTCTCGCGCTTCAGCAGGGCACGGTCCTTGATGATTTCCTCGGCCGAGCCGCTCATGCCGACGAACGTGGCCACGATGACCGACATGAAGAAATAGCTCACCAGGTTCTTGTTGTTCATCACCGAGTAGCCCTCGGGCGGCGCAAAGCGGGTCAGCATGGCGCACACCACGGCCAGCACGGGAGCCTCCAGGAGTGTGATGAGCAGATATTGCAGGTTGGTGATTTTCGTCTTGAAATTGCGGTGCAGGAAGATGGCCAGCTGCTTCAGCGGGCCGGGTTTCCGTTGGTCCGATGGCGGCACGTCGCTCACCTTCAGCCCGGGCTGTTCCTCGCGGTTCTTCAGGTACAGCTCATGCCACGCCTGAGGTGTCATCTTGCGCTCGTCGGACTGTTCTCCACTGCTGTTGAGAGCCTTCTCGTCGATGATGTTGAGTACAATCTCAGGGTTCACGTTGCCGCAGGTAGGACAGGCGCTGGTCTCAGCGTCGGCATAGCAGGCGGCCTCCTTGAAATAGGTGATGGCGTCGATGGGGTTGCCGTCGAACACGGGATAGCCGCCCTTGTCGAGCAGCCACAGGCGGTCGAAGAGCTTGTAGACGTCGCTCGACGGCTGGTGGATGTTGACGATGATGAGCTTGCCCTTGAAGGTCTGCTCCTTCAACAGGTTGACGACCTTCTCCGTATCGGCCGACGACAGACCCGACGTAGGCTCGTCGAGGAAGAGCACCGCCGGCTCGCGTATCAGTTCCAGGGCGATGTTCAGGCGCTTGCGCTGGCCGCCGCTGATGTATTTGTTGATGGCCGAGCCCACCTTCAGGTCTTTGGCGGCGTCGAGCCCCAGGTCCTTCAGCGTCTTCATGACGCGGCGGTCTATCTCGTCGTCGGCCATTCCCTCGAAGCAGAGCTTCGCCGTGAACCACAGGTTCTGGTAGACCGTCAGCTCCTCTATCAGCAGGTCGTCCTGCGGCACGAAGCCTATCAGTGCCTTGGCTGCCGGCTCCGAGATGTCGTGGCCGTTGATGGTGATGGTGCCTGACTGTGGCTGCAGCGTGCCGTTCAGCAGCGACAGCAGCGTCGTTTTACCCGTGCCCGAGCCGCCCATGATGGCCAGCAGCTCGCCGTTGTGCAGGGTGAAGCTCAGGTTGTGCATACCATTGTCGCTGTTGGGGAATCGGAAGTTGACGTCGCGCCCGCAGAACTCCACCTCCTGCTCTTTGCTCTTCGTCCCCTGCCCACTACTATAGGCATCGACGATGGTGCTGTAGTAGAGCGGCTTGCCGCCGGCCTTGAGCACACTGCTCTGCAGCCACACCTGATAGGTGTCTGAGAGCACCGGCACGTCGTTCAGCAGCACGGTGTCGTTGCCGGTGTAGGTGAACAAGAGCTGTCCCGTCTCTGGGTCGAAGAGGGTCTTCAGCTGTCCGTCGGTGCCGTCTAAGTGGTGCAGCATGACGTGCTTCGTCTCCTTGCCCGTCACGTAGTCGGTATAGTCGCGGAACCGTGTTTCGGGAATATGGAACTCCTCAGCCATCGCCTTGAACATCACGCAGGACTGCCCTTCCTTGAAGCCGCAGAACTCCATGATACGCAACAGCAGCAGCGACTCCTCGCGTGGCGTAATCTTGCCGTGCAGGTTAGAGCATATCGAGGCCACGACCGACGTTGTGTCCAGGTCGTCGGTCATCTCGTATGCGCCGCGCAGATCGCTGTAGAGGTCGACGTAGGTATCGGTATTGCGTATACCGAAATGGTGACGAAGATAGCTGACAAGCATGGCCTTTGCCCATGTCTCGTCAACCTGCTCCTCCTTGCCAAACAAGGCAAACAAGCTAAGAAAACTCGATAAAACGATGTCTGTCATCTTCTCTTAGCGCGTGTACATAATATAAATTGCCTGCAAATATACGTAAATTTTCAGAGTGCAGGCCCGTCGCAAGGGTTAAAAAGAATTAAAGCAGAATGTTTTTGCCTATTTACGCCCAAAGTCGGCGGGTACTTCGCCCCACTTCGAGGTCTCCCACTTCACGATGGGGTTGCTGAAATTGTGGGTGCGCAGCCAGTTTTCGGCCCGTGCGATAATCTGGTAGAGCGGCTCCGTCTCAGGTGTCCGCTCCAGCTTCGTCTTGCACTGCCGCTTCCTGACCCAGAGTATGGCGTTGTAGCTGTCGGAGTAGATGGTCTTCTGCGGCAGTCCCTGCTGCCAGCAGAGTGCCAGGGCGTGGACGATGGCCAGGAACTCCCCGATGTTGTTCGTGCCCTTCATCGGTCCGAAGTGGAACACGCGGTAGCCAGTCGCCAGGTCGATGGCCTGGTACTCCATCGGCCCGGGATTGCCCGAGCAGGCTGCATCCACAGCCCAAGCGTCTGCCGTCACCTCCATCGGGAGCGGCAGCACGGTGTCATTTCTGTATGTCGGCGGATTGTATGTCACTGATTTTGAGCGCAAAGGTAACAAAACAGCCGCTATTTCACAAACTTATGAATCACAAACTTGTGAAATTTAAGAATTATTATGAGGACGATAAGAATCCGCGCCAAGAAAATGATTCAAGGCACGGATTTTACACGGCACCCTTCTTGTTACCAGAAATGCGAACTTTTTACCCGGAAAGCACTTTTATGCGCTTATGCCAACAGAAATAGGTTCGCATTTTTGGTTAGTTCGTTTTTAATTAGTACCTTTGCCACAAATTATGATTTGAATTGAATGACAGAGTTTAGTTATAACTTATATGAATGGCTTATGCCGAACATCCAGGAAGAGGCCGTGGTGCTCGATTTGTTTGCGGGCTGTGGCGGTCTGTCCTTGGGTTTTGAAGCGGCAGGTTTCCGTACCATCGGCTATGAAATGGTGGATGCTGCTGTCGATACCTATAACAAGAACCTGAAAGGCAAATGCTATAATCAATACCTGGAAGTAGGCTTCGACTATCTTGAGTCAGATAAAATAGATATCATCATTGGTGGTCCTCCCTGCCAACCATTTAGCCGTTTTGGCAATCAAAAGGGTATAGAGGATGCCCGCGATGGATTCCCCGTTTTTATTGATGCAGTGAAGCGTATCAGGCCTCGCGTGTTTATGTTTGAAAACGTGGCAAATATCCTTGGGCGCCATAAGTGGTATCTAGAGCTGGTCGTAGCTGAACTCCGAAAGTTGGGCTATGTTGTTGATTATAGGATTGTTAATGCCGTCGATTATGGTGTGCCTCAGAATCGCGAACGACTTATCTGTGTCGGGCATCGCTCCTCGTTCCGATTCCCCCAAAAAGAGCAGAAAAAGGTAACAGTAGAGGAAGCTATCGGCGACTTGATGATTCAATATGATGACAACAGTAAGTTTCTGACACCTGAGCAAGAACGCTATATTGCCGTATATGAGGAAAAGTCGCACTGCATCAATCCCCGCGACCTGCATCCCGATAAGCCAGCCCGCACCATTACATGCCGTAATTTGGCAGGAGCAACCAGCGATATGCAACGTGTGAAACTGCCTGATGGCCGGCGTCGTCGCATTGACGTGAGAGAGGCAGCACGACTACAAAGTTTCCCTGATTGGTTTGAGTTCTGCGGTACAGAGACGCGTCAATTCTATCAGATAGGAAACGCAGTACCCCCACTGTTGGCTTACAAACTGGCACTGGCTTTGAAAGAGACTTATCATACGACTCCGAAACAAGAAGCGGAAATCAGAGAGATTAATGTACTTCAAGAACAAACGTTATTTGATACTGTATGCTTATAAAATTCACAGACGGGAAAAGTGAGCATGTTCAGAAATTATATTCTGATATGCTTGACATAT
Source organism: uncultured Prevotellaceae bacterium (assembly GCA_946185285.1). Taxonomy (GTDB): domain Bacteria; phylum Bacteroidota; class Bacteroidia; order Bacteroidales; family Bacteroidaceae; genus Prevotella. The sequence continues at coordinate 5,746 of CAMHIS010000036.1, forward strand.
TAGTGGCAGTTGGAATACCCGTAGAAGGACTTGCTTCTGACCGTGGACGAGAAAAAATGGCTGGCGCATGCCTGGCAGCGGGTCAGATTGTAGAAAGCTTCAAGGAGGCTAAGTCGGTAATGAATGGTTATTTTCCTACGACTCGCGAAATTATCAAGTTTGAGAACAGTCACTATGGTGAGCACATCTCGTCAGGTTCTTATGATGACATACGTCGTAAAGATTTGAAGCCACTTATTGACGAAGGCTTGGTAGTGAATTCGTCGGTATTAGACCAGGCAGCCACCAACAATCCCAAACGTGGCTATACGCTAAGCGCACCTTTTGCGAATCTTATAAAAGTGTATGGCACTAGCAAATGGGAGAAGCAACTTGCCTATTTCATTGATGTTCATCAGAAGGCCAAAGAGGAACTTGCACGTAAACGGGCTATGGAACGCATTCCTGTGACTTTGCCATCAGGAGTGACATTAGAATTGTCAACTGGCGAACATAATCTGTTGCAAAAGAAAATAGTTGAGGAATTCCTGTCTTTGTTTGGTATGGGGGCTGAGGTTCTTTATATTGGAGATTCTACGGATAAGTATCTTCATCGTGACACCGAGGCTTTGCAGCAACTTCATATTACTCTGGAGCATGGAACGCTACCAGATATTGTAGCCTATAGTCGTGAAAAGAATCTGTTGTTTCTTATTGAAGCCTATCATTCTTCTAACCCTATGAACGGTGAGCGTGTCAGTACGCTGAAACAACTTGTAGCTGACTGTAGCGCAAATGTTGTGTTTGTTACCGCATTCCTGAATAAACTGGAAGGACTAAAGCACTTGAAAGAAATTGCTTGGGAAACTGAAGTCTGGTTTGCCAATGAACCGGAACACATGATTCACCTAAACGGCAATAAGTTCCTTGAAGTCTATTCGATGCAGTCATAACATCGACAGCAATTAAGGGAATCTCTATTAATTCACCATAAGATGCGCCGCTCTCCCCTCCCTTAGGGAGAAGAGAGCGGCAGATGCTATTTGCAATTTATAGATTCTGTATGTTCATCATTTAACGATTAACGTATATGTCGAACCTTTGCCTGTCCACCTGTCTTGGACATAAGTCTCGGGGGACAAGGTGTCACCTCGTAGTATCATACAGCCTATCCGCTGCCATAGGGGCAAAACCCCATAGTCTTCTGGAGTTTCCAACTTGCCAGGGAAGTTCCTGTCCACCATACCTGCATCGTAAACCAGATGAAGTGTTTCCTTTGGTGGTATGACAGTATCCGTTAACATGTTGTCAAGGTAAATGCGTCTGAAGTCATCGTCATAGTCTGGCGTGTAGAGCACTGTCGTAAAGGACTGCATTTGCTCAACATAGACAATCTTCAAACTGTCATTGGTGTTGTTGACTATATCAAAATAGAAATATCCGAAATAGTCGCAAGACACCAGAATGGCGGCAGTAATAAAGACAACAATATACTTCAGAACCTTTGTCATAACTATTATTTACATACGCTCTGGCACCTCGATGCCTAAGAGGCTCATGCCGCTCTTGATGATCTTGGCCACGTTGCGGGCCAGCATGAGGCGGACGGCGCGCTTGCCGGGGTCGGGTTCGTTGAGGATGGAGTAGTCGTGGTAGAACTGGTTGAACACCTTCGTCAGCTCGTAGCAGTAGTTGGCGATGCCGCTGGGGCTGTAGTCCTTGCCGGCCTGCTCGACGACTGCGCCGTACTCGTTCATCTTCTGGATAAGCTCAATCTCCTTGCCGGAAAGAGAAGCCCCCCCTACTGCCCCCGAGGGGGCTTCATTTGTCTGTTTGCAGGGTAATGTGTCTCCCTCGGGGGACGACAGGGGGGCTTTCCTGAGTATCGAGCGGATGCGGGCGTAGGTGTACTGGATGAAGGGACCCGTGTTGCCGTTGAAGTCGATGGACTCCTCGGGGTTGAAGAGCATATTCTTTCGGGCATCGACCTTCAGGATGAAGTACTTCAGGGCACCCATGCCGACGATGCGGGCAATCTCGCGGCGCTCCTCCTCGGTCATATCGGCAAATTTCCCCAATTCCATCGAGGTTTTGTAGGCATCCTCGACCATCAGGGCCATCAGGTCGTCGGCATCGACGACGGTGCCCTCGCGGCTCTTCATCTTACCGTTGGGCAGCTCGACCATACCGTAGGAGAAGTGCGTGAGCTCCTTGCCCCACTTGAAGCCGAGGCGGTCGAGCAGGATGGAGAGCACCTGGAAGTGGTAGTTCTGCTCGTTGCCCACGACGTAGATCATCTTGTCGATGGGGTAGTCCTCGTAGCGCATCTCGGCGGTGCCGATGTCCTGCGTCATGTAGACAGAGGTGCCGTCGCTGCGCAGCAGCAGCTTCTGGTCGAGGCCCTCGTTGGTGAGGTCGGCCCAGACAGAGCCGTCGTCGTGACGCTCGAAGAGGCCCTTGGCGAGTCCCTCCTCCACCTTGGCCTTACCCTTGAGGTATGTCTGCGACTCGTAGTATATCTTGTCGAACGAGACGCCCATCTTCTTGTAGGTCTCGTCGAAGCCGGCATACACCCACGAGTTCATCTTCTCCCAGAGGGCGCGCACTTCTGGGTCGCCCTGCTCCCACTTGACCAGCATCTCGTGGGCCTCCTTGATGAGCGGAGCCTCCTGCTTGGCCTTCTCTTCGTCCATGCCCTGGGCCACGAGCTGCTTGACCTGCTCGCGGTAGTGCTTGTCGAAGGCCACGTAGTAGTCGCCGATGAGGTGGTCGCCCTTCTTGCCGCTGGACTCGGGCGTTTCGCCGTTGCCGTATTTCAGCCAGGCGAGCATCGACTTGCAGATGTGAATGCCGCGGTCGTTGACGATGTTGGTCTTAACCACGCGGTTGCCGTTGGCCTCCATAATCTGTGCCAGCGACCAGCCGAGCAGGTTGTTGCGGACGTGGCCGAGGTGCAGGGGCTTGTTGGTGTTGGGCGATGAGTACTCAATCATCACGAGGGGGGAACCCTCGTGCGCACTTAAGGTACCGAAGTGGGGGGCGTCGTCGATGGCCTTCAGCAGTTCCAGCCAGGCACCGTCGCCGATGCTCAGGTTCAGGAAGCCCTTCACGACGTTGAACTTCTCGACAGCGGGGCAGTTGTCAACCATGTACTGGCCTATCTCCTGCGCCGTCTGTTCTGGGCTTTTCTTTGCAGCCTTTACAAAGGGGAACACCACGAGGGTCAGGTTGCCCTCAAACTCGCTGCGCGTCTTCTGCAACTGCAACGTCTTGTCGGTTGCCTCCATGCCGTAGAGCGTCTTCACGGCCTCACCGGCAGCCTTGCTAATCAATGCTTCGATATTCATATTCTTGAAATTTTGGGTGCAAAGTTACGAATAAGCGCGTGAAAAACCAAATAAATTTATGTTTTTCAAGATTTATTCATCGTCAGAACGGTGCCGGCAACTCGAACGCCATGCGCTCGCCCGTGACGGGATGCGTCAGCTCCAAGCGTTCGGCATGGAGGAAGAGGCGTTCGGCCGGACGGCCGTAGAGTTCGTCGCCACGGATGGGACAGCCCAGTCCGTCGGAGTGGGCACAGTGCATACGCAACTGGTGGGTACGTCCGGTGTGCGGCCAGAGCCGGACGCGGCGGTCGCCAATCACCTCGTAGTCGGTGACGGCCTCCTTGCCGCGCTCATAGTCCACCACCTGCCTCGGGCGGTTGATGGGGTCGCAGAGCAGCGGCAGCGAGATGGTGCCGCACTCCTGGGCAGGCATGGCGTCGAGCAGTGCGACATAGCTCTTGCGAATGGTGTGACTGGTGAACTGCTGCTGCAGCGATGCGTAGACCGTCCGGCTCTTGGCCGCCACCATCAGTCCGCTGGTGCCCATGTCCAAGCGGTGAGCCAGGAGCGAGTCGGGATAGTGCTGGTGCAGGATGGTGGCCACGGAATAAGAGCCGACACGGCCGGGGACGCTGAGCAGTCCCGACGGTTTGTTGACCACAATGAGCCAGTCGTCCTCATAGACAGTCTCAATGTCCAACAGTGGCCGTCCTGTCTGTTCCTCGGGGTTGGGGTCGACGTCCAAGCCCTGCAGCATCCACGTCAGTACGGGCTTGCACTTGCCGCGACAGGCTGGGTAGAACTGTCCGTGCTGCCGAATTTCTGTCTTCGGCGACGGTCCCCACCAGAACTCGGCCATGCAGACGGGCTTCAGACCGTTCAGGTAGGCATACTGCAACAGTTTCGGTGCGCAGCAGTCGCCCGTGCCGCCCGGCGGCAGCGGGTACTTGCGGCGGATGCGCGCCGAGCAGTGGTAGTCCTGCCACACGTGTACCAGGTCCTTCACCTCGCCACGGGCATTCAAGAAACGGTATTGCCGGAAGAGCCACAGCTGGAGTTGCTGCGACAGCAGCTTGTGGTCGGGAGCGTCCTTGATGCGCCGCTCCTCCTGCTTGAAATGGCCGTCGGGCTGCTGGGCATCGAAGACGGGCGGCACGAAGTAGGGCCAGTCGTTGCGCCCTTCGAGCAGGCCCGAGTAGGCGGCGAGGAAGCCCAGGGAAGCCTCCTCCAACTTCCCTCCGGCGGGAGAGGCTACCACCAGCACGCCGAACATCTTCCCCTCCGTGAGCGCCATCCGCTGCAGCTCCTGCTGCACCTCCTGTGCGGCTAACACACATAGCGGGTGCGGCTCGTAGCAGAACGGGTAGGTGAACCGTTCGGGCGGCATCTTATCAGTATGTAATGGATGAATTGTTGCCATTTGGGCTGCAAAGATAAAAAATAAATGTGAAATATAGGCGTTTTCTTAGAATAATTGCGTACCTTTGCCGACAAACAAACAATAAACTACTGACAACAATGCACGGAAGAACCCTTTTCGGCATGATGGCCCTGCTGCTGACCGTCATGACCCTGCACGCCCAGACGGCGGTGGTGACCACCCACTGGGCACTCGATAAGACCATTAGAGACCTCGTCCCGGGCGGTGCGCCCTTCGAAAAGGCGACGGCGGCAACCATCACTTGCGAAGGTACCGACTTGTCGAGAATGCTCAGCACGAGCGTCGCCTTCGGTTCGAAGTTAGCGTTTCAGGCCACCATCACGCCGGCGAGCTACGCCACCCGTGAGGTGACGGGCCTCGCCCTGCTGCGCTTCAAGGTACAGGGAGCTGCCGACGGCACCGACGACTACGGCATGACGCTGCAACTGAAGCCCACCGGCGAGCTGACCTATGTGCCGACGCGCGTCAGCCTGAGCGTGGCGTCGTGGGTGAAAAATACTACGGCAGCCTTCGAGGTGGTTGTGCGCAAGCTGAATGCCGACGGCGAGGTGACGCAGACCTACGAGCTGGGCAAGGTGAACAGCCACGCCGACGTCGATGCCCACTACGACGACGTGGCGTTCGACGTGCCCGCCACCGCAACGGCCAGCAGCGATGCCTGGCAGGTGGTGGTGCGCATGGCGAAGGGCTACCAGAACGGCAAGAACCTGGCCATGGGCAACGTCACGCTGACAGGTAACGCCACGCTCGGCGGCTCCGTGCAGACCAGCTCGTTCACCGCCACCGTCTCGCCTGAAGGGGCCGGCACCGTCCATCCCGCCACGACGTCGGTGGTCACCGGCGACAATGTTACCTGCACCGCCACGCCCAACGTCGGCTACGCCTTTGAGGGCTGGTATCAGGGCGGCGCACTCGTGGCTAAGGACAATCCCCATACCTTCACCATCAACGCCGACACACAGGCTGAGGCCCGCTTCACCAAGCTCCCCGAGGCTACGCTCGTCTACGGCACGACGAACCCGCAGATGGGCACCGTCAGCGGCACGGCCGACGGTGTACCCATCATTACGATCTTCAACTCAGAAAAGATTACCTGCAACGCCGGCACCACTGTCACCCTGACGGCCACGGCCCAGAAAGGTCACTACTTTGTAGGCTGGAAAGATGCTGACGGCCGCCTGCTCTCGACATCGCAGCAATATACCTTCAAGCTCGACACCGACAGGGCTGTATATGCCCAGTTCGCCATGATCGATAACTACCGTGCCGACCTCACTGCCTTCCCCGGTGCTGAGGGCTACGGCCGCTTCACCACCGGCGGACGCATGACCGACAACCGTGGTGCCAAGGTCTATTACGTCACCCGCAACGACGACTGCCCTGACAACGCCCTCGTCGAGGGCACCCTGCGCTGGGCACTCCGCACTGGCGACGACACGCCGCGCACCATCCTCTTCCGCACCTGCGGAACCATCTACCTGACGTCGAAGCTCGCGCTGAACCATCCCAACATCACCATTGCCGGACAGACGGCTCCCGGCGGCGGCATCTGCATTGCCGGCTACCAGATGAAGCTCTCGCAGCCCAACATCATCATCCGCCACATACGCTTCCGCTCAGGCGACCTGACCGCCAACAGCATGTCGCCCCTCGACGTGGAGAACACCCACCACGTGGTGCTCGACCATTGCTCGCTGTCGTGGTCGATGGAGGAAAACCTGACGCTCTACGACTGCGACTCCACCACCATGCAGTGGTGCATATCGGCCGAGGGCCTCTACTACTCGAAGAACGTCAAGGGCGAGCGCTCCTACGGCATGCAGTGGGGCGGCGAGCACGGCACCATGCACCACTGCCTCATCAGTAACAGCATGAGCCGAACGCCCCGCTTCAACGGCGTGCGCCCCAATACCCACGACCGGCAGGCCGACAACGAGTTCGTCAACAATGTCATCTTCAACTGGGGCAGCCATAACTCCGTCTACGGCGGCGAGTGCTCCACGGGCGTTGCCGGCGACTACGACCGCGTCTATATGGTGAACAACTACTACCGCCCCGGTCCCGCCACGAAGAGCGGAGCCGCCAGCCGCCGCTACTTCGTGTCGGCTTCGGGCGACAACATCAACCAGGTGGGCGAGTGGTATCTCAGCGGCAATAAGTTTGAGACGTCGTCAAAGTGGGCTCCGGCCACCAGCATCTGGAGCAACGCCGAGCTGCAGAAGGTAAACCAGGACAACTACTACGGCTTCGTCAGCGACAACGCCTCGCGCGCCATGAACTTCTGGTCGGTGTCGCCCTCGCAGACGCTGGCCGACAAGGCCCTGCTCCACGAGCTGCCCTACCCGCTCAGCGGACTAAGCTATGAGTCGGCCGACGAGGCCTTCGCCGCCGTCACCACCAGCGCCGGCGCCTCGCTGCCCCGCTACGACGAGGTGGACCGCCGACTGCTGGCCGAGGCTGCCGGAGGGCAGGATCCGCAGTTCCACGGCGGCAGCTTTACCAGTCCGAAGAACGGCAACATCACCACGCCCGCTGCAGGCATCATCAACTCGCCCGCCGACATCACCCTGCAGCGCTACGACGAGTTCTACGCCCTTGACGAGGCTGCCGGCCAGACCGTCAAGACGCGTCTGTGGCCCTGGCTCGGTATGGACGAGGGCGAGCAGCTGATGCAGGACACCGACCAGGACGGTATGCCCGACGACTACGAGCTGACTGTAGGTCTGAACCCCGCCGACGCCACCGACGGCTACCGCCTCACGCCGAGCGGCTACTCCAACCTCGAGGTGTTCCTCAACGGCGTGGCCGACGGGCTCATCGACCTCACGCCCTACAAGACGGCGAAGCCCGTGGAGCGCCGCGTCATCTTCAACGCCGTCGTCAGTCCCACCGCCACCCCGGGCGTTACCTCGCAGGGCCAGACCTACTTCCCGACCATCGCCGACGCCGTAGCCGCCGCCGAGCAGCAGGCCACCAAGGACGCTCCCTACTATATGCTGATTGAGGCCGGCACGTACAACGAGCACGTGGAAATAACGAAGCCCTACATTCACCTGACGGGGCAGAACCGCGACGACGTCGTCATCACCGACAACAAGACGAAGGACGACAACGCCAACCTGGGACGCACGGCTACCGTCTACGTGACGGCCGACGACGTCACGCTCGACAACCTCACCATTCGCAACACCTACGGCCAGGGCAAGCAGGCCTTGGCGCTCTACACGCTGGGCGACCGCGTCAGCGTGACGCAGTGCCGCATAGAGGGCTGGCAGGACACTTACCGCACAGGCCGCAACGGCCAGCGCCACCTCGTCCGCGAGTGCGTCATCAGCGGCACCACCGACTTCATCTACAACGCCGGCGACGTCTTCTTCGACGCCGACACGCTGCTGCTGACCAACGCCACCAACGTCATCGTTGCACCCACCCACATCAGCCCCAAGTGGGGCTACGTCTTCCGCGACGCCTACATCGCCCCCGCAGCCGTCTTCCCTCCTGTCGGCTGTGCTGCGGCGTCGCCGCAGCCAACCGCCGCAGCAGCCGTCACCACCGACTTGGGCCGTCCCTGGGGCGACACGCCGAAGGCCACGTTCATCGACACACAGCTGGCCCCCGGCGTCAGCATCACCCCCGCCGGCTGGCGCGACATGGGCGGACTGCCCATCCAGATGGCCGAGTATAACACCCGCGACGCCGCTGGCCAACCCGTGGACCTCAGCCAGCGCAAGACGCAGTTTACCGCCGACGGCAAGACCGTCACGAGCAAGGCCGTGCTCACCGAAGCCGAAGCCGCCACATACACCATTCAGAACGTGCTCAGCGGCTCGGACCAGTGGCAGGCCGACCTTCAGGGCCGCATCCTCGATGCCCCGGTGCTGACCGTCAACGGGCCGACCCTCAGCTGGACTGACCCGACGAGGCAAGCCGCCTGCTTCCTGCTGACCGTTGACGGACGGTGTTACATACAGACCGGCAGTTCCATGACATTTGGCGGCGGTCTGGGTCCTGTCACCGTCAGTGTGCAGAGCGTCTCCGAACAGGGTGTGCTGGGCCGCCCGGCAATGGCCGAAGGCATCCAGCCCATAGTCTCCGTCGAAGCCGTCAAGAGCGGCGCGGAAGCCCCGGCCACCTACAGTCTCAGCGGCACCCGCCTGCCCCAGCCCCGACGCGGTATCAACATCAGCAAGGGCAAGAAGTTTATTAACCAATAAATAAAACAAGAGAAAATGAAAAAGACCATTTTACTATTATCAATGATGGCCGCCATGATGGCTACTTTGACCAGCTGCGAGGAAGAAGACGACTACATCGCCCAGCAACTGCGCAACCGCGACTGGCAAGGCTATGTCGGTGCCTACTACAGCAACCGCTGGGGACTCTCCGGCACAGAGTTTGCCACCGTGATGCGCTTCACCTCGAAGGGTGAGTATTACACCAGCGGACGCGGCGAGGAACTGGACTACGACACCCGCTCGCCCCGCTATGACTACGCTTATTGCACGTTCAAGTGGTTTATCGTTGACGGTGAGATAACGCTCATCTACGACGACGACAAGTGGAGCCCCATCTACATCATCGACTACTCGCTTACCAGCAACCGGTTCTGGGGCTATATCCGCGACTATAGCAGCCGCCGCATACAGTTCGACTTCAAGGACAGTAATTACAGTGACTGGGGCTATTATAGCCGGACAGGCAGCTACGGCGGATTCTCCAACCAGAACTATTACCGTAGCCGCGGCCTCGACGAGCAGCCGTTCATCGACCGCTCGGAAGAAGCCCGCCAGAACTCCGGCGAGCCTACGGCCGTCAGCTGTGCCAGCGGCTCCTTCGCCCGTGCCATGATGCAACGGTAAAGAGACTACTGTCCCAGCAGTTCTGCCATCTTGTCCAGCAGGTCGTTGCCGCGCAAGTCGCGCGCAATAATCTTGCCCTGTTGGTCGACGAGCACGTTGGAGGGAATGGAATTGACATTGTACGTCCTGGCACCGGCACAGTCCCACCCCCTGAGGTCGCTCATCTGCGGCCAGGGCATGTGCAGCTCCTCAATGGCGTTCACCCAGGCGTCATGGTCGTTGTCCAACGATACACCGACAACCTCGAGGCCTTTTGCGTGATAGTCGGAATAGGCTTTGACGACGGTGGGCATCTCAGCCCGGCAGGGTCCGCACCAGGAGGCCCAGAAGTCGATGAGCGTGTACTTATTCTTTGCCACATAGTCGCTCACGCGGAGCGGGGAGCCGTAAGGAGAGGGCAGCTCGATGTCGATGTACTGGTCGGAGGCGCGGGTCTGGGTTGTCGAGGTAGTCTCAGGCTCTGCGGCTGGAGCGTTTGTTGTCTGTTTGTTGCAGGCGGTAAGGGCTGCGGCAACGCCGCAGCACAGCAAACAGGCGGTGAGGAAGTGTCTTGTTTTCATTAGCTTTGTTCTTGAGTTGTTATAACAGGTCGAGGCATTTCTCAATGGGGATGCCCCGTTTCTTGTCGTCGAGGTCGCGGTTGCGGTCGATGAGACGGCTGACCACGTCCATGGCGGTACGTGTGCACTGCTTGAGCGGTTCGCCCTTCATGAGGTGGCCGATGAGCACTGCCGAGAAGATGTCGCCCGTGCCGTGGATGAGGACGGGAATCTCGTCGTAGTCCAGACGGAAGTACTCGCCGTCGTAATGGTTGTAGCCGATGACGCAGCTTTGACCGTCGACCCGGGCGCTGGTCACCAAGGCCGAGCGGCAGCCGATGTCGCGCAACCGGGTGAGCATCTCGCGGGCCTCCTCCCACGTCATGCCCTCCGTCATATAGGGCATCGATGTGAGGTAGCAGGCCTCGGTGTAGTTGGGGAAGGTGAGGTCGGCTACCGACACCATCTGGCGCATCAGTTCAACGGAGCGCTGGGTAATGCCGTTGTAGAGCCTCCCTCCGTCGCCCATGATGGGGTCGACAAAGATGGTGGTGCCCTGCCGCGACAGCTCGGTGCAGTATTTCGACACCAGCACAGCCTGTTCCTCGCTGAACATCAGCCCTGTGCAGACAGCATCGAAGGTAAAGCCAAGGTCGCGCCAGACGGGCAGCACGCCGCGCATATACTCCGTGGTGTCGAGCACGTTGAAGCGGCCGTAGTCGAGTGTGTTCGAGACAAGCGACGTAGGCAGGTTGTACGTCGGATGCCCCAAATAGGTCAGAATGGGCATCATGGCCACCATACCCACGTGACTGTAGCCCACGACGTCGTTTATCAACAGAATTTTCTTCATCGTGGGTGCAAAGGTAATAAAAAAAAGAGAACAACTGTTACTTTTGTATGTTAAAATTGTCTCATTGAAGGTTTATGAAACAATAGTTATTGTCAACAAAGCCAATAATATGTAATTTTGCGGGAAAGAACCGTAAACGATGAGAAAGATGAAGTTTTTCCTGAGTGTGATGCTGTGCTGCCTCGCCGTCCCGGGTTGGGCTGCCGACGTGTTTGTTGACTTCCTGAAAGGTGACTGGCAACTGAACGAAGGCCGCCGCGTGACCATCTACGTCAGTCCGACGGAGGAACGGGGCGTCATGCTCGCTGCCCGTAACCTGAAGACCGACCTTGAGAAAGTCTGCGGGGCCGAGGTCACATTCGTCGACCGTGCCGCCGATGCACGCATCGTGGCCGGAACAGCAACGACACTGAAGCAGCATCAGAAGGAGCTGAAGGGCAAGACCGAGCAGTACATTCTCGACGCCCAGCAGGGGCAGCTCACGATTGTGGGCAGCGACCGTCGCGGCGCCATCTTCGGCATCTACGAGCTGAGCCGCCAGATAGGTGTATCGCCGTGGTACTACTGGGCCGACGCACCCATCGACCAACACGAAGCTATTTATATAATAAATGGTACGCGCACGGACGGCGAACCCGCCGTTCGCTGGCGCGGTCTGTTCCTCAACGACGAGGCCCCCTGTCTGACGACGTGGGTAAAGAACACCTTCGGCACCGACTACGGCGACCACCACTTCTACGAGAAAGTCTTCGAACTGATACTGCGCCTGAAGGGTAACATGCTCTGGCCGGCCATGTGGGGCTGGGCCTTCTACGCCGACGACCCTGAGAACTCGAAGGTGGCCGACGAGATGGGTATCATCATGAGCACGTCGCACCACGAGCCGATGGCCCGCAACCACCAGGAGTACGCCCGCAACCGCCGCGAGTGGGGTGCCTGGAACTACCAGACGAACAAGGAGAAGCTCGACCAATTCTTCCGCGAAGGCATCGAGCGCATGAAGGGTACCGACGACATCGTGACCATCGGTATGCGCGGCGACGGCGACGAGGCCATGAGCAAGGAGACAGACACGAAACTGATGGAAAGCATCGTCGCTGGTCAGCGCAAGATCATACAGCAGGTGACGGGCCGCCCCGCCAAGGAGACGCCCCAGGTGTGGGCTCTGTATAAAGAGGTGCAGGACTACTACGACGCCGGCTTCCGCGTGCCCGACGACGTGACGATGCTCGTCAGCGACGACAACTGGGGCGACATCCGCCGCGTGCCGAAGAACGACGAGGAGCGCCGCCGTAAGGGTGGCTGGGGCATCTACTACCACGTCGACTACGTCGGTGCGCCCCGCAACTCGAAGTGGCTGAACATCACGCAGACGCAGCAGATGTTTGAGCAGCTCTCGCTGGCCTACGACTTCGGCATCGAGAAGCTCTGGATTCTGAACGTCGGCGACCTGAAGCCGATGGAATATCCCATCCAGCTCTTCATGGACATGGCCTGGGCTCCCAAGCAGTACACCCAGCAGACCGTCACCGACCACACCCGCCACTTTTTTGCCAGTGTGCTCGACGGTCCTACAGCCGAGGAGGCTGCTGCCATCTACAACCAGAACTGCCAGTACATGGGGCGCGTCACGCCCGAGATGCTTGATGCCAAGACCTACGACGTGACAACCGGCGAATGGCAACAGGTGGCCGACGACTACCAGCGACTCGAGGCCCGCGCCCTGCGCCTCTACCTCGACATCCCCGAGAGCCGCCGCGACTTCTACCGCCAGCTGGTGCTCTTCCCCGTTCAGGCCATGGCCAACCTCTACGATATGTACTACGCCCAGGCGATGAACCAGTACCTGGCCGCACAGAACAACCCCGATGCCAACCAGTGGGCCGTACGTGTTGCCGACTGCTTCCGTCGCGACTCGCTGCTCTGTCTCGGCTATAACCGCGACATCGCCGGCGGCAAGTGGAACGGCATGATGATCCAGAAGCACATCGGCTACCGCAACTGGAACGACAACTTCCCCAAGGACATGCTGCCCCGTACAGCCACCGTGCCTGATGCTTCTCCAGCAGGCTACACCTTCCCCGCCGCTCCCGGCTACCTCGCCATCGAGGCTGAGCACTACCACAGCGCCACCGCTCCCGAGGGCACGCAGTGGACCGTCTATCCCTACTACGGGCGCACTCGCAGTGCCGTCGCCTTGACGCCTTACACACGCGAGACCGGCGACGCCGCACTCACCTACCGCTTCGCCCTGCCAGAGGGTGTCACTCAGGCAAAGGTTCACGTCATCGTCAAGTCGACCCTCGACTTCCTCGACCGTGGCGGCCACGAGTACGCCGTCAGCATAGACGGCCAGAAGCCCCAGACGGTGAACTTCAACAAGACGCTGGTCGACCGCCAGCCATATCAGTACTCGGTGTTCTACCCGACGATTGCCCGCCGCGTCGTGGAGTCGGAGGTTGAACTGCCCGTAACGGCTGCCGACTGGCACGAGCTGACGCTCCATCCCTGCCATCCAGGCATTGTGTTTGAGAAATTGGTTATAGACTATGGCGGCTATCAGCCGCAGTACCTTTTCGGCGAAGAGTCGCCTGTAAAGGTGGTCAAGAAATAATAATGTTGTTATTAGTTAGCTTATAGGTAAAAAGTAGTTAGTTTTCTTATGTCGGCTGTCCGTATGCGAATATAGGCAGCCGACAAACTTTTTTTTGGCCGTTTCAGATAAAATAGCTATCTTTGCACCGTCTAATGAATAGACAAACAGAAAACTGACGACTTTTACGAAAATGAAACGACTACTGACACTGATATTACTACTGGGCGTCTGGGGGCTGTGGGCCACGGCACAGACGGGCCATCTCTTCGGCAGCGACAAGCTGTCGAGCACCAACATCACGAGCATCTGCCAGGACCAGATGGGCTACATCTGGACAGGCACCGAGTTCGGACTGAACCGCTTCGACGGCTACCGCTTCACCTCCTATCTGAACAACCCGCAGGACTCCACCTCGCTGGGTTTCAACACGGTGGTCTCGCTGCTTTGCGACCGTGAGGGCCGCCTCTGGGTGGGCACCACGCAGGGACTGCAGCGCTACGACCCGGCCACCGACCGCTTCGTCAACTACCACTTCCCCGACAACCTGCGCCCGCGAGTCTCGGCCATCCTGCAGCTGCGCGACGGCAAGCTGCTGGTGGGAACGTCGGGCTACGGCGTCTACGAGGTGAACCCCTCGTCGCCTCTGCTGAAGCGTCGCAACGACTATCAGAGCGACCCCGGCGACGTATTCTTCAACTGCATTTTCGAAGACGGTAACGGCGGCTTCTGGAAGGGCGGTGCCAACCGCTTCGGCTACCGGCCTGTGGGCAAGGAGGTACAGATGTCGTCGACGCCCTTCGGCGTGCCGACGGCCTTCTTCGACTGGGAAGGGCGCACGATGGTGGTCTGTCGCGACAGGTTTCTCGCCTACGAGCACGGCCAGCCCGTCGACAGCCCCTTCGACCTGGGCGACGCGCAGGCCTTGGGCGGATTCCGCACGGCCATCAAGGACCGTCTCGGCAACGTCTACGTGGGTACCCGCGGCAATGGTCTCTTCTGGATTCCTGCCGGCACGCGCCGGCTGCAACGCTATACGACCACGGCTCCCGGCTTCGATATGAACACCGCCATCATCTGGGCGCTGCAGGAGGACCGGCAGGGCAATATCTGGGTGGGCTGTCAGCAGAAAGGCCTCTTCCTGATTCCCAACCGCAAGGCACAGTTCACGTCGTGGAGCTTCTCAGCCCAGAAGCAGGACATCGGCTCATACGTGTCGTCGGTCTGCGAGGGCGACGACGGCATGACCTGGTGTACGGTGCAGGACAAGGGCGTCTACGGCTTCGACCGTCAGGGCCGCATCGTGGCCCACCCGCAGTCGCCTGCCAGTGTAGAGTTCATCTACCGCGATACCGAAAAGGCCTACTGGCTGGGCACCACCCACGGACTGTATTCCTACGACCCGCTGTCGGGGCGGGCACAGCTGTTCTCCGACTTTGAGTGCGACAAGTTCAACACGATGGTCGACGACGGCCACGGCCATCTCTTTATCTCCGCCTACGCCAAGGGTATGCTGCGCTACGACCGCGCCACCCGCCAGTTCCGTCTCATCACGATGACGCGCACGGTAGACGAGAAGCGCGGCACCCTCTGCAACGACTGGATTCTGTCGATGATGGCCGACCGCGACGGCCGTGTGTGGATAGGCACCTCTGACGGCGTGACCTGCTACGACCCGCAGGGCGACACATTCAAGCCCTTCGGCTGGACCAGTCTCCTGCACAAGTCGGTCAATTCGCTCATGGAGACCCGCGACGGCGACATCAGCATCGGCACGGAGCAGGGACCCTACATGTGGTTCCGCAACACCAACCGTATGATGGAGCTGCCCGAGTCGGAGACGCTGAAGAACCTGTCGGTGTGCTACGTCGTGCAGGACAATGCCGGCGACTACTGGTGCTCGACCACAATGGGCATCTGGCACTTCCTGATGGACGAGCAGAAGTGGGTGAGCTACATCAGCGGCTCGGGACTGGCCGGGCGCGAGTATGTGGCCAGTGCCGGTCTGCATACCTCTGACGACCGCATCTTCTTCGCCACCGGCGACGGACTGACCACCTTCACGCCCCAGCAGGTGCGCAGCGTGCAGACGCAGCCCGGACGGCTGCAGCTGACGGGATTCTACATCGACGGCCGCGCCGTCTCGACGCTGACCGAGTCGAACGGCACGCAGGTAACGGAGCAGCCCGTCGGCGAGAGCAACCACTTCACCGTGAGCTATCTTGACAACACGTTCACCCTGGAGTTCTCGCTGCTCAACTACGTCGGCGCGGCGAACGTCGTCTTCGAGCACCGCCTGAACGGGGGCGACTGGATAGCGGGCGAGATTGGCCACAACATGATAACGATGAACCACCTGCCCAGCGGCACCTACCGACTGGAGGTGCGCGCCGTCGACAACGGCGTGGCCTCGGAGCCGTGTGAATACACCATCGTGGTAAAGGCCCCGTGGTACCGCTCCCGTCTGGCCTACGCCCTCTACATCTTAGGCCTGCTGGGTATTGCCGGACTGCTGGGCTGGACCTACCGCCGCCGCATGCGCCAGCGCCTGGACGAGGACAAGATGAAGTTCCTCATCAATGCCACCCACGACATACGCTCGCCGCTGACGCTAATTCTGGGCCCACTTGAGAAGCTGCGCCGCCGGGGACTCGACGACGAGTCGAAGCAGGACCTGAGCGTCATCGACCGCAACGCCCAGCGCATCCTGTCGCTGGTGAACCAGATTCTCGACGTGCGCAAGATTGACAAGCAGCAGATGCACCTGCACTGCCGCGAGACCAACATGCACGACTTCATTGCCACCATCTACAAAATCTATGAATACAACGCCCGCGAGCGCGGCATCAACTTCACGTTCACCGGCGACGAGGACATCACGGCCTGGGTTGACCGCACGCAGTTCGACAAGGTGGTGTCGAACCTGCTGTCGAACGCCTTCAAGTACAGCTACGACCGTGGCGACATCAGCATGGTACTCTCGCAGGGCCATGACGACAATGCCCGAGGTCCGCTCAGCGACTACGTCGAGCTGACCGTCACCGACACGGGAACGGGTATGCGCGAGGACACGATGCAGCACCTCTTTGACCGTTTCTACCAGGGCAAGTCCGACAAGTCGGCCCACATTCAGGGCACGGGCATCGGCCTGAACCTGTGCAAGATGATTGTCGACATGCACCACGGCTCCATCAGCGGGCGCAACCGCACCGACGGCATAAAGGGCTCCGTCTTCACCGTCAGGCTGCCACAAGGCAACAGCCACTTCACCGAGGAAGAGCTCGACACGACGGCCGAGCGGCCGCAGAGCGTACGCCTGTCGGGGCGCCGCCAGCCCAGTTCGACGTTCCACGTGCTGGTGGTCGACGACGACGAGGAGATAGCGCGCTTCATCGGTCAGGAGCTGGCCGACTACTACTACTTCACGGCCTGTCACAACGGCAAGGACGGCTTGAAGGAACTGCTCACCAACCACTACGATCTCGTCATCAGCGACGTGATGATGCCCGAGATGGACGGCTTCACGATGCTGCGGCTGATTCGCACCAACGTCAACATCTCACACCTGCCCGTCATCATGCTCACGTCGAAGACCGACATCGGCAACCGCCTCGAAGGACTGGAGAAGGGTGCCGATGCCTACCTGACCAAGCCCTTCAACGTCGACGAGCTGCACGCCACCATCGACAACCTCATCAGCACGCGCCTACGCCTGCGCGGCAAGTTCTCCGGCTCGCAGCAGCCCGTCGAGAAGGTGCCGCAGATAGAGGTGAAGGGCAACGACGAGCAGCTGATGGAGCGCATCATCAAGAGTATCAACGAGCACATCGGCGAGAGCGAGTTCGGCGTCGACGACATCTGCCACGACGCCGGCATCAGCCGTGCCCACCTGCACCGTAAAATGAAGGAGATGACGGGCATTCCCATCTCTGAGTTCATTCGCAACATCCGAATGGAGCAGGCCGCCCGTCTGCTGAAGGAGCAGAAGCTGAACATCACACAGGTGGCCTATACCGTAGGCTACTCGTCGCTGCCCTACTTCTCGTCGGTTTTCCGCAAGCATTTCGGACAGTCGCCCCGTGAGTTCATTGACAATTCACAGTCAGACACATAGTAAATCAAATAACGGTTATGAAAATACAGATTATCAACGGCCCTAACCTGAACCTCTTAGGACAGCGCGAGCCAGGTATCTACGGCAGTGAGTCATTCGACGCCTACCTGGAACAGCTGCGTGCCAAGTATCCCGACATCACCATCGACTACTTCCAGAGCAACGTCGAGGGCGAGCTTATCAATAAGATGCAGCAGGTAGGATTCTTCGAAGTCTGCGACGGCATCGTGCTCAATGCCGGTGCATACACGCACACCAGCGTCGCCCTCCACGACTGCATCCGCTCGCTGCGCTGCCCTGTCATCGAGGTACACATCTCCAACGTACACAAGCGCGAGGATTTCCGCCATCATTCGTTCCTTTCTGCCGCCTGCTCAGGTGTCATTTGCGGCTTCGGCCTCGACTCCTACCGACTGGCCGTAGAGGCTCTGTTGAATTGAGAGTTGAGAATTGAGAATTGAGAATTGAGAATTATGATTACTTCTATAGATAACTTGGCAATGAATGGGGAATCCATGGGAAACACCATGGGTGTTGGTAATCATAATTCTCAATTCTCAACTCTCAATTCTCAATTAGAGGAGTACGTCGCCGCCCACACCTCGCCAGAGCCCGACTACCTGTATCGGCTTTGGCGGGCTACCAACGTCAAGACCCTGCACGGACGCATGGCCAGCGGACACCTGCAAGGGCAGCTGCTCAAGATGCTCGTCCAGATGATACAGCCCAGGAACGTGCTCGAGGTAGGCACCTTCAGCGGCTATTCCGCCATCGCCATGGCCGGGGGGCTGCCACCCGGCGGACGGCTCTACACCTTCGAGGTGAACGACGAGATGGAGGACTTCACACGCCCGTGGATAGAAGGCTCGCCCGTGGCCGACAAGATAGCCTTCATCATCGGCGACGCCATGGTCGAGGCCCCGAAGCTCGGCATAGTGTTCGACATGGTCTTCATCGACGGCGACAAGCGCACTTACTGCGAGTGCTACGACGTGGGGCTCTCCCTGCTACGGCCAGGGGGCTTCATCGTTGCCGACAACACGCTCTGGGACGGCCACGTCACCGACCCCAGCTACGACCACGACCAGCAGACGCTGGGCATCCGCCGCTTCAACGACTACGTGGCTCATGACGCCCGTACTGAGCAGGTCGTGCTGCCCCTCCGCGACGGTCTGACACTAATCAGGAAGAAGTGAAAAGTAATGGAGAGAAAAGGTGATTAGATATACAAGGAAAGAGGAAATCTGGAACTCGGCATCCCACGGTGGCGGCATCCTGCTCGGTGTCGTCATCGGCATCATCTTCCTTGTCTGGTGCTTCCGGGCCGACAACAACTGGGCCCGCATAGGGGTCATCCTCTACCTCTTCGGTATGCTCGCCAGCTATGTTGCCTCTACCCTCTACCACTCGATAAAGCACCACTCCAAGTGGAAGGAGCGGCTCCGCAAGTGGGACCACGCCGCCATCTACTGGCACATCGCCGGCTCCTACTCGCCGCTGACCCTCGTTGCCCTCCGCCAGCAGGGCTACTGGGGCTGGAGCCTTTTTTCCTTTGTCTGGCTCTGTGCCATCGCCGGCACCATCGTCAGTTTCATCCGGCTCAAGGAGCACTCCAACCTCGAGACCCTCTGTTTCGTCGGCATGGGCCTCAGTATACTCGTCGCCTTCAAGCCCCTCCTCGACAGCGTCTCAACGGCTGCCGTCATCTGGATAATAGCTGAGGGCGTCAGCTATATCACCGGCGCCCTCTTCTATTCTCTCAACAAGCGGAAGTACATGCACTCCGTCTTCCACTTCTTCGTCCTCGCCGGCTCCGTCTGCCATATCGTCGCCGTCTGGGACGTCCTCATGGACTATCTCTGACTCACTGTCTACTCCTCGCTCCCGAACATATCCTGCATACCGTGGTCGATATGCGTCACACGGTCGCGAAGCTCGGCTAACTTACCCGAGTTCCAGCGGTCGGTAGTGCCCACGAGGTAGCCGGTGATGCGCTGCAGCTTGTCAATGTTCTTGCTGCCACACTTTGGACATTCCTCCAGATGGTCGGCGGCGTTCTCATATCCGCAGTCCATGCAGCGGTTGCGGTTATGGTTCACACTGCCATAGCCCATGTCGAGGCGGTCCATCATGTCGACGACGCTCATAATAACCTGCGGGTTATGGGTAGCATCTCCGTCAATCTCGACATAGAATATGTGGCCGCCGCGTGTGAGGTTGTGATAGGGAGCCTCTATCTCGGCTTTGTGGCGGGCCGGACACTTGTAGTAGACGGGCACATGATTGGAGTTGGTATAGTAGTCACGGTCGGTAACGCCCTTGATGATGCCGAACTCTTTGCGGTCCTTCTTTGTAAACTTACCAGACAAGCCCTCAGCGGGCGTAGCCAGTACGGAGTAGTTGTGCTGGTAACGCTCGCAGAACTCATTGACGCGGTCTCGCATATAGGTCACAATCCTGAGACCTAACTCCTGAGCCTCCGCCGACTCGCCGTGGTGCTTGCCGATGAGTGCCACGAGACATTCAGCCAGACCGATGAACCCGATGCCGAGCGTGCCTTGGTTAATGACTTCGGCCACGGTGTCGGTAGGCGCAAGTTTCTCTGCACCTATCCACAGGCTTTTCATCAACAAGGGGAACTGCTTGACGAAGGCCGTCTTCTGGAACTTGTAGCGGTCGTCAAGCTGCTTGGCTGTCAGTTCCAGCATCTTGTCAAGTTTGGCGAAGAACTGGTCAATGCGCTGCTGCTTGTCCTCAATGCCCATGCATTCGATGGCCAGCTTCACGATGTTAATGGTCGAGAAGCTCAGGTTTCCACGGCCGATGGAGGTCTTAGGGCCGAAGCGGTTCTCGAAGACTCGGGTGCGACAGCCCATCGTGGCCACCTCATGAATATAGCGCTTGGGGTCGTCGGCGCGCCACTCACTGTCCTGGTTGAACGAGGCGTCGAGATTCAGGAAGTTGGGGAAGAAACGGCGGGCCGTCACCTTGCAGGCCAGCTGGTAGAGGTCGAAGTTGCGGTCCTCGGGCAGGTAGTTCACGCCGCGCTTCTTCTTCCAAATCTGGATGGGGAAGATGGCCGTCTCCCCGCCACCCACGCCCTCGTAGGTCGAGAGCAGGATTTCGCGCATGACGCAGCGGCCCTCCGCGCTCGTGTCAGTACCATAATTTATTGAGGAGAAGACCACCTGGTTACCGCCGCGCGAATGGATGGTGTTCATGTTGTGGATAAACGCCTCCATAGCCTGATGGACACGGCCCACGGTTTTGTTGATGGCGTGCTGCTGGGCCCGCTCGCGCCCCTGCAGGCCGTCAAGCGGCTTCTTGACATAGTCCATCAGCGGTTCGTCGTACAGGTCGTGGTAGTCCTCACCGTTGAGGTCCTCAAGCGCCTTCAGTTCCTCGACGTAGCTCATGCGCACGTAGGGAGCCAGGTAGAAGTCGAAGGCCGGGATGGCCTGGCCGCCGTGCATCTCGTTCTGAGCGCATTCCATCGAGATGCAAGCCAGGACCGAAGCGGTCTCTATGCGCTTGGCGGGGCGGCTGGCTCCATGTCCTGC
>CAMHIS010000037.1 GCA_946185285.1 uncultured Prevotellaceae bacterium
AAAAACCTAAAACTATAAATATTACTACTAACCTAAAACAATCTATTAACCTTTGTCTTTTGACGATGCAAAGGTACGGCGTTTTTTTGGATAATGCAATATTTATGAGGTGGAAAATCTCAAAAAGTGCGTTGTTCTTGACGTAAATCAACCGTTTGTGTGCGCGAACAGTAAAATTGTTGCTTTTTACGTCTTTCTTTTCACTTCTTTTTTGTACCTTTGCCGCCTAAAAAATATAAAGCAAACTTGATATGAAGAAATTACTGGTTGTAGTCATCGTATTGCTCGTGGCGGTTCTGATGGCATTGACAGTGCCCGACAAGCAGGCCCACAAGGAGGCTATGATGAAGGCCGTTGAGGAGTATGTTTCAGAGGAGGCCGAGAACCGTTTCGGCGACAATGTGCTGACCAACCTCGGCAAGAACGTTGCCGTGAAGACTATCGAGCTGGCACTGAACTCGAAGCTGGAGGTTCATAACTACCTGCTGTTGAACACGACATCGGTTCACCTGAAGGGTAAGGATCAGCTACTGTCGGTGGGAATGTTCGGCCATGTCTTTACCTTCGACAAGGAGATGCTCCGCGAGAAGTTGGAGGAGTCGCTGAAGGCCAAGGAGGAGGCAGCCTCGGAGAAAGAGGCAGCCAAAGCGAACGAGCGCGAGCTGAAGCGCCTGGCCAAGGAGCAGAAAAAGCGCGAGAAGGAACTGGCCAAGGAACAGAAGCGTCGCGAGAAGGAACTGGCCAAGGAGCAGAAGCGCCGCGAGAAGGAAGCCAGGCAGCGCGCCAAGGAGGCTGAGAAGGAGGCAAAGCGCAAGGCGCAGGAGAGTATATGAGGGTTCTAATTGTCAATACAAGCGAACGTGCTGGCGGTGCTGCCGTGGCAGCCAATCGACTGATGGAAGCACTGAATAATCATGGTGTGAAAGCCAGGATGCTGGTGCGCGACAAACAGACGGACAGCCTTACCGTGGTCGGACTGCGCGACAAGTGGTGGCAGCAGTGGTGTTTCCTTTGGGAACGGCTGGTCGTTTTCCTGCATCTGCACTGTTCGCGAAAGCATCTGTTCGAGGTTGATATTGCCAATATAGGAACGGACATCACGAAGTTGCCTGAGTTTCAGGAGGCCGACATCATTCACCTGCACTGGGTGAATCAGGGTATGCTCTCGCTCAGCGGCATCCGGAAAATCCTGAAGTCAGGAAAGCCTGTGGTCTGGACCATGCACGATATCTGGCCGGCTACGGCCATCTGTCATCTAACTTTAGGCTGCCACCAGTTTAAGACAGCCTGTCACCACTGTAAGTATCTGCCGGGCGGTGGTAGTCAGAGTGATTTGTCTGCCCGTTTGTGGCGACGCAAGCAGATTGTGCTTCACAGTGAGAGTGCTGTTTTTGTGGCATGTAGCCGTTGGTTAGAGTCTGAGGCCAAGCAGAGCGGACTGCTCAGGGGGCAGAAGATAACCTGCATACCCAATCCTATCAACCTCTCTGTTTACAGGGTAGAGGACAAACGTGCCGCGCGCACCCGTTTGGGCCTGCCCCAAGACCGCCAGCTGATTCTCTTTGTGTCGCAGCGTGCCACCAACCGCAACAAGGGCATGGACTACTTGGTGGAGGCCTGTAACTTGTTGTCGAACAGTCATCCTGAAATGAAGGGGTGCGTAGAGGTAGTCATCCTTGGCGGCCATGCCGAAGAGGTTGTCAGTCAGATGCCCTTCGAGGCGCATCCATTAGGCTATGTCAGCGACGAGCGCCACATCGTTGATGTCTATAACGCCGCTGACATTTTTGTGTTGCCGTCGCTCAGCGAGAACCTCCCCAACACCATTATGGAGGCCATGGCCTGCGGCATTCCCTGTGTCGGTTTCAAGGTGGGAGGCATCCCGGAGGAGATTGACCACCAGAAGAACGGCTATGTGGCTGCTTATCGCGATGCCGAGGACTTGGCCCGTGGCATTCACTGGGTATTGCAGGAGGCCGACTATGAGGCATTGTCGAAGTCAGCCGTGACGAAAGTCAGCCGTAGCTATTCCCAGCAGAGCGTCGCCCTGAAGTACACCGAAGTCTATAACGAGGCATTAGCCCAGAAACATTATAAGCTATGATACGTTTCACGGTTGTCACCATTACCTATAACGCCGAGGCAGTGTTGCAGCGGACACTCGACAGCGTGCTGCGTCAGACCTACGATGAGGTGGAGCATCTGATTATCGACGGTGCTTCGACCGACGGCACACTGGCAATGGCCGAGACTTATAAACAACGGAGTGACGAGTCGGAGTCAGAACATCAGGTCATCATCGCCTCGGAGCCTGACCACGGCATTTACGATGCCATGAACAAGGGACTGACCCAGGCCTCGGGCGACTACATTATATATATGAACGCGGGTGACAGCTTCCCTGCCGCCGATACCTTGGAGCAGGTGGTGCGCCGATGTCGGTTGAATGAATTGCCGACGGCCGAGCTGCCTGGCGTGCTCTACGGTAATACCGACATCGTCGACGGCGAGGGTCGTTACCTGCGCCCCCGTCGCCTGCAGCCGCCCGAGCGGCTCACATGGCGCTCGTTCCGTCAGGGTATGCTGGTCTGTCATCAGGCCTTCTACGCCCGCACCGATATTGCCAAGAACCTGCAGTTTGACACCCGTTACCGCTTTTCGGCCGATGTCGACTGGTGCATCCGCGTGATGCGCGAGTCGGAGCGTATGTCGCTGCCTTTATATAATATAGGTATTGTCGTGGCCAACTATATGGAAGAAGGTGCCACCACAAAAAACCACAAGGCATCGCTGTGTGAGCGATACCTTGTGATGCAGCACCATTACGGCGTCGTGCAG
Source organism: uncultured Prevotellaceae bacterium (assembly GCA_946185285.1). Lineage (GTDB taxonomy): Bacteria > Bacteroidota > Bacteroidia > Bacteroidales > Bacteroidaceae > Prevotella. Next base: position 2,839 of record CAMHIS010000037.1, read on the forward strand.
ACGTTTCTGCTGCACTGCTGGTTCGTGGTGAGGGCTATCCTTTAGCGGATTATCAGTTTCTTGTTGTTGCGGATATAGATACCAGGCTTCACATGGTTCATCCGACGGCCGTCGAGGGAGTAGACGGCAGCATCGCCACGGTCGGTAGTGATGGCACGGATGCCCGTGATGACGTTGGCCTTCAGACCCTCCTGGTTGTAGTAGCCGCCGTTCACAAACTTCAGGTCATCAGTCTGGTTTCCGCCATCACTGAAGATGATGTTGTCGGGGGCTGTCGTCTTGGTGGATGTCCATTTAAACACCTTGTTGCCATTGTCGGCCGTACCAATCAGCGTGGCGGCAACACCAGGCCAGCCTGTACCTACATAATTCTTTCCGTCGCCACCATTCATCCATGCCCAGGTGTAAATCTGACTACCCCATGTGACGGGAGCCTCGAAGAAGGCGCAGGTCTCACCGGCCGTGACGGTGCAGAAGTCGGGGATGGTCGTGGGGGCGTCCTCTTGCTCGGCATCGTTGTCGGTGATGGCCTTAACAGTTGTCAAGTTGACCTCCTTACTGGTATAGACTTTGAAGTTCTTGCCTTCCATAGCCAGTTGCCAGTCTCCAGCGGGTGGTTCGGCATTTCCTAAAAGCAAGGTGACAGTCCCCTTGCTACCCTTGACCGTGAGCTGGAAACCTTCGCCCTCGCTTTGGGCGCTGACAATCTCGCTCTGGTTCGTAATACCCGCAGCCTTGCGCAGGGCGATGAGCCGTTTCAGCGTGCCCTTGTAGGCCTGCCAGTGCTTCAGGAAGAGGCAGGGCGTGCCGGGCATCGTGAGGATGAAGGCATTGGCGGCACAGACATTGGTGCGCAGGCGCGACTGCTCGCGGTAGGAGTCGTGGTTGTCGACGAAGGTGACGGCGTAGCGCTGGTACTGCTTGTCATTGGCCAGCACCTGCAGGCCGAGCTGGTTCCACTGGCCAGATCCGAAGGCCGAGTTGAGCTTGTACTTCAGCGGGAAGTCGAAAGCAGCCGACTGTATCTTGCCCTCTTGCTTCGTACCGTTCAGCCAGTTCACGACCTTCGTCTTGTCGCCGTCCCAGTACTCGCCGACGCTGAACTCAGGCTGTGCCGTGGCGTTGTACTGGCCGGTGTAGCGTGCGGCGTAGCCCTTCACCATGTCATAGCGGAAGCCGACGTAGCCGATTTCCTTAATCAGGTAGGTGAGATAGGTTTTCACGTTCTGCTGTACTTTCAGGTTGGTGTGGTCCAGGTCGCGGTAGCCGTCGAAGTTGTCGCCCGTGTCCTTGGCACCACTGGTGTAGTAGCCGTTAGAGTTGCACTCATCGTCCTGGCAAATGCCCGAGTAGTCCTGATTGTCCCAGGTGATGGTGTACGTGCCTACGGTCTCGTTGGGGAAGTCCACCCACGACTTGAGACCGTTCTTGTGGTTGATGACCACGTCCTCGATGAATCCTGTGCCCTTCTTCTTGAAGGTGCTGATCATCTGTCGCAGTTCCGTCTCAGTGCCCCAGCAAGTGTTGTGGTCGAGCCAGTAGCAGGGATCGTAGCCCATGGTCTGTCGGCCGCTGTTGGCGAAGTCAGAAGTCTTGCCCGAATTAGGTATCCATATCAGGTCAAAGTGCTGGGACAGCTCGTCGGCCTGTGCTGTCAGTTGCGTCCATTTCGAGTCGCTGTACGAGTCCCAGTAGAACCCCTGCAGCATGATGCCGCCATAGTTTTCAGGCCAACCTTGTGCAGCTGCGCTGTTAATCGACAAATGACACGTGACAAATGATAAGATAAGTAAAAGTCGCTTCATGATGTTTTCGGTTTTATTCTGTGCAAAGTTACGAAAAAAGCCGCACGTCGTTCGCTGATGTACATCTAATTATATTACATCCGCTGTGCAATCGATTGCAAGGGATAGGCTTTGGCCGATGGCCACGGTTAGGAAAACGAGACGTATTACATCTACGACCATTTCTTTCAGCTGTTGTTGGTAAAGTGGTATAATATCAATAGGAGATAACTATCATGGAAAAATGTGAAAATTGCTCCGCTATATGCTTTAAACCTCTGTCTTTCAGTTGGTTAACGGCGGAGTATTCTTGTTATTCAAGCTTCATGAGATATCTGCCTTTTGCGAATGTGCCACTTAAGTTTTAACGGTCTGCCACTTAAGTCGCAGCATCTTGCGACTTAAGTTCCAACACCTTGTGACTTAAGTCGCAGGTCTGTTTTTTGCCACCTTTCCACCCATTTCCCGTTCCCTCTCCCTCCGTTTGCAGCCCCTGAGCCATTCCCAAACTTCCGCCTTTCCCGTCCCTCACATTCCAAAACCCCGTCCCGTCAAATTCCTCCGCCATGATAGTCTTGACAGTCAGTCGCTTACACCACATAGCGGAGCAATATTGTTCATAGAGCAAATGGTAAAAAGGCCATTGTATAAAATTCTTTTTGCAAAACCCCTTTGTTTCGAGAACAAAAAAGAAAACCTTTGAAAATCCCCGAAACGTTTGGCATTTCAGGAATTTTTGTGTATTTTTGCAGCGTTGTAAGAATCAGAAGCTATGGCACAACCAGTACAGACCACCAAACAGCTGCCCCTCGGCATCTCCGACTTCTCCCGCCTTCGCGAGCAGAATTACTATTATGTAGACAAAACCATGTTTATCCCCCGGTTAGAGATGACGAGCAGTTATCTGTTCCTCGTCCGACCCCGCCGCTTCGGCAAGTCGCTCCTGCTGAGTATGCTCAAGGCATACTACGACGTGAACATGAAAGACCGTTTCGACAAGCTGTTCGGCGACTTGTGGATAGGCAGCCATCCCACGGCCTACAAAAACTATTACGCCGTGCTGCACCTGGACTTCTCGCAGGTCACGGGAACCATTGAACAATTAGGAGAGCGCTTCAATATTTATTGCAGCATCATTCTCAACGGCTTCGGACATGAATACGAGCATCTGTTCTATCCGGGCTTTGCTCAGGACGTAAGCAAGGAACCGGACGCTAATGGGAAAATCAACTTCATTGGCTACAAAGCAAAGACGTGCAATGTCCCGCTCTACCTCATCATCGACGAGTACGACAACTTCACCAACACCGTGCTGAACCAGCACGGCGAGGATATCTACCACGGCCTGACCCACGGCGAGGGATTCTATCGCGACATCTTCAAGAGTTTCAAGGCCAACTTCGAGCGGGTGCTGATGCTCGGCGTGAGTCCCGTGACGATGGACGACCTGACGTCGGGCTACAACATTGCCACGAACATCACCGCTGATGCTGCGGTCAACCAGATGCTCGGCTTCAGCGAGGATGACGTGCGCGAGATGTTCAACTATTATTCGGAAGCCGGCTGGATCAAGGGCGACGTCGAAGCGATGATTGAGGAAATGAAACCGTGGTACGACAACTACTGCTTTGCAAAGGAAGGACTGTCTGAAAGTCGTATGTTCAACAGCGACATGGTACTCTACTACTTAGGAAGCCAAGTAAGGAACGGTCATTCGCCTGACGAGATGGTCAACCCCAACACCCGCACCGACTACCAGAAGATGAAGAAACTGATACAGATTGACAAGCTGGAGCCGGAGCGCAAGAGCATCATCTACCAGATAGCGGAGCAGGGCTATATCGACAGCCACCTCATGCCTTACTTCCCTGCTTCGGAGATGGTGAAGTTCGACAACTTCGTCAGCCTGCTGTATTACTATGGTATGCTCACCATCACGGGCACCAACGGCTTTACGCTGCGCCTTGGCATACCGAACAACAACGTCAGGAAACAGTACTACGGCTACCTGCTGGAAGAGTACGACCGCATCCGCACGGTAAACCACTGGCAGATAGACAAGGCTTTCCAACAGGCAGCCGTCAGCGGCGACTGGCATCCGCTGCTCCAGACTGTCAGCGACGAATACGAAAAGACTTGTGCCGTGCGCTGTCTGATTGAGGGCGAGCGAAACATCCAGGGGTTCTTCACCGCCTACTTCTCGCTCTGTCCCTACTACCTCACCGCTCCCGAGCTGGAGCTGAGCCACGGCTACTGTGACTTCTTCCTGCTGCCCGACCTGCGCCGCTACCCTATGGTGGCTCACTCGTTCATCATCGAACTGAAGTACCTGAAGCAGGAGGCCACAGCCGAGGAGGCCGAGGTGCAATGGGCAGAGGCCAAGGAGCAGATAACGCGCTACGCGACGGACGAGAAGCTGCGCCTGTTGTGCGGTCCTACCCAGCTGCACCTCGTCGTGGCGCAGTTCCGCGGACACCAGCTGGCAAGGAGCGAAGAGACATATCAGTAGGAGATAATCATCAATAAAACTACGGACTCCACAGATAGCTGTAAAGTCCGTAGTTTGGGTTGACCCGTGACGGTCAGGTTACTCTACCGTGCAGTAGATCTTGTCTGAGGTCTTGCGGGTGGGGTAGAGCTTGATGGTTGTACCTGCCACGCCTATGTTCTTGCCGTTGGCAACCAAGTCGGTGAGTATGGCTGACGGCTCTGTGCTGTCATTCGAACCGAGGTTGATGGCCCAGTCGGCGTTGACACGGAATTTCCATCCATTGGCATTCACGCCAGCGCCGGTAGCCTCGAAGCAATAGTCGGTGGCGTTCCACGTCATTTCCACGTCGCCTCCCCAGCCGTTGAAGTCGCCGATGATACCCATCTTCTCGACTTTAATGGCACTCAGCGTCATGGCGCCCATATTGAGTGTCATATAGTAGACACCCTCACCGTCCTTGATTTCGAAGTTGGTGTCACCATCGTGCAGGCCGACACCTCCCGTCATACCACCTGTCATGTGACCAGTGTTGATCTCAGTGCCCCAGTCGCCTGCTACCTTCTGGAACTTGAAGCAATTGCCCCATCCGTTCGGGTCGGCACAGTAGACATAGCCAGTATAGATGCCGCTCTCGTCGGTGAGCACTAACTTCTGGTCAGGGTTGGCCCAGCCGTCGGTAGCACCGATGAAGTAGATGATGGGGTCGAAACTCAGCGGTGTGATGGTGTATTCGCCAGTGAGCATGTTGACACTGAAACGGTAGAACTTGGCCGTACCGTCAACGTGGAAGGAGTGGTCGCCGTCGAGGTCGTAGCGGCGCTTGAATGTTCCGCTGAGGTCCTCGCTGGCTCCGGTGGTGCCGAAGAGCTTGTTCCATACGTTATCGCCGACGGCGTCGATGGCCTCGTCATCGCCAAAGGCAAACCACATATCGCTGCCGCTGCCCTCGAAGACATAGGTGAAGACGGGATCGTCGAACACGTCCTTGTCGCTGTGCGTGAACTTCTGGTTCTTGGAGCTGTCCCAGTTGCCGGGGCCGCCGATGAGGTAGTAGGCGTCAGAGATGCTGACGGGCGTCACCTCGAAGGTGCGGTCGAGCATATTGATGACCACCTTGATCTTCTTGGCGCCTGCGGCCACCTTGAACGTGTTGTCGCCCCCCAGGTTGTAGCGGTAGTCGAGCGAGCCGCTCTTGGCCTCGTTGTCGCCGCCCACGATGCCGAAGAGCTTCGTCCAGTCGCCGGCACCGATGGCGTCGCAACTCTCGTCGTCGCCGATGGCAAACCAGGTGTCACCCTCAGCTGCAGCGTCGAAGACGATGGAGAAGACGGGATCCTCGTAGACGTCCTTGCCGCTGTGCTGGAACTTCAGCGGCTTAGAGGCTGCCGATGCTGCCCAGTCGTTGGGGCCGCCGATGAGGTAGTAGGCCGGCGCAATGACGGGAGCCTTGGGGATGAGGCTGAGGACGATGTTGCCCGCATCGATGAGGGCGGCCTGACCGTTGACGACACCGTCAAGCAGCACGTGGGCAGCTATCTTGCGTGCCGTGGGGCGCGGACCGAAGAAGTCGACAACGGCCTGCTGCAGATCGGCCCTGCTGAAGGTGCCGTCGGCAGCCAGCGCGTTGAGCTGTTGCGACGTAGAACCGTCGGTGCCGTCGGGGGTAACCTTCATGCGGAGACCCTCAAGGACGATGCCTTCGGGCAGCGCCACCTGGCTCAGGTTGAGCACCTTCACCGCCTCGGCGTCCGTGTTCAGGTTGATGTCAGTGCCTAATGCCGAGGCTGTCAGTCCGGAGATGCTGATGGCCTTGGGCTCGGCGAACGACTGCGGCTGTGCCCAGTCTTCGAAGTCCTCGTGGCAGGCCGTTGTAAACAGGCCTGCAAACACGAGTGACAGATATAATGAAATCTTTTTCATACCAATTATCAATTATCAATTTTCAACCTTCAATTTACTTAATGTCGCCAGTTTCCTTGGTGAAGTTCAGGTAGAGGCTCTGACCAGCTGCACCGCCTACGCGGTCCTGGTCGCCGCCCATGCCACGGTAGACAATCTTCTGGTTGAAGATCATGAACTCAGACTTCCACCAGTCGAAGCCGGGAATCTTGACATATGCACGTACGCAGCCGTCGCTGTCGTTGCCGGGAACGGAGACGGCAAACGCCGGTGATACGAAGTCGCCGTCGGCGGTAGCCGGTACGGTGAACGGTTCGCCCATGAACTCGTCCCAGCCGCCAGTGAGCACGCCGATGAGCCATACCTCAGGCTTGTTGAACTGCACGTCGTAAGTGATGTTGCGGCCCTGTACGGATGCTGTTGCAATCATCAGGTACCAGCCGGGCTGCGAAGAGCAGATGTTGCCGTCGCCGTTGCCGCTGATCTGGCTTGCCAGGTCGCCGCTGACGGTGATGTCGTTGAATCCCTTCTGGTTGCCGTCCCAGTCCTTGGCGGTGTTGAACTTGATACCGCTTTCGTCGATGTAGACCATGTGCCAGAAGACGTTGTCGCCGTCGTAGCACTGTACCATCTGCAGTGAGGTGTCCCAGCTCCATCCGTTGAAGTTGCCGACGATGTAGATGTTGTCGGGCAGCAGTACGGGGGGCAGCGAGTAGGCCAGCAGGACGTTGTTCAGGCTGACGACGTTGGAGAGGACTTCCGTGCCGGGCACGGGCTTGTTGGTCGACGTCTCGCTCATGAAGGCGCGGATGCGGAAGTAGACGGGGATGTTCATCGGGAATGCTGACTCGTCGAGTCCCTCGTCGGTCTTCATGGTGGTCAGCGTGCTGGCCACGAGGGCAGCATCGATATCAATCTTCGGGCTGAGGTGCTCCTCGTTCAGCTCCACCATGTCGCTCATGTCCTGTTTTGTGGCCATCTGCACGACGTAAGTGGTGCGGGCGGGGAATCCGTAGTTAGGCTGCTGCGCGCAGACCAGTTCTATCGTGTTCGAGTTGGCCAAGTCCAGTGTGGCGTTGGCCATGGCTGGCGTGTACAGGCGGAACTCACCGGTGGGAGCCTTTACGGTGGGGTTCGAGTCGCGGTCGCTCTCGCAGGCCGTCAACAGTGCGAGTCCCGTCACCAGCATTAGTGTTGATTTGAATATTGTTTTCATGTCTTGTTTCTAATTATCAATTATCAATTCTCAACTTCTCAATTCTCAGCTCAATAAGCATAGCCGTCGTTCTGCTTCAGACTGGTGTTGCTGTTCAGCTCGGCTGCGGGAATGGCGAAGACGTTCTTGTATGCGTCGAAGTTGCGGCCGTCTTTCACGCCGCCCTTCCATTGCCAGTTGTAGTTGTTGTTGCCTCCGAACTTGCCGAAGCGGACGAGGTCGATGCGGCGGCGACCCTCGAAGTAGAACTCACGGCTCCACTCGTCGCACAGTTCGTCGAGCGTCATCGACTCCTTCTGGGAAGCGTTGGCACGTGCGCGAACCTTATTGACAGCCTGCAGGGCCTCGGCAGTCAGCTGGTTGCCGCCGGCTATGCGGGTAACGGCCTCGGCGTAGGTCAGATAGGCTTCTGCCACGCGGAAGAAGAACCAGTCGCCGTCGGTGAAGGTGGCGTCGGCGTTGGCCGAGCCGTCAGTCTTGTAGCCCGTGAACTTGGCCACGCTGTAGCCCTCCTTGAAGGTGCTGTAGGTGCTGATGTCGAGCACGCGGTCGATACCCCAGAAGAGTGCACGGTCGTCGCGGGCCTGCTTCACCATGTCGTATGAGGCGATGTTGCGCTCCTTGCCGTCGGGGAAGAACTTCTTGTAGAGGTTAATGCGTGCGCGGTTACCGGCCCAGTTCTGCGTGGTGCCGTTGGTTCCCGTGGGGTCATCCACCGGGTTCACTACCATGTCGCCGGTGAATGTCGAGCCGACGAGGAACGTGGTGTTGCCATAACTGGTAGCCACTTTGCCGTCCTGGTAGATGGGGAAGATACCCTCGTAGGCGGCATTGGTCTCGCCGTTGTCGGCCATGAACAGCATCTGGTAGGCGCTCCACTTGCTCGTGCCACCCTCGTTGAGCTTGTACGACGAGCTGATGACCTTCTGGGCATACTGGGCAGCCTTGTCCCACTGGGCAGTGCCTGTGTAAACCTCGGCATTGAGGTACAAACGCTGCAGGAGCATCCAGGCGGCAGCCTTGTCAACGCGACCGTAGCCGCTATCGGCCGACTTCTTGGCCTTGGCCTCGCTAAGCTGCGGCTCAATCTCGTTGAGTTCGCTGACAATCCAGTTGAACATATCGGTGCGGCTCAGCTGGCTGGGTTTCTCGATGGCAGTGGCGAAGGGTACGTTGCCGAAGAGGTCCATCAGAATGTAGTATTGCAGGGCGCGCAGGTAGCGTACCTCGGCCGTCATCGTGGCATTGTGGTCGCTGGCGACGGTCAGATACTGGTTGCAGCAGGAGATGCCTAAAGTGAGGCGGGCGAAGAGGGCCTTCACCATAGCAGCCTCGGCATCGTAGGTGTCGAAGTTCAGTTCGGGGATACCGGCGTCACCCCATGTACACATGGCCTCGTCGGTGGTCAGTTCGTTGACGTTCCAGAGCAGTCGCACAAGGTTGGTCATACCGGCGTCGTTGTAGCCGGCCACGTCGCAGTCGCCGTCGCCACTGCCGCCGTCGCCGAGTCCGGCCATGGCGAAGTTGGCGTAGCACTTGTTGAACAATCCCTCTGCACTGTAGTCTGTGGATATTTTCGGACTGATGGGGTCCACGTCCAGGTCTTTCGTGCAGGATGTCATTCCCAGGGCAAGCAGCAGTGCGCCTGCGGGGAGTATGCTTTTGATATATCTTTTCATGACTTTATTCTTTATTGGTTTAGAAATTCAGGTTCAGACCAACGATGAAGGAGATGGGGCGGGGATAGATGCCGCCGTCGACACCACTCGACACCTCGGGGTCGATGCCCTCGTAGTCGGTGATGGTGAACACGTTCGCACAGGTGGCGTAGACGCGGCCTGCCAGACCTTCCCAGTCATCGGAGTGGAACAGCTTGTCGAACGAGTAGCCTAAGGTGATGTTGTCGCACTTCAGGAACGAGGCGTTCTGCACGAAGTAGTCGGTCAGCTTCGAAGCGTCGGAGTCACTCAGCCAGCCCAGTGTGTTGGCAAGACGGTTCTGCAGGAAAGCGTCCTGATACATCAGGGCATTGGGAGCTGTCAGGCGCATACCCTGCTGGGTGCTGTTGTAGACATAGTTGCCGAGGCTGGCGCGCAGTGAGAAGCCGAGGTCCCACTTCTTGTACTCCAAGCGTGAGGCCAGACCCATGGTGACGGGGGCCATGATGTGCTTGTAGAGGTACTTGTCGGCGGTGGTTATCTGTCCGTCGCCGTTGCGGTCAACCACGACGTTCTCTAACGGCTTGCCATTCTGGTCGTAGGCTTGCTGGAACACCCAGAACGAGTTGGCTGCGTAGCCTACCTGATGGGCCAGGACGCGGTTCGAGATGTCAATCTTGTCGCCCGTGGGTACCGGCATACCACCTTCCGAAACACCGGAGAGGTCTGTAATCTTGTTGCGGTTCCAGGTCACGTTGTAGTCGAGGGTCCAGAAGAGGTCGTTCGTCTGGATGGCCTTCCAGCTGATGCTGGCCTCAATACCGTAGTTCTTCATCTTACCAATGTTCAGGTAGCCCTCGTCCATGAATCCGTAGAGGGCGGGCAGGTGTGCCCAGTTCAGAAGGTCCTTGGTCTCGCGGTAATAGTAGTCGATGCTGGCCGTCAGGCGCTGGTCCATGAAGCCTAAGTCGAGACCGGCATTATAGGTTGTGGTGGTCTCCCACTTCAGGTCCTTGTTGACGCTTGCGGGACGGTAGAGCGTGCCGTCGCCAACCATGGGGTAGCGTCCGTTACCGCCGTATCCTTTCTTGTACTTGTCAATCCAGATGTAGTTGTTGGCTGCAGGGTCGCCGCTGGCCAGTTCCTGCTGACCGGTCATACCCCAGCCGAGGCGCAGCTTCAGGTCGCTGATGGCGTTGACATTCTTCAGGAACGACTCTTCCTTCACCTTCCAGGCCAGTGCCACGGAGGGGAATGTAGCCCAGTGCTCGGCGAAGCGGCTGGAACCGTCGCGGCGGACGGTTGCTGTCAGCATGTAGCGGTTCTTCAGGATGTAGTTCATACGGCCGAAGAACGAGACGAGGTAGCTCTCGTACTTGTCGGCATCGGGACTGTTCTTGTACAGTCCGCCGGGATACTCGTTATGGGTGGGCTGATAGAACTGCTGCCAGAGGTTGTTCCACTGGAAGTAGAAATGCTGCCACTCGTAACCGGCCATGATGTCAAAATGATGGTCATCGTTAATATCCTTGTAGTACTGGGCATAGGCGTTGAAGAGCAGGTTGCGCTTCAGGTTGTCGTTTTCAGTGTTGCCCAGATAGTAGCCGTTTTCTGAGGGGTATGCGCCTGTAAGCACGTTGTCCTTCGAACCTTCTGCCAGCTCGATACCGGCGGTGGCGTGCAGGCGGAGGTCCTCGAAGCCGTGAATGCGGTAGTCGCCGTCGATGCTGCCGATGAATGTGCGCACAGTCTCGTCAGACAGACCGTATTCCAACAGTGCCAACGGGTTCTTGGTAGCATCCTTGAACTTCATGAAGGGCCATGCCGAGTCGTTCAGGGCTGCACCGCCGGCAGGCCACTCGAAGAAACCACCGAAGTTGCGGAGTGTCTGGGCTGCCTTGTCACCTAACATGTTCTTATGATATGTAGAGGTGAACGTGTAGGGGTCCTGCGTCGGGTCGAAGTAGGCAGCAGCACCGATGGCACCTTCGTCGGCCAGGTCGGCCGTGGAGTACATGCCTTTGGCGTTGAGGTTCAGCGTCAGGTGATCCTCAAGCATTGACGGATTCAGGTTCAAGGCACCCGTGAAGCGCTCGTACTTAGAGGTTCTCAGAATACCCTCCTGACCCGTGTAGCCCAAACTGACGCGGAAGGGAACCGTGCCCATTGAGCCTGTTGCCGTCAGGTTATGGTCGTGCGAGACGGCTGTGCGGTAGATTTCATCCTGCCAGTCAGTGTTGGCTGTTCCTAACATGGCGTAGGCATCCGACTCCTTGCCGTAGATGTTACCTACAAGCTGACGATACTGGTTGGCATCCATCAGGTCGAGGCTCTTGGCTTTCATGCTGACCGTGGCACTTCCTGAGTAGGATAGGTTCAACTTCTGCCCCTGGCGGCCCTTCTTCGTGGTGATGATGATAACACCGTTAGAGCCGCGGCTACCGTAGATGGCCGTGGCCGAGGCATCTTTCAGCACGTTGAAGGTCTCGATGTCCTGGGGGTTGATAGTGGCTAAGGGGTTCGATCCGTCGCCGACCTTCGAATTGTCCATTGGCACGCCGTCGATGACGATCAGCGGGTCGTTGGAGGCATTCAGTGAGGCACCGCCGCGAATGCGGATGCGGGCGTCGCCGCCAGGCTTACCACCGTAGTTGGTGATGTTGACACCGGCCACCTTACCCTGCAGCATGTCCTGAGCCGATACGATAACACCCTTGTTCTTCGTGTCGGGCTTCAAGGCAGCGACCGAACCGGTCAGGTCGCTCTTCTTGGCAACACCATAACCGATGACCACCACGTCGTTAAGCGTCGTGGCATCTTCCTCGAGTGTAATCTCCAGCGTCGGGGCGGCTGTCACCGTGGCTGTCTGGTAGCCTATGTAGCTCACCGTGATGGTGGCTCCCCGGTTGGCGCTGAGAGTGAAAACACCATTGAAGTCAGTGACGGTAGCCGTCTGCGTACCCGCTACACGCACGGTAGCGCCGATGACGTCTTCACCACTGGCATCTGTCACATGGCCTTTCACGGCAATCTGCTGTGCAAAGGCTCCTACCGACAGGAACAGACCTATTAGCAAGGCCAGCATCCTGAACGGGATTTTCATGTTTACCTGCTTCATCATTGCATTTTTTAATTTGGTTTTATAGTTTTAGCTGTAATTTTCGGTGCAAAGGTACTTTTCTTTTGCTTTCGTTGTACTTTTTTCGGACTAAATTCGTTATTATAAGCGTGCAAACGATTGCACGCCGCTGCGCGCGCATTCTTTGTTAATTGTAAACCAGCGGACGCTGAAATTGTCTATCTTTGCACTGCAAACTAAAAACCGGCATGAAAGAGAATGCACCAATGACGATGAAGGACATAGCAAGGGAGCTTGGAATCTCCGTTGCCACGGTGTCGCGTGCCTTGAAGGACTCGCCCCGTATCAGCGAGGAGCGGCGGCGGGAGATCCAGCAGTTTGCGCGCGAACATAATTTCTATCCGAATGTCATCGGCGAGGCTCTGCGCCACAGCCGCGTGGCTTCGTCGAGGGTCATCGGCGTCATCGTGCCGGAGTTCACCCATTACTACTTCTCCAGCATCCTGACGGGTATCGAGGAGGCGGCGATGGCTCATGGCTATTATATCATGGTGGCGCTGAGCAACGAGCAGTACGAGCGCGAGACCCGTATCTGCGAGATGTTTCACCGGCAGAAAGTGTGCGGCGTCATCGTGTCGCAGGCTAAGGATACAAGGCAGTACGGTCATTTCCAGAAGCTCTTGGACTCTCAGATTCCCATTGTGTTTTACGACCGTATTTGCACGGGTGTGAACGCCAGCCGGGTTGTCGTCGACGACTATATGGGGGCCTTCAATGCCGTCACCTATCTGATTGAGACGGGTTGTCGCCGCATTGCTTTTTATGGTGCCCCCATGCAGTTGGAGATATCAAAGAACCGCTTCAACGGCTATAAGGACGCCCTGCTGAAGCGTGGCCTTCCCTTCGACGAGCACCTGATGCGCATCTGCGACAACCGTCAGGATGCCGAGCTGATAACGCCAGATCTGTTCGACGGAGACTATTACCCCGATGCGTTCTTCGCCGTCAACGACGACACGGCCATTGGTATCCTCTACACCGTCAAGCGTATGGGCCTGCGGGTGCCCGAGGATATCAGCATCTGCGGTTTCACCAACGGTCAGCGTGCCGTGGCCTGCGACCCTATGCTGACCACGGTCGAGCAGCGTGGCAAGCGGGTAGGGGAGGAGGCCGCCGAGATTCTCATTGACAAGGTAGAGGGTCGCTCATCTATGGAAAAGGTAGAGAAGCGCATCGTCCGCACGCGGCTAATAATAAGAGGAACAACAAGATAAAATATTATGAAACAGAAACCGAATTTGTCGTTTTGGAAGCTCTGGAACCTGAGCTTCGGATTTTTCGGCGTGCAGATAGCATACGCCCTGCAGAGTGCCAACATCTCGTCAATCTTTCACACCATCGGGGCCGACCCTCACGACCTGAGTTACTTCTGGATATTGCCGCCATTGATGGGTATGCTCGTGCAGCCCATCGTAGGCTCGTTGAGCGACAAGACGTGGACGCGCTTCGGTCGCCGCATCCCCTATCTCTTCGTGGGCGCTTTACTGGCTGTGATTGTCATGTGTCTGCTGCCGAATGCCGGCTCGCTCGGTATGACGGTGAGTATGGCACTTATCTTCGGGCTCTTCGCCCTGATGTTGCTCGACACCTCGCTGAACATGGCTATGCAGCCGTTCAAGATGATGGTGGGCGACATGGTCAATGAGCAGCAGAAGGGTAAAGCTTACAGCATCCAGTCGTTCCTCTGCAATGCCGGTAGTGTGGCGGGCTTCATCTTCCCTTTCCTCTTCACGTGGTTAGGCGTGAAGAATGTGGCTCCCAAGGGTGTGGTGCCCGACTCCGTCATCTGGTCGTTCTACGTCGGCGCCGCCATTCTTATCCTTTGTGTCGTCTACACCACGCTGAAGGTGCGCGAGTGGCCGCCGAAGGAGTATGAGGAGTATAACCCGGCACCCTCGAAAGAGGAGGACAAGGCCAACTGGTTTGCCCTGCTCAAGCGTGCGCCGCAGAATTTCTGGCGCGTCAGCCTGGTGCAGTTCTTCTGCTGGGCCGCCTTCCTCTATATGTGGTCCTACGTGGTGGGTGCTGTCTCCGAGACCGTCTGGAACACCGACAACCCTGAGACCGAGGCTTACCAGACAGCCCGCAACTGGACGGGTGTGCTCTATGCCATCCAGGCCTTGGGCTCTGTGGTGTGGGCCACGCTGATTCCCCGCTTCAAGAATATGAAGGTGGCCTACAGCGTCAGCATCCTGCTTGGTGCGCTGGGTTTTGCCCTGATTCCTTTCTGCCCGGGTCAGTATCTGCAGATTCTGCCCTTCCTGCTGATTGGCTGTGTCTGGGCTGCCATGCTGGCTTGTCCGTTCACGCTCGTCACCAACGCCTTGCAGGGCTACGGCCACATGGGCGCCTATCTCGGCCTGTTCAACTGTGCCATCTGTCTGCCCCAGATTATTGCGGCAGCCTGTGGCGGAACCGTCTTCGGACTGGTTGGCGGCACGCAGTCGGCCATGATGTTCGTCTCTGCCGTCCTGCTGGCTGTCGGTGCGGCTTGTGTCTTTGCTATTAGGGATGACGCTAAGTAGGATGCAAACGTTTGCACAATATAATGCTGCAATAACCCGCCGTCTGTGAACGGCGGGTTATTATTTTTTGTACTTTTGCACCATACTAAAAACACTGAAAGTATGAAGATCCAATTTAACTTAGAGTATCAGACGACGTTTGGCGAAGAGCTGGCGCTGAACATCCTTGAAGAAAACGGAAAAACAGAACAGCACAAGATGGGTACCCACGACGGGCTGCACTGGACATGTGATTTGTCGCGTACAGTGAAGGCCGGCACGTACATAGACTATTATTATTCGGTGTATCGGGGCGAGGAAGAGTATCGCCATGAATGGCTGGTGGAGCCTCACCGGCTGGAGTTCGCTGCCGTGAAGGGTTCCTGCTATGTTGTCTACGACCATTGGCTCGACATTCCTGAAGACAGCTATCTGTATTCGTCGGCTTTCACCGAGTGCGTCTTTGCCCGCGAGCGGAAAATGAGCACCGACGAGTCGTTCAATCGTACGTTACGCCTGAAGGTGCGCGCTCCGCAGCTGCGCGCCGACGAGCGGCTGGCCATTATCGGCGGTTGTGAGGTGCTGGGCAACTGGGAGGCCAAGCGTGCCGTGGATATGGCCGAACACGAGTGTAACGAATGGGTGGTCTCGCTCAATGCCGACACACTTCCCCGCACGTTTGAGTTCAAGTTCGTGGCTCTCGACGACGAGATTGATGTCACGCCGCTCTGGGAGACAGGTATGAACCGCACGGTCACACTGCCACCGATGGAGGCGGGCGACGTCGTGGTCTACGAACTGCAGCAGGCTAACTTCCCCGTCTATCCGTGGAAGGGTGCCGGCACCGTCATCCCCGTCTTCTCACTCCGCTCGGAGGGCAGTTTCGGCGTGGGTGACTTCGGCGACCTGAAGCTGATGATCGACTGGTGTGACAAGACCCGTCAGCGCGTGCTGCAGGTGCTGCCCATCAACGACACCACCATTACCCACACCTGGCAGGACTCCTATCCCTACAACTCCATCAGCATATACGCCCTTCACCCGCAGTACTGCGACCTGCGCCAGTTGCCGGCGATAAAGGACGAGCAGAAGCGTCAGGAGTTCGAACAGCTGCGCCAGGAGCTGAACGCCCTGCCGCAGATAGACTACGAGCGCATGATGTCGGCTAAGATGGACTGTCTGCGCACGCTTTTCCAACAGGAGTGGACCAAGGTGCAGCGCACGGCCGACTACAAGCAGTTCTTTGAGCTGAACAACGAGTGGCTTGTGCCCTATGCCGCCTTCTGCTACTTCCGTGACCTCTATGGCACGGCGGAGTTCTCGAAATGGCCCGCTGAGGCTACGGTGGAGAACACGCAGAAGTCGACGTTCAAGGACAAGAAGAAGTTGCAGTTCTGGTACTATGTGCAGTTCAACCTCGACCGGCAGATGCAGGCTGTTCATGCGTATGCGCGCGCACATCGCGTTATTCTGAAAGGTGATATCCCCATCGGCATCTCGCGCGACGGCGTCGAGGCCTGGGTGGAGCCGCGCTACTTCAACCTGAACGGTCAGGCCGGAGCACCGCCCGACCCGTTCTCCGCCGACGGCCAGAACTGGGGCTTCCCCACCTACAACTGGGACGAGATGCTCAAGGACGACTGTGCCTGGTGGGTACGCCGTTTCCGGAAGATGGCTGAGTATTTCGATGCTTATCGCATCGACCACGTCTTAGGCTTCTTCCGCATCTGGGAAATTCCAGTGCCTGAGAAGTCGGGACTGATGGGCCAGTTCAGCCCAGCCCTGGGCATGAGCCGCGAGGAGATAGAGGGCTACGGCGTGCAGTTCAACGACGGTCTGTTCCTTGTTGACCACAAGCGTCCCGACCGCTGGCATCCGCGTATCGCCGTGCAGTATCAGGATGCCTACAAGCAACTCTCTGAGGAGCAGAAGTTCTGCTTCAACCGTCTGTACAATGACTACTTCTACCGCCGCAACAACCAGTTCTGGTATCAGGAGGCCATGAAGAAACTGCCGCGACTGACGCAGGCCACGCGTATGCTCGTCTGTGCCGAGGACCTCGGCATGGTGCCCGACTGCGTGCCCTGGGTGATGAACGAGCTGCGCATCCTCTCGTTAGAGATTCAGTCGATGCCGAAGGAGTCGAAATACCGCTTCGGACGTCTCAGCCATAACCCCTACCGCTCTGTCTGCACCATCTCTACCCACGACATGCCGACGCTCCGCCAGTGGTGGGACGAGGATCTGGAGCGCACGCAGGACTATTATGGTGCTTCCACGCTGCACCGCAGTGGTGAGGCGCCCCATCCCCTGCCGGGCTGGCTTGCCAAGGACATTGTCAGCCGTCACCTCACCTCGCCATCGATGCTCTGCCTGCTGTCGCTGCAGGACTGGCTCAGCATCGACGAGAAGCTCCGCCTGCCCGATGCCAACGCCGAGCGCATCAACATCCCCGCTAACCCGCGCCACTACTGGCGCTACCGTATGCACTTGACCATCGAGCAGCTCCTTGCCGCTGATGAGTTCAATGCCGAGCTTCGTGAACTGATAGTGCAGAGTGGGCGTAAGTGATTCAAAAAAGAAAAAGAGATGAGAAAGATTGCATTATTATTACTGTGCCTGCCAGTCTTGGCTTATGCAGGAGTCGTGACGTCGCCGAACGGCAATGTCGAACTGAGATTCTCTGTCGACGAGGACGGCCGCCCGACATACGAGATGACGTACAAGAACCGTGCCGTCGTGTTGCCCTCGCACCTCGGCTTGGAGCTGGCCAAGGACAAGCACGCCTCGCCCAACCTGCAGGAACCCAACCTGCTTGAGGGCTTCCGCATCGTCGACGAGAAAATCAGCGAGTTCGACGAGACGTGGCGCCCCGTCTGGGGTGAGACGGCCACCATCCGCAATCACTACAACGAGCTGGCCGCCACGCTCCAGCAGACGACCAACGAACCCAAGTACATGGGCCACGGCAACGAACCCGGCCTCGCCCTGATTCCTCACACGCGTACCATTATTATCCGCTTCCGCGTCTATGACGACGGTATCGGCCTGCGCTATGAGTTCCCGCAGCAGGAGGAGCTGAACTACTTCCTCATCCGGGAGGAGCATACCGAGTTTGCAATGGCCGGCGACCATATGGCCTGGTGGCTCCCCGGCGACTACGACACGCAGGAGCAGGAGACGCAGCAGTCGAAGCTCTCTGAAATCCGCAGCCGTATGCAGGAGGCCGTCAACTGGGGCAACTCCAGCGTGGCCGTCTTCTCGCCCACGGGTGTACAGACCTCACTGCAGATGAAGAGTCAGGACGGTCTCTACATCAACATCCACGAGGCCGCCTGTGCCGACTATGCCACGATGCACCTCGAGCTGGTCGATGCCCAGACCAAGGCCCTGACCACCAAGCTCAGTGGCGGCAGCAACGCCTATACGCCTAACCCCGCTGCCTGCTCGGCGCCGCTGCCGAAGCCCTTCACCTTCGTCAGCCACCTCACCCCCGACGCCACCGGTCTGAAGGGCTGTATGCAGACGCCCTGCACCACCCCCTGGCGCACCGTGATGGTCTCTGACGACGCCCGCGACATGCTCTCCTCGAACCTCATCCTCAACCTTAATGAGCCGTGTGCCCTCGACGATGTGAGCTGGATTCACCCCACGAAGTACTGCGGCGTGTGGTGGGAGATGATTGTCGGCAAGTCCAGCTGGAACTATACCGACGAGTTCCCCAGCATCAAGCTCGACCAGATTGACTGGCAGAAGGTGAAGCCCAACGGGCGCCACGCCGCCAACAATGCGAAGGTGAAGCGCTACATCGACTTCGCCGCCAAGAACGGCCTCGACGAGGTGCTCGTCGAGGGCTGGAACGTCGGCTGGGAAGACTGGGCCAACCTCTGGAAGCGCGATGTCTTCGACTTCCAGACCGCCTATCCCGACTTCGACATCCAGATGCTCAACGACTATGCCCACTCCAAGGGCGTGAAACTGCTCATGCACCACGAGACCTCCAGTTCGACGCAGAACTACGAACGCCACATGGAAAAGGCCTTCCAGCTGATGAACAAGTACGGCTACGATGCCGTGAAGACCGGCTATGTGGGCGACATCATCCCCCGTGGCGACCACCACTACTCGCAGTCGATGAACAACCACTACCTCTACGTGGTCAAGGAGGCTGCCAAGCACCACATCATGGTTAACGCCCACGAGGCCACCCGCCCGACTGGCCTCTGCCGCACCTACCCGAACCTCGTCGGCAACGAGTCGGCGCGCGGCACGGAGTACGAGGCCTTCGGCGGCTCGCGCCCCGACCACACGTGCATCCTACCCTTCACCCGTCTGCAGGGCGGTCCGATGGACTATACGCCCGGCATCTTCGTCACCAAGCTGAAGGAGTGGAGCAACAACACCTCGTGGGCACGCATCACCATCGCCGGCTCGCTGGCCCTCTACCTGACGATGTACTCACCGCTGCAGATGGCCGCCGACCTGCCCGAGCACTACGAACGGTTCGACGATGCCTTCCAGTTCATCCGCGACGTGGCCTGCGACTGGGACGAGAGCATCTACCTCGAGGCCGAGCCTGCCGACTACATCACCGTGGCCCGCAAGGCGAAGGGCACCCCTAACTGGTTCATCGGCGGCAAGTGCGACGAGAACGGCCATCAGAGCGTTGTCAAACTCGACTTCCTCGACAAGGGCCGCAAGTACGACTGCACTATCTACGCCGATGCCCCCGGAGCCCACTACGAGACCAACCCGCAGGCATATACCATTACTAAAAAAGTGGTTAAAAAAGGTGACACGCTGAAACTGTCAGAAGCTCCCGGCGGAGGCTTCGCTGTCAGCCTGATAGCACGATAGAAAGGGGGCTTCGGCCCTCTTTTTCGCTTTATGAGACATATAGAAAAGAAAAAGCGACGTGGCGAAACGCGGCTTTCTCTAAAAACCTATAACTTTGCAGCGCAATTCTTGCAAATCTAACTAATTACATATACATTATTATTTAACCATTTAAAACAATTAGCTTATGAAGAAATTATTTACACTCATTGCAGGCCTGCTGCTCGCAAGCGGTGCTTCTGCACAGTTGAGATGGATGAACCTTGCCACTAATAGTGACTTGGAAGGTGCTGCTGACCCGATGTGGTCAAGTTTCTGGTGCCATGACTGGCGTCAGGGCGTCGAGTTTGACGAAGCCAGCGGACAGGAGTATGCTGAACCATCTGCCAATGCAACCGTAGAGAATCCTCCTTGCATGTTCATGGGTTTTGCTGAGGTTGTGGAAGACCCCACAATTCCCGGAAATCACTGTGCAAGAGTCGTTATCCGTACCAAGGAAGAGGCCGATGCCACCGGTACTGCCACGACAGACACGGGAAACAATAAGCCCGACTGGACAGAATGGGACTCTCAGTTCTTTGTCTATGCTACCGAGGCTATCCCCGAAGGACAGCAGGTTCGTCTGACTCTGAAGATCAGGGGTGAGAAGGCCGGTACGCTCCAGACCCAGGCCCACTACAAGCCCGGTGACTACAACCACTACCAGTTGTTTGGCGACGTGAGCTATACCACCGAATGGAAGACCTACACGCTGGGTCCTGTCATTGTCAGTGCAGATCATACACAGAGCGCCAAAAGTAAGGAGTTCCAGTCTGTTGCCTTCAACCTGTCCACCATGCAGGATGGTAACACCGTCTATTTCGACGACATCAAGCTGGAAGTCAAGGATCCGGAGCCTGAGAAGGAGTTCGAAGGTTGGTTCAACTTCCTGCGCAACGGTACGCTGTCTAATGACGTAATGCCGCAGAACAAGCAGTACACCAATTTCACTGCTCGTAACGGTATTGACGGTATCGACAGACCGGCTGAAATCGTGAACGATCCTACCGACGGCCAGCCCGCAATGAAGGTGACCACCGTTATCTATGAAAAGACCGAAGAGGTGCCCGTATTGGATGAGGAAGGCAATCCCAAACTCGATGAGGAAGGCAATCCCCAGGTGGAGGAAGTTAAGTACTGGACAAAGAAGTTCTACAATGAGGCAGGTGAAGCCCATGACTCGTTGATGGCAAGCAACCTCCCCAATAGTGCCGGTGTCATTCAGGACTGGCAGACACAGTTCTTCGTGTCCATCCCCCACACGCTCGGCTTGAACCAGAAGTATAAGGTGAAGTTCTCGGCTCGTGCTGATATCCCGACACAGATTCAGTCGCAGGTACACGCCAACCCCGGTGCCTATATCCATTATGAGGCTATCGGCAACTTCGACCTGACCGAGGAATGGCAGGACTTCGAGACCGATGAAATGAGCATTGCCGACAACCAGAAGGGTACATGGACCATCGCCTTCAACTGCAACCAGGGTAAGGAGCAGGAAGTTGGAATTAACAACATCTACTTCCGTTTCCAGGAGTTCAGCGTTAACTCTGCCGATGTGACTGAGGAGGAGAAAGTGCTCGCTTCTGAGGATGTCATCGCACAGGTTCCTGCCAAGGGCGGTAAAGGTACGCAGATGAAGATTGATGTGACGAAGGCTCTCGAAGTATTGGGTCTGGCAAGTGCTCAGGACCTGTTAGAGGGTAAGGCTTACATCAAGGTTTCGTTCAAGGACGATCAAGACAATGTGCAGTGGCAGGACGTACAGCCCGACTACTTCGTCGATGCCAATGGCTACTTCAGTGAAGAGGATGGTATCAATATCGCTTACAATGAAGACGATACAGAAGATAACATCGTTGCATTCGACATCTTCAATGAGGTTATTGAGACAACTGGAACCATCGCAACACAGCTGATTTTCAGCGTGCCTGAGGAGAATGCTGAGGATGGCTATGCCCGTCGCGCATGGAGCTATGAGTACAACATCTCGCTGATGGGTGAGGAGGCTTATAAGGAGGCTCTGGCCGTTAAGGACCTGAAGACTGTCAGCAAGAAGAGCGGTGCCATCTACGACCTCTCTGGTCGCCGCGTGGCTAAGGCAACAAAGGGTCTTTACATCAAGGACGGTAAGAAGTTCTTTGTGAAGTAAGATTCTTTAGAATTATAAATTAATCGGAACCCCGAAAGTTTTTTGAAGAACTTTTGGGGTTCTTCTTTTTTTTGTGTATCTTTGCGCCGTGATAATACCTAAACTATGAAGAAATTGTTATTAGCTGGACTACTGACAGTGCTGGCGGCAAAGCCCGCCATGTCGCAGGACTTTGACTTCGACGAGATGACGTACACACCGGAGGTGACGACGTTCAAGCTCTTTGCCCCGGCAACGGCCAAGGGCGTAAAGGTGCGTATCTATAAGGACGGACAGGGCGGCAAGCCGCTGAAGACCGTCACGATGAAGGCCTCCTCCCCGGGACAGGAGGGGGCAGTATGGACTGCCGCCGTCAAGGGCGACCTCATGGGCCGATTCTACACCTTCGACACCGGCCACGGCGAGACGCCGGGCGTCTTTGCCAAGGCTGTCGGTGTGAACGGGCGGCGCGGCGCCATCATCAACACGATGAATACGTGGCCCGACGACTGGTGCTGCGACCAGCACCCCGTTGTCAAGTCGCCCGCCGACCTCGTCGTCTATGAGCTTCACCACCGCGACTTCTCCGTGGCGCGCCCCGATGCCAAATACCCCGGCAAGTTCCTGGCGCTGACCGAGTCGTGGGCCATCGACCACCTGAAGCAGTTGGGCGTCAATGCCGTGCATATCCTGCCCAGCTATGACTTCGGCTCCGTCGACGAGGAGGCAGCGGCAGCGCCGCAGCACAGCGAACAAGCCGGCGCATCGCCCTCTGTCGGCTATGCCGCGGCAGCGCCGCAGCCCCAATACAACTGGGGCTACGACCCCGTGAACTACAACGTCCCCGAGGGCTCTTACAGCACCGACCCTTACGACCCCGTCTGCCGTCTCCGTGAGTTCAAGCAGATGGTGCAGGCCCTCCACAAGGCCGGCATCGCCGTCATCCTCGACGTGGTCTATAACCATACCTACGACATCGAGCACTCCAACTTCCAGCGCACCTTCCCTGACTACTATTACAGGAAGACCCAGCAGCCCCAGCAGACCCACCCCCAGCCCCTCCCTGAGAGGGAGGGGAGTGAATACTCCAACGGCAGCGGCTGCGGCAATGAGACGGCCTCTGAGAAGCCGATGATGCGCAAGTTCATGATAGAGTCGGTGAAGTACTGGTACAACGAATTCCGCATCGACGGTTTCCGCTTCGACCTCATGGGCTGTCACGACATCGAGACAATGAACCTCATCCGTCAGGAGCTCGACAAACTCGACCCCTCCATCTTCATCTACGGCGAGGGCTGGAGCGCCGGACAGTGTGCCCTGCCCACCGAACGGCTCGGCGTGAAGGCGAACATTCCGCAGATGCCCCGCATCGCCGCCTTTAGCGACGAACTGCGCGATGGCCTGCGCGGCCCGTTCGATGACGACACGAAGACCGGCTGGCTCGGCGGCGCTCCCGACTGCGAGGAGAGCCTGAAGTTCGGCATCGTCGGCGGTATCAGCCATCCGCAGGTGGACATGACGAAGGTGAACTACTCCAAGCAGCCTTGGGCCACCGAGCCGACTCAGATGATGGCCTACGTCTCCTGCCATGACGATATGTGCCTCGTCGACCGCCTGCAGGCCTCGGTTCCCGCCCTCGCAGCACCAACGCCGCGGCACAGCCAACGAGCCGAAAGTTTGCTGTGCAGCGGCGGTGCCGCTGCCGATGCCGAGCTCATCCGCCTCGACCTGCTGGCCCAGACTGCCGTCTTCACCTCGCAGGGCGTGCCCTTCATGCTCAGCGGCGAGGAGCTGCTGCGC
>CAMHIS010000038.1 GCA_946185285.1 uncultured Prevotellaceae bacterium
AGCCCTTGATATGCGGCGACGCTGCCGCCAACTGCTCCACCAGCGGGCGGGGCAACGTCACACCATAGTCCTCCATGCCAGGCCCTAACTTCAATGTCAAACGGAACAACTTCTCGTGCTCCGTAAAACTCTTGTTGTAGCCCAGGTCGTAGTTCACCTGCGTCATGATGACAAAGAACGAGGCAAAGGCCAGGCTCAGCCCCAGCAGGTTCAGCAAGCTTGCCGACACAAACTTGCGGAACATGGATGTAAAGTTTCTGATGATAGTCTTCATACGATTCTTATTTTTTTCTGCTGCAAAAGTACGGCAATAATACGAATCCGCCAAGGCTTCTTGCCCTGGCGGAAGCTGATTGTCTAAAAATTAGACAGTAGAGCGTATGATTTTTAGCCACCCTCGCCAGAGAATCGGGGCGAGAGGCTACGATACAGGTCGTAGCCGCCAGTATCGGAGGGATAGATGATGGTGTCGATAAAGTAGTAGTTGCCGTCGCCGCCTACCAATACGTTGCCGGCAACAGCGTCGAAGATGTCGTGCTGGCCGTTGGTGTAGTATTCGCCGTTGTCCTCAGGATGGAAACCTAAGCGGAGGAACTCGTCGTGGATTTCCGCTTTCGTGGCTAAGCGGGCATTAGCAATAAACGGCTGTTCCAATACGGCACAAACTTGCCCATCGCGGTTTTCTGCTAAGCCAATCATGTTGTAAACGCAATCAGGGAAGTATTGATTGTGGGCTTTGATACGCTCAAAGAAAGGTGTCAAATTGTCGTCAGAATAACGGAAATCATTCAGTTTAATGATTTTCTTTCTATCGGCAGATAAATACGTCTCATTCTCTGACCCACGGTCAAAGAAGTCACCGAAAAGGCTACGGTCTTCAAACCAGCAGCCTTGTTCCTGTGCCCATTGACGCAGTCTTACCAGTTGGACAGACTTGCAAGCCGTTGTTCCCGCAAGCTTTTCAATTGCCTCAAGCACTCCTCGCGCGAAAGCGGATGCGCTTGCCAATATGCTACACTTGCCTTTTTCTCGGCATTCACCTTCTTGTGATAATCGTTCAGCTTGATCTCCATTCATTATTCCTTTATATGTTCGTGGTGCAAAGATACAATAATTGCTTGAAATGACCAAGCAATTCGGGCGAAATCTATCCATACGCAGGTAGATTTCGCCCGATGGTGTTACTCCGTCTTGATGTTATTGACTGGATTCTCGGTGGCGGCGCGCCAGCTCTGGAAAAATGCTGTCAGCAGATTGACGGCGAGCACGATGACCAGGGAGAGCAGCAATGACATCAGTTGTACCATGTCATCCTTTATCATCCATTTGGAAGAAGACTAAGAACGTTGCGTTGCCGTCTCGCCAGAGGCTGAAGTCCTCGATGGGCGTGCTGCCCTCGTAGAGACCGTCGAACTGCAACTCGAAACTGCCCTGATTGGCAAACGGGGTGCCTGCTTCCATATTCGCTCTCGTCAGGCGGTAGTAGGTGGAAGCATTAGAGACCTTCAGCAGCAGGTGTCGGTCAGCGTCGCCAACATGGAGCGTCAGCGGGATAGTGAAGTCATTATAGCCCCAACTCACATCGCCATTGTCTTGCAAGTCGAAGAAGCGGTACGTTGCCGTAAAGTCCATGTCCGGCAGATTGGCCAGCGCCTCGGCCAGCGCAGGGTCTTTCACCACTTGGGAGAGTCTGCTGACTGGGAAGGCGTGGAAAAACACCGACTGCATGGTCTGGTCGGAGATGGTGACCTGCGCTCCCTCTATCTTTGCGGTCTTGGCGTCGCTGCTGCCGTCGCTGTAGTAGATAGCATAAGTGCCGGTGTATTCGCCCGAGACCGCCTTGGCGTAGTTTTCCTTCTGCTGGGTGGTCATACCATGATAAACTGGGTCGCTGCTGCACGATACGAGAGCCATGAGGGCAAGGCTGATGAGGATTGATTTCATGTGTTTCATTTCTTATTTCCTTTTCTTATATTAACGGCCGATGCCCACGTTTATTGTGCGATGTACTTCCTATTTGATGACCAGCACCTCGTTGTCCTTGAACGCCTCGTAACCGCTGGTGACGACGCGCTCGCCGGGCTCCAGGCCTTCGAGTACCTCGTAGTGCTGCGGGTTCTGGCGGCCTACGCGGATGGGGCGGCGATAGGCTTTGCTGCCATCGGCGGAGAGCACGAAGATCCATTGGCCGCCTGTGGTCTGGAAGAACGTGCCGCGAGGGATGATGATGGCCTGCTCAGGCTGACCCAGTTCGAGGTCGATGTAGTAGGTCTGGCCTGTGCGGATGTTCTCAGGGCGCTCGCCTCTGAAGATGAAGTCGCAGCGGAACTTGCCCTCGCGCACCTCGGGATAGACCTTGCGAACCTGAAGCTGATACTGCTTGTCGCCACGTGTAAAGGTGGCGGTCAGCCCCTGGCGCACGCGGTCGATGTAGTGCTCGTCGATCTGTGCCTGAACCTTATAGTCCGAGAGGTCGTTCAGCTGACCAATCTTCTGTCCCGGCTGAATGCTCTGGCCCAGTTCCACGTCGAGCAGGCCCAGCTCGCCGTCGATGGCCGAGCGCACTTCGAGCTTGTCCTTACGCTGGCGCACCAAGACGACGTTGCGGCGCATCGCCTGCAGGTTGTCCTCCATCTGGTCCATCTGAACGGTGCGATAGAGCGAGTCCTGCTTCAGGCGCTTCGTAATCAGCGAGCGTTTCTTGGCTGCGAGCTGGTAATCCTCCTGCGACTGCAGGTAGTCCTCACGGCTGATGAGCTTTTCGCCGTAGAGCCGCTTGTTCTGCTCGAAGGTGCGCTGTCGGCGCTGGGTGTCCATATCCAGCTGGGCCTGCTCCGTCTGGTTGTTCAGACGGTCCTGCTGCATGGCCACCTGCGTGTTGCGCAGCAGGTTCTGCTTCTCGGCCAGTTCAGCCTCAGCATTCAGAATCTGGAGGTCGAGGTTGCTGTTCGACAGACGGACGATGACATCGCCCTTCTTCACCATCGTGCCCTCCTCGACCACCTTCTCCATGACGATGCCGCCCTCCTCGGGCGAAATCTGCACCACCTGGATGGGCAGCACCTGCCCGTTGGTGCGCACATAGTCCTTAAACTCAGCGCGCTGCACGTCGCTGATGGTCAGTTCGTCGCGGCTGACTTTGAGCGTCGAGGCGTGGTTGCCGAATATCAGCCAACCCACAACAACCAATAGTCCGATGCCTCCAGCCATATACGGCCAATACTTCATCAGCCGCTGTGTCCTTGTCTTTTCGATTACTCTGTCCATATCTGTTCTCCTTTGTAATATCTCACTAATTGTTCCTTTACCATCGCCATCAGCCGGCATTGCAGCAGCGTGGCCTTCGACTTCAGCAGTTGCGAGCCGGTGGTATGCAGGTCGATAGCCGTCGAGAGTCCCTCCTCAAACTGGCGCCGCGTCAGCTGGTAAGCCAGCGAGTCGGCCTCTACCTTCTTCTCCATCTGGGCGGTCTGCTTCAGGTAACCCTGCCAGTCCTGCCAAGCCTCACGGCTCAGCTTTTCCAGTTCGAGCAGCCTCTGCTGGTATGCCTCGTGGGCAATCTTGTAGTTGTTCTTGGCCTTGCGGATATTGGTGACGGTCTGAAGGCGGTTGAAGAGCGGGATGCTCAACGTGGCCCCGATGTACTCACCCATGTTGTTCTTGAACTGGTTGTTGAACGATGCCGCCGTCTCAGAATGTAAGGTCCGGAAATAAGTGGTGCTCAGGCCCGCACTCAACGAGAGAGTGGGGAAAAGTGAAGCACGAGCCTGGCGCCACTCGTGTTTTGCAGCTTCCATCTGATAGCGGGCGAGGGCCTCACCCCCAGCCCCTCTCCCAAGGAGAGGGGAGTGATTACTCTTGCAATAATCATCAGCGGAAGAACTTTCTACTCCCCTCTCCTTGGGAGAGGGGCTGGGGGTGAGGCTTAGACTGTCGCCTATCGGAAACCCCATCGCCTTCTTCAACTCGAGCAAGGCCGAGGCATGGAGATTCTGCTGTCGCGTCAGTTCATAGTCGGCCTCAGCCTGCTGCGACTCCACCTGAGCCACGTCGGCAGCACTCTTGCGCCCCACCTCCTCAAGCAGGCGCGTCTGCTTGAGCAGCAGCGTCGTCTCCTGTACCTTCTCGCCAGCCATGCTGACCAGCCCTTCGTAATAGGCCACGTTGGTATAGGCCTGCAGCACGTCGAGCGCCGTCAGGTCCTGCTGCTGGCGGAGGCTTGCCCGCCCCATCAGTTCGCCGGCCTTGGCGGCCTTCAGGGCATGCAGACGACTGAATCCGTCGAACACGGGCAGCGACGCCTGCAGCTGGTAGCCGTTGTAAAAGGTGCTCACGTCGGTATAGCCGTTGGTCTCGGGGTCGATGGCCCGGCCGAAGTTATACTGTGCGCCTATGCCGGCATCCACGTATGGCAGGAAACTGCCTACGGCTTTCGTCTTCTGCACCCTATAGTTGTCGAGCTGCAGTTCGGCCTGCTTCACTTCGTGGTTGTGCTCTACGGCATACTGCATACATTGCTGCACGGTCCACGCGTTTTGGGCGGTGGTCGGCCTTGCGGCAAGGGCAAGAAGGATAATCAATGCTTGTTTCATACGCTTTCCCCTGTTTTGTTGATGCAAAGTTAAGGGTTTCTTCCTCTCTATGCAAGCTTTTCGGGCCGCCGGAGTGCAGAACGTCTAAAAATTAGACACCTCGCTGTATGATTTCTTGACGGAAAATGATTACCTTTGCAGCATGAACAAGTACGGAACGATTCTGATAGTAGACGACAACGCATCGATTCTCACGGCGATGCGCTATTTGCTCGATGACACTTTCGAGCAGGTGCTGACCACAACCCAGCCTGACGACATACTGAAACTGATGGCGCAGCAGCCCATCGACATCGTGCTGCTCGACATGAACTTCACCCTCGGCGTGAACAACGGCAGCGAGGGACTCTTCTGGCTTCGCGCCATCCGCAAGCAGCACCCGCAGACACCAGTGGTGCTGCTGACGGCATACGCCGATGTGAACCTGGCCGTGAAGGGACTGAAGAACGGTGCCGCCGACTTCATCACTAAGCCCTGGGACAACGACGAACTGGTGCATAAGCTGAAGGATGTGCTCGACATGCAGAGCGAAATCGTCAGCCTCGACGAGATGGAGCG
Organism: uncultured Prevotellaceae bacterium; assembly: GCA_946185285.1. Lineage (GTDB taxonomy): Bacteria > Bacteroidota > Bacteroidia > Bacteroidales > Bacteroidaceae > Prevotella. Next base: position 5,151 of record CAMHIS010000038.1, read on the forward strand.
CGAGCACATACGCCGCACCATCGACCACTGTCACGGCAACCTCACGCAGGCTGCCGAACTGCTGGGCATCACCCGCCAGACGCTCTACAACAAGATGAAACGCCTATGATGTGGCTATATATAATAATAGGTGTAGCCATTGTGGCTTTCGTGGTGTGGTTTGTCCGTCATCAGCGGAAGCTGCGCCTGCGTGCCCACCTGATGCAGGAGGCTATCCGCAACCGTGACTTCACCTTCCGAATGCCTACTGACGGCATGTTCTTTGGTGAGCGGGCCATGCAGGAGACGCTGAACCAGCTGGGCGGGATTATCCGCCAGCAGGTGAACCAGAGCGAGGTGGAGTCGTGGGAACGGCTCACACGCGTGCTGACCCACGAGATGATGAACGCCACAGCCCCCATCACCAGTATCAGTCAGTCGCTGCTGAGTCGCCCCGACGTGAAGGGTACTCCGCTCGAAGAGGGCATTCACGCCATCTACACCACCTCGCAGCACATGAACGCCTTCGTCAATTCCTACCGTAAGCTTTCGCAACTGCAGCAGCCCGTCTTCGAGGATGTCCAGTTGTCGGCCCTTCTGACTGATATTCAGCAGTTCTATCCTAACGTCGCTTGGGACATCGCTGTGCCTGACGATGCCGTCGTCAGTGCCGACCTCAGCATGCTGCGCCAGATACTCATCAACCTCGTCAAGAACGCCATTGAGGCAGGAGCCAGCCGTATTGCCATTCAGAAGTCAGGCAAAGTCCTGCTCGTCAGCAACAACGGACAGCCCATCCCCGCAGAGGCCCGCCAGAGCATCTTCGTGCCCTTCTTTACCACCAAGCGCACGGGCAGCGGCATCGGACTCTCCTTCTCCCGTCGGCTGATGATGCTGCAGGGCGGTACGCTCAGTCTTGAAGACCAGCCCGCTGGCGGCTACTGCACCACCTTCTCACTCGAATTCAGCAGATAGAACTGAGTATATAGTTGTTATTTCCACTTTTCACCCCTCACTTCCCTCACTTCCCTCACCTGCGCAGGTGAGGGAAGTGAGGGAAGTGAGGGGTGAAAACCTTGATTGATAATCATAGTGTGCAGACTTTCGTTTTTGTCTCATCGCCTATGAGACAAACCGCCGGATGAATACTTATTCACGAGCCGTATGTTTATGCAGTCCCGCCCCCTCTTGCCCAAAAGGCGGCACTTCTCGTCCATAACCCGCCACGCCTTGGCCATAACCCGCCACGCCTTGGCCGTAAAGTGCCGCCTTTTGGCTCTGCATATTTATTCCGTCCGACAAATCCGACAACCACTAACGAATCCTCTTCTTCAACGTCTCTGGATTCATCCTCATATCCCAAATGTCAACGATGCGAACAGTATTAGAAGAGGGAATGTAAAAATGAATGATTTTAAACCTTCGCATAATGATAGCCCTTCGATATACATGACTTTTAACTACCAAGGGCTCAGGCGTAAACGATTCAGGATGCTTGCTTAACCTATCCTCAATCTTATGCATTTGCTTATACCAGCTTAAAGCAACTGTTTCTCCGAACTCCAGCCGGGCATAAATGATATGTTCGCGAAATAAGCGTCGGGCTTTTTTATTCCACCTTATCGTAACCATGGGAATTCTTTCTTCAACTCCAAGTCAAACTCTTCTGCTGTGAGCCAATCGCTTTCATCGCCCTGCTCCGCTCGTTCTAAGTCTGCCTCAATCTCAGCAATTCGAGCCTCAAATGCAATGGGATCATCAGTATAAAAGCCCAGTCTCCCGACTGGAATTTTGTCAAGCAGTTCATCATACTGTAATTCTTCCCCAACAGTACTGGCATAGCCACTGCCAGTAGCTGCATATCCCACAGTTGGCTCACAGGCAACATCCATGCCTTCCTCATCTTCAAGTATCGGATACCTCTTTTCTTCCATTGCTTTGCTGATTATGCCGCAAAGGTACAACGTTTTTCCGAAAGCGCAAAACTTTCCTGTGAAAATCTTGCCATAGACTACTCATTTGATTCGTTTGACAAATAGCCCAACATAGACCAGCTTCGCTATAACTTTGTAGCCTGTGGTCGTAAAATGGCAATCGTCGGCCAACAGTTGAGGTGGTACCACCCCATTAGGCGGTAAAGGGCTGTAATTGCTTGCTGCTATTCAAGGTATTTTCTAATCTCTTCTGCCCATCGGTCGTAGGCCCATCATCGCTCACTTTTCGACGCAAAGATACGACTTTTTTCCAACGTATGCAAATTCTGCTGGCCAATTTTTCACTCTTTTCTGGCGCGTTCCATATTTTGTGAAAACACGACAATTCCTGATGACATAATATATCTATGTTTTAGATGCAATAAATTAGCAAAGCCGAAAAGGTGGCGCTTTTCGGCTTTGCATATTTATGTGATGACTATATCTGCACTTTTATTTTATCCATCCCGTGCCTCGGCAGAGGTCACATTGCGTATGGAAATGGCCTGTTCCAACAGTCTTATTACATTCGCTACACCATTTTGTCTGTGTGGCATCGCCAGGATGTACCAAACTGATCTTTCTACCAGTTCCATTACACAATCGACACTTAGAACCAGAGGAGCCTGTGCTGCCAGAAGCAGTTCCACCTCCGTAACTGCCACCAGTAGTGGTCTGTCCTCCCGTGGTATAGACGGGTTGTACTGGATAGCTGATTCCTCCTCCACCACCTCCTCCTGATGACGTTTTTCGGATGAGTGAACAGGTGGTCGCTTTGGCTGGTGCTGTAGAACGCTTATACAGATACACATCACCGCTCTCGGTCACCACATTCAACGTGGCAAGGTCGCTGGTGAATTTGAACGCAGCATCACTTCCCCAATAGCTCTTGCCAATATAGACCTTGAACTGGCTGTTGCTGTAGTTGTTGTTACGTGTCAGCGTTCCATGCCCTACACCAATACCCTTCTTGTCTGACTCATAGCAGATGTCTGCCATAAAGGTTATAAATTGGCCGCCAGAGACATTGGTTGTAGCAGTGCCATTATGTACTTTCTTCGCCAGTTTGTAGTAATAGGTCTGGGCATTTGCTACACACGACAGCACCATTGTTAAGGATAATGTGATGATAATTCTATTCATATAAGAAATCGTGGTTTGCTGCTTTGGGGAGAATGTCCTTATTATCAACTTGTGTATAATATGTTTTGTTTTCAACACTTCCAGAGTTCTTTCTTTCTCTCCATTCTATCATTGAACTTTTATCTTTTGAGAAGGCTTTATAATAATTCCCAAGAATTGGCTGATGTATTCTCCAGGGATCTGATGGAGTACCTACATTTTGGGGGGCGCCATACCAAGTACTCTTATATACAACTCTTGAACTTGTGGAAAGTGATGAATCGAATTTACTTCCATTATCGGGATTGCTTAGTGTCCTTTTTGCATCATTAATATAATAATTGGGATTCTCATTAAGATGATAGACAATTGTAGAACGTCTTTCTTCGTTGGCATAACATCGATTTCCATCAAAGTATATGATATACACTTTTGTGTTGTCTGTAAGAGATTGGTTGACAGGAATGTAATAATATAAGCCACTCCCGTATAACTGTGCTTTCGTCGTACCACTGGCCATGAACAATGCCAAAATGAACATCAAAATTTTCTTCATAATTCTAATCTCCTATTGTTTAAGTTAATACTAAAGTGTTTCATCCTTTCAACAAGTTAGCACTAACTTCTGGATATGAAAAGAGTGCGCCCCTGCCATATCCCAGTCAGGTTCAGCACAAACCTCAAACATCTATGGAGAAAACGCACTCTTAGTGCGTACTCCAAATGATGTTTGATTTCTTCGCCCGTTTTCCTTTTCCGAGGTGCTGATTCGACTGGGAATTTGAGCAAATATAAATATGTGTTCTCATTCGATATGCCTACCCGCACTTGGGCAAGACTGAGAAACATGGTGCAAAGATAACTTTTTTTCTGTGAATACCAAACAATTTACAGAAAAATTTGAGAAAAAGTTTCAAAAAAGAGATATTCTACCGTTCATCCATGCCTTCCCTTAAGAAAAACAGTCGGCAGAATTTGCATACGTTGGAAAAAAACAGTATCTTTGCGGCGGAAAGTGAACGACAATATATAAGTAGTCTATGGGAATATTCATCAACACTGGGAACGCGGGGTTCCAGAGAGTCCGTAATAGTGAGTATGTTGACAAGTCGGCACTGATAGCCGTTGTCAACAAGACCATCAATACGGAGAGATGCTTCAGCTGCGTCTCGCGAAGCCGCCGCTTCGGCAAGTCGATGGCGGCCAAGATGCTCTGTGCCTACTATGACCAGTCGTGCGACTCGCGCTCGCTGTTCGCCGACCTGGAGATTGCCGGCGACCCGTCGTTCGAGCGGCACCTGAACAAATACCCCGTCATCTTCCTGGACCTTTCCGACTTCGTGACGCGATTCAAAGACGAGCGCATCGTTGGTCAGATGGATGCAGAATTGAGGGAGGACATCCATACGGCATACCCTGACGTGCCAGTCAAAGAAGGCGATGACTTGATGGACTACCTCGTCCGCATCGCCAATGCCAGGCAGCAGCAGTTCATCTTCATCATCGACGAGTGGGATGCCATCTGCCGTGAGTTTGAACCTGGGACACCGGCCATGGACAGCTATTTGAACTGGCTCCGCCGGATGTTCAAGGGCGGCCTGACGGCGCAGGTGTTCGCCGCTGTCTATATGACGGGCATTCTGCCTGTCAAGAAATACAAGACACAGTCGGCGATGAACAACTTTTGGGAGTATTCCATGGTGGAACCTGGCAACATGGCGCGGCAGTTCGGGTTTACCAAAGACGAAGTCCGGGGATTGGCCACCAAATATGGAATGGATTTCGATGAGTTGGAGAAATGGTACGATGGTTACCAAATAGGCGACGAGCCTTCGATGTTCAATCCGAACAGCGTCATTCAGGCTATCGAGGTTGGTCGCTGCCGCAGCTACTGGGCATCGACGGGAACCTTCGACACGGTTTCCGACTATATCCAAATGCGCTCGACCTTGGTCGCTTTGCTTGCAAAGAATTTCGAGGGTTTGAAGGATGATATCATTCTCATGCTGGCTGGTGGACATTGTGAAGTTGACCCAACAGGATTCCAAAACGACATGTCGGTCATCCGCAGCAAGGACGACGTGCTGACGGTGCTCATCCACTTGGGCTATCTGTCGTACAACTGGCGCAAGGATGAGTGCTACATCCCCAACCGCGAGGTGGCGGGCGAAATGGTGAATGCCGTGAAAAACAACAACTGGCATGTTGCATCCGCCCTTGATGTCTCCAAGCGTCTGCTTCAGGCCACCCTCGACGGCGACGAGGAGGCTGTGGTGCGGGGCATTGACGCGGCCCACGACGAAAACACCAGCATTCTCTCTTACAACAGCGAGAACTCGCTGGCCTGCGTACTCTCAATTGCCTACTATTACGCCCGCAACGACTATGTGATGCACCGCGAACTGGCAAGCGGCAAGGGCTTTGCCGACATCGTGCTCATTCCCCGCAAAAATGTGGACTCGCCTGCCATCGTGCTTGAACTGAAATATAACAAGGATGCTGATTCGGCCATCGACCAGATACACCGCAGGCAGTACTCCGCAAAGGTGGCCGAATACGCTGACCGTCTCCTGCTCGTCGGTATCAACTACGACCGTGAGACAAAGCAACACACTTGCAAAATTGAAAGAGTATGAATGTACAGATAGAACCATCGTGGAAGGAGCGGCTGGCAACGGAGTTCGGTAAGCCCTACTTCGAACAGCTGACAGGGGCGGTGCGGCAGGAGTACAGTCAGACGACGTGCTACCCGCCGGGACGACTGATATTTAATGCTTTCAACCTTTGTCCGTTTGACAAAGTGAAGGTGGTCATCATCGGCCAGGACCCGTACCACGAACCAGGCCAGGCCCACGGGCTGAGCTTCTCGGTGCAGGACGGGGTGATGTTCCCGCCGTCGCTGCAGAATATTTTCAAGGAGATTGAGCAGGACCTCGGTACGCCCGTGCCAACGACGGGCAACCTGACGCGCTGGGCGGAGCAGGGCGTGCTGCTGCTCAACGCCACGCTGACCGTGCGTGCCCACCAGGCCAACAGCCACTCGACGCTCGGTTGGCAGAAGTTCACCGACGCGGCCATCCAGGCCCTGGCCAGTCAGCGCGAGCACCTGGTCTATATGCTCTGGGGCGGCTATGCGCGCGGTAAGGCGTATATGATTCCGAAAGACAGGAACCTCGTGCTGGAGTCTGTCCACCCGTCGCCGCTGTCGGCAAATCGTGGCGGCTGGTTCGGACAGCACCAGTTCTCGCGCTGCAATGAGTATCTGAGACAGAATGGGATAGAGCCAATTAAGTGGTAGAGACCCACCACCAGCCCCTCCCTGGAGGGAGGGGAGTGATTACTTTAGGTAGCCCTGCGAGCGCAGCTCGTCTGCAACGTCGCAGAGTTCCTGATACCACGCTTCGCCAAAGCGGCGCGTCAGCGGCTCCTTCAGAAACCGATAGACGGGCAGGTCCATCGCCTGCCCTTTCCAGACGGCATCCCTGCAGATTTTCCAGCGGTGGTAGTTCAGGGCCACGGTGCCGTCAGCAAACTGTTTTTCGCGGATGGGATAGAGGGCGCAGCTGATGGGCTTGCAGAACGTCGTCTTGCCGCTGCGGTAAGCCTTCTCTAATGCACACAGGCAATTCTCACCATCATAACACGTAAACACGCAGTCCTTACCGCGCACGATGCTTGTCACGAGGTCGCCCTCCTGGTCGGTATATGCCACGCCCTGACGGTCGATGACGCTTTGCGCCGAGGCCGACAGGTCGCCCCACACCGTGTCGAGCGCATCCTCAATGCCGGCAATCTCGTCCATCGTCACCGGAGCGCCTGCGTCGCCTTCGATGCAGCACACGCCGCGACACTTCTCGTAGTCGCAGCAGAACCGCTCAGTCAGCAGGTCTGAGGATATCAGCACGCCACAGATGTCGAGGATAGGGGGGAGAGCATAAGGACCCACCCCCGGCAGACCCACCCCCAGCCCCTCCCTGTGAGGGAGGGGAGTAGTTACTTTGCTCGCGTTATCTTCCATTATATTTACATTATGTTTGCGTTACTATCTTCTATTATCAGTATGTGGTAATCACTCCCCTCCCTCACAGGGAGGGGCTGGGGGTGGGTCTGCTGGGTCTGCTGGGGGTGGGTCTACTTATCGTCTGTCCGGCCTTGAGCTTCAGCGTCTGCCGTTCGCCATTGACGAGTAAGGTGGCGCGACCTGCCGTCTTGGCCTTGATGGTGTAGGCTGTTACCTTCCCGTTCTTCCAAGAGAAGTCGAGTTCGTAGCCGCCACGGGCGCAGAGTCCGCTGACGCTGCCGTCGGCCCATTGCTCGGGGCAGGCGGGCAGCAGTTCAATCATTCCCCGATGGCTCTGCAGGAGCATCTCGCAGACGCCGGCCGTGCCGCCGAAGTTGCCGTCGATCTGGAAGGGCGGATGGGCATCCATCAGGTTCGGGTAGGTGCCGCCGCTGTTGTAGTTGGTGCCGCCGTTGGGCGAGATGTAGGTCAGCAGCTTCTGGTAGATGTGGTAGGCTTCCTTGCCCTTGCCAAGGCGTGCCCAGAGGTTGATGCGCCAGCCCGTTGACCAGCCGGTGCTCTGGTCGCCCTTCTGGATGAGCGTCTGCTCGGCGGCTTTCTGCAGGACAGGGTCGGTGAGGTGGCTGCCGGGATAGAGACCGATGAGGTGGCTCTGGTGGCGGTGGTACGGGTCCCAGTCGTCCCAGTCGTAGTACCACTCGTTGAGGTCGCCCTCCTTGCCGACGGTGTAGGGATGGAGGCGGGCGAGGGCTTTTTCATAGGGGGCGGTGGCACCGCCACCGCACAGCCGACTGGCGGTGATGACGTTCTGGAACAGCTCGCGGATGATGGCAAGGTCGGCGGTACCGCCGTAGCAGGTCATGCCGTGGTAGCCCTTGTCGGTCTTGTATTCGTTTTCGGGCGATGTGGAGGGGGCGGTGATGAGCTCGCCGTTATGTTCTACGAGCCAGTCGAGGCAGAAGTCGGCAGCACCCTTCATCAGCGGGAAGGCCACCTGTCGCAGGTACTCCTTGTCCTGGGTGAAGAGGAAACGCTCCCAGAGCGTCTCGACGAGCCAGGCTCCGCCCAGGTTCCAGTTGGCCCATTCGGGCTTCTCGTTTTTCTCGCCCACGGGGTTGGTCATGGCCCAGATGTCGCTGTTGTGGCTGGAGCACCAACCTCGGCTGATGCCGTAGTAGTTGCGGGCGGTGTGCCGGCCGTTGGCGGCCAGGGCCTGGACAAAGCCGTCGAGGGGCTGTGCCATCTCGGCGAGGTTGGCGGTGAAGGCCGGCCAGTAGTTCTCCTCGAGGTTGATGTTCACCGTGTAGTTGCCGCGCCAAGGCGACCAGAGGTGAGGCGTCCAGAGCCCCTGCAGATTGGCGGGCACGCCGGGGGTGCGGCTACAGCTGATGAGCAGGTAGCGGCCGTACTGGAAGTAGAGGGTCTCGAGGTAGCGGTCGTTGGCGGCATTGTGGGTGTAGGTCTTCAGGAGTTCGTCGGTGGGGCCGTCATAGTATGACGGCATAGACAACTGTAGCTTCACGCGGTCGTAGAACCGGCGGTAGTCGGCGATATGGCGGGCGCGCAGCTCGTCGAAGCTGAGGTTCTGGACGTGCCACATGTCGTTGGTGGCCTGTTCCAGGTAGTCGGCACCCTCGTTGACGGGATGGCGGTCGAAACCGTTGAAGCTGGTGGCGTTTACTATATATAAGGTGGCCTCAGTGGCTCCGCTGATGGTCAGCGACGAGTCGGCGGCGACTACCTGGCCGTCGGTCTTCACACGGAGCATCGTACAGAAGTGGATGCTCTCACGCTCGTCGCCGGTGGCATGGCCGGTCATCGTCAGCTGCAGGGAGCCTGGGCGCACCTTGTGGGGCACCTGCGCCGTCAGGGCGATGCGGCAGTTGATGTCGCCCTGCAGACGGACGGCAATGACGCGGTCAGGATAGGAGGCGAAGTATTCACGCTCTATCTTGCGCCCTCCCCTGAGGTAGCTGTCGCTGACAAGGCTGCTGTCGAGGCTGAGACTCCGCCGGTAACGGCTGACAGCGCCCAGCCCGAGGTCCTTGATGTGAAGGGTGCCAAGGGGCTGGAAGAACTGCGAATTGGGTCCCTGCACGTGGAGCTGCAGGGAGTCGGCCTTGCGGTAGTCCTCGGCAAAAAGGGCCTCGCGTATCCTGGGAATCCACTGGTGGGCGTCGGCATCGAGGCTACGGTCGACGGGCTTGCCCGTCCACAGGGTGATGTCGTTCAGGTAGATGATGTCGTCGTCGGTGCCGCCGTAGACGAGTGCGCCGAGCTTTCCGTTGCCAATGGGCAGCGACTCCTCGAAGTGGCCGGCGGGGCGGTCGTAGTGGAGCACCATGGGCTGCTGCCGGGCCGCCGAGACGTTGCCAAGCACCGCCAAAAATGCAAAAAACAGGAATTTTCTCATACTTTTTAGGTTTCTGCTTGCAAAGATACGAATTATTTTGTATTTTTGCGCCAAATAAACGAAAAAAAACGTAGCTATGCAGTCCATCAAGACACTGAACGACATGATTGTCTTCCTACAGCAGCGGGGCGACCGCAAGCGCGTCGCCGTCGTCTGCCCCAACGACGCCTCGACGCGCTACGCCGTGGAGAAGGGCAAGGAAATGGGATTCATCGAACCCATCTACGTTGACGGCGACGACAAGGACGAGTGCGCCCGCCGCGCCGTCAGCATGGTGCGCAACGGCGAGGCCGACATCCTGATGAAGGGCCTTGTCAACACCGACGTCGTGCTGCGCGCTATCTTGAACAAGGAGACGGGCATACTGCGCCCCGGCCACGTGCTGACCCACATCGCCATGGCCGAGATTCCCAAGTACGAGAAACTGCTGTTCTTCACCGACGCAGCCGTCATACCCAAGCCCACGAAGGAACAGCGGCGGCAGCAGATACACTACGTGAACTACGTCTGCCACGCACTGGGCATTGAGGAGCCGCGCATTGCGCTCATCCACTGTGCCGAGAAAGTCAGTGAGAAGACTTTCCCCTACACCACCGACTACTTGGAAATCATCGCGCTGGCGCAGAGCGGCTACTTCGGCCGCTGCATCATCGACGGACCGCTCGACCTGAAGACATCACTCGACTCGGTCAGCCTGCGCGAGAAAGGCATCCACTCAGCCATCGACGGCCAGGCCGATGCCCTCATCTTTCCCGACATCGTGGCAGGCAACGTCTTCTACAAGACGCTGACCCTCTTTGCCTATACCAAGACGGCTGGTATACTGCAAGGTACGCAGAAGCCCGTGGTGATGCCCTCGCGCAGCGACAGCCCCGAGGCGAAATACCACTCATTGGCTTTAGCAGCTATCTGAACCAACAAATAACAAAAAAGAATTATGAAGACATTTTTGAACGTCGGCGACATAGGCCCATTGGAGAAAGCCTTAGCCGAAGCACAGGAGATCAAGAACGACCGTTACAAGTATCAGCACTTGGGCAAGAACAAGACGCTGATGATGATATTCTTCAACAACTCGCTGCGCACGCGCCTCTCGACGCAGAAGGCGGCGATGAACCTCGGCATGAACGTCATCGTGCTCGACGTAAACGCAGGCGCATGGAAGCTGGAGACGGAGCGCGGCGTCATCATGGACGGCGACAAAAGCGAACACCTGCTCGAGGCCATCCCCGTGATGGGCTGCTACTGCGACATCATCGGCGTGCGCTCCTTCGCCGGACTCACCGACCGCGAATACGACTACGCCGAGACCGTCGTCAACCAGTTCATCAAGTACTCGGGCCGCCCCGTCTTTGCCATGGAGACGGCGACGGTACACCCGCTGCAGGCCTTCGCCGACCTCATCACCATCGAGGAATATAAAGAGGTGAAACGTCCGAAGGTGGTGCTGACCTGGGCACCCCACTGCCGTGCCCTGCCGCAGGCCGTGCCCAACTCGTTTGCCCAGTGGATGCTGGCTGCCGACGTGGACTTTGTGGTGACCCACCCCGAGGGCTACGAGCTCGACCCGAAGTTCGTGGGTGACATCCGCGTGGAGTACGACCAGCGGAAAGCCTTCGAGGGCGCCGACTTCGTCTACGCCAAGAACTGGTCGAACCCCGGCGTGACCAACCCCGGGGACTACGGCAAAATAACGTCGAAGGATATGTCATGGACGGTGGACGAGGAGCACATGTCGTGGACGAACAACGGCAAGTTCATGCACTGTCTGCCCGTGCGCCGCGGACTCATCGTGACCGACGACGTCATCGAAAGCCCCAACAGCATCGTCATACCCGAAGCCGCCAACCGCGAGATTTCGTGCTCGGTGGTACTGAAACGTATGCTCGAAGCACTTTGACTATCTGCCTGCGGAAAGCAGGAAGCCTTTCCTGACAACGCCGCCGTAGGTGTTCATCGTCAGATATAACGTGTCTACCGTCAAGCCTTGCAAAGGAAGGCTGACGTAGACACGTTGTGAGTAGTATTCGGGCACGTCGCCCTGACTATGCACCAACTGCAGGTGACCGGTACGGACTCCCGCTTCATCAGTGTCCACACGACTGAGCATCATCCCGATGCTCTGGGGAGCGGCATCCTTTTCCATGGCACCCATCTTCAGAACCAGCCCTAAGTTCAGGTACTTCCGATTGGTACTTACCCAAACCGTCTCAAGTCCCACGGGGTCTGTCTTCCATCCCTTTCCGTCGGTCGTGTCACGGCGGAGGGTGAGCGTTCCCACATTCAACAGGCTACGGACCTCTGCCACTCCGTCCTGACAGTTATAATACATGACGCCCCGGTAAACAGTATCAGCGCGCTGGATCCAGTCGGCAGAGAAAGACGCCGTCAGCTTAAGCTCCACATCATCGTCGGTCACGACACGGCGCACCAGCTTGTCGTTATCGACAAAAGCCTCGACAAAGTCGGCACGCAGATAGGAGTTCTCGTTGTCACCCTTTTCATAGACATCGCGGGTACATGAAAGAAGAAGGCATGAGACGAGAGACAAGAGGTAGGGGGAGAGCTGTTTCATGTCCGTGCGGCAATATGGTTACGAAGGGGGTTGGCATACATCGTGAGAATGCGCTCACGGAGGAAAGGCAGGTCAGGCGTGGCGATAGTGACCTTGGCCAGCTGACCGTCAATATAGCGGGAGAAGCCCTGTTCGTCGGCGGCTGTGTAGTGGCCGGCATTGTCGCGGGTGCCGGAAAGCAGGTCGGCGGCGATGTAGTTGCAGGGGTACAGTTCATAGCCCAGATGCAGTTCGCGGTCCATACGGCGTGCCAGCTCTGCAAAGAATGCCTGACGGGGCTGGCTTTCGAGTTCGGCAATCCATGTATTGACGGGAGCAGAGGCACGGTAAGTGACGCGGCCCTTATAGCCGAAGATGCCGGTCTTCATGTTGTCGAGGTCGTCCTGACGGCTCTTCTTGAATGCGGGATTGTCACGCTTCTGCTGGAACTCCTGCGCCTTGAGATAGTCGCAGGGGTCATACTCGTAACTGATGGTCAGGGGGACGATATTCAGGTCACGCAGGCTTCCGCCCATGGCCAGCATCTTCAGCACGGCCTCCTGGGTACGGTCGTCGCTGTCCTTGGCGCGCCCCTCGCGCTGGGCTATCCAGATGTTCTCGCGCTTCTGGGCGACGGCGTAGTGTATGTAGCGGCTCATGAGCTGCGAGGCGGCAAGCGTCTCCTTCAGCGAGAGACCACGACGGACGGTGAAGGCCTTGTTCATACGCACAAGACGGCGTATCCAAGGATAGATGAGCAGGTTGTCGCCAATGCCTATCTCAACGGTGGTGGGGTAACCGCCATCGACGAGCATGACGTCGAGGAAGGCAGAGTCGAGGACGATGTCACGGTGGTTCGAGACGAAGGTGTAACGCTGGCTCTTGTCAGCAGGCAGACAGGCGTCGTCGAACGAGCAGCCGTCGGTGTGGCGGCGGATGATGTACTTCACCACGGGCTTCATGAACCGCTTCTGGAAGTCAAGCGGGGTCTTGACGCCGGTGAAGGCCAGCCGCAGCAGGCCGTTGCGGACCGACTTCGGCAGCCATGGGGCAAAGCCCTTCATGACGACGTTGAACTGGCGGTCGTTGAGCAAATCGTCGAACGCCTGCTTCATCTCCTCCGGCTCGTAAGGGCGTATCTCGTCGAATTCACTCATACAAATTGGTTTTCAACAATGTCTGTCAGCACGTCGGCCATCGTCAGACCAGCAGCACGCACCTGCTGGGGAATAAAGCTGGTGGCGGTCATGCCCGGCGTGGTGTTCACCTCGAGCATACTGATCTTGCCCTCGGGCGAGATGATGTAGTCAATGCGGATGATGCCGTTGCAGTGGAGAATGTCGTAGATGTGACTGGTAATCTTGCCGACGCGCTCAGCCACCTCGGGACTGATGCGGGCAGGAGTGATTTCCTGCACCTGACCGTTATACTTGGCGTCGTAGTCGAAGAACTCGTTGGAGGTGACAACCTCGGTGATGGGCAGCAGAACGGTCTTCTCGCGGGTCTTGTAGCAGCCCTGAGTAATCTCGGTGCCCTCGAGGAAGCTCTCGACCATCACCTCGGGACTCTCCATCATGGCCTTGCGGATGGCCGGGGCCAGCTGGTCGGCATTCTTCACCTTGGTCACGCCGAAGCTGGAGCCGTCGGCGGCGGGCTTCACGAAGCAGGGCATACCTATCTGGCGTTCTATCTCGTCATCGCTGACCAGCTCTTCATAGCCTTTACGGATAAGCAGCGACTCGGCCACACTGACGCCGTAGCCGCGCAGGTACTGGTTGAGCACGAACTTGTCGAAGGTCATGGCCTCGACAAGCACGCCACTCGTGGAGTAAGGCAGTCCGATGAGGTCGAAGTAGCCCTGCAGCAGTCCGTTCTCACCAGGCGTACCGTGGATGGTGATATAGGCATAGTCGAAGAGCGTGGCCTTGCCGTCCTCGACGAACGAGAAGTCGTTGCGGTCGATGCGGACCGTCGTGCCGTCGGACAGCTCCACGTGCCAGTCCTGTCCCTTGATGTCGACGATATAGACATTGTAGCGTTCCTTGTCAAAAAAAGAATAAAGTCCCTGTGCCGAGCGCAGCGAGACGTCGTGCTCGGAGGAGTCGCCACCGCAGACGATGGCGATGTTGCGTTTCAAATGCTTCATAGTGTATTATTCGTATTTCCTTTTATGTATATTCTCCATTTGTCGATGACGGCGGCCATGTCCTCGGGCAGGTCGCTGGTGAAGTCCATCTGCCGGCCCGTCACGGGGTGGACGAAGCCGAGGGTGCGGGCGTGCAGCACCTGACGGGGACAGAGCCGGAAGCAGTTCTGGATGAAAGCCTTGTAGGTAGACGACCGCTCGCCGCGCAGTATCTCGGTGCCGCCATAGCGTTCGTCGCAGAAGAGCGGATGGCCGATGTGCTTCATGTGAGCACGTATCTGGTGGGTGCGCCCCGTCTCCAAGCGACATTCCACAAGCGTGGTGTAGCCGAAGCGCTCGATGACACGCCAGTGGGTGACGGCGGGCTTGCCCGTGTCGGAGTCGGGCGGAAAGACGGCCATGCGCTGGCGGTCGCGCGGGTCGCGACCGATGTTGCCCTCAATACGTCCTTCGTCCTCGGTGAAGTGGCCCCAGACCAGGGCGTTGTAGGAGCGGTGAGTGTCGTGGTCGAAGAACTGCTTGCCGAGGCAGGTCTTAGCCTCGGGTGTCTTGGCAACGACGAGCAGTCCGCTGGTGTCCTTGTCGATGCGGTGGACGAGTCCGACGCCGGGGTCGTTGGGGTCGTAGGTGGACAGTTCGCGCAGGTGCCAGGCGACGGCGTTGACCAACGTGCCATGGAAATTGCCCACGCCGGGATGGACAACCATTCCTGCCGGTTTGTTAATAACCATGAGCTGGTCGTCCTCATAGACGACATCAAGGGGGATGTCCTCGGGTTCGATGGTGGTATCATAGTGCGGACGGTCGAGCATCAGCGTGACGACATCACCGGAGCGCACCTTGTAGTTGCTCTTCACAGGACGGTCGTTGACGTGGATGAACCCTGCGTCGGCGGCCTGCTGGATGCGGTTGCGCGTGGTGTGCGGCATGTGCTCGGTCAGGAACTTGTCGACACGCAGCGGTTCCTGGCCACGGTCCACCGCTATGCGGAAATGCTCGTACAGTTGCTGGTCGTCCTCATCCAGCAGTTCTGGGTCGGTCTGTATCAGTTCGTCGCTCTCCATAGACTACAACTCAGCATCACTACTTTCCGTCGGGACCTCTTCAAAGTCGTCTTCGGTCTCCTCTGTTTCTTCCTCGTAGTCGTCGAAGCCACCCTCCTGTTCCTCCGGGAAAATAATTTCCGGTTCTGTATAACTGATGTCCTCGTCAGAACCATACTGTCCGTTGCCGATTAAGAGTGTCAGCGGCGCATCTATCGACACCCGGTCGCCAGAACTTAGATTACGCCCGCGGCTCAAAATGCCGTAGACCCAATCGCGCTCACCAACGATACGCTTCGGCGGCAACAGCTTAAAGCCTATCGCTATCAGCTTGGCCTCAGCCTCACGATAGCTGCTATTGTCTATCACGTCGGGGATGGCAAACGACGGCGACGACGGGGAATTTACCGTCACATAGACAATATGCCCCGACTTCACCTTCGTTCCCGGACCGGGCGACTGTACCAGAATACAGTCAGCAGGCAGCCGCTTGTTGTAGCCGGAGTCGGTAACTATCAGTTCCAGACCGTTCTCACTGAGCAGCAAACGTGCGTCCTTGCCAGCCATGCCTGTGAGCTTGGGAACGCAGATGCCCTCACCGTGATGCGTATAGAATTCCAGACCGTACTTCACGCCAAACCCCAGTGCCACGACAACAAGAGCCATAGCCAAGAGGTTTCCCCACAGATAGAGGCTGCAAAACTTACCAAAGAAATCCCTTGTTTTCATCGATGATTGTATTTTCGCGTACAAAAGTACAAAAAAAACAGAAAGAAGCAAAGGATTCTCCCTACTTCTTTCTGTTTTAACTTTAATTTGTCTGTTTACTTGCCGTGATGCTCGTCGGAAACAGTTAACTTCTTACGGCCTTTTGCGCGGCGTGAAGCCAACACGCGGCGACCATTCTTAGTGGCCATTCTCTCACGGAAGCCGTGCTTGTTGACGCGACGGCGGTTGTGCGGCTGAAATGTTCTTTTCATTGTTCTTAATCCTATTTGTTGTTATTATTTGTCGTTTTGGGGTGCAAAAGTACTCATTTCTTTTGAATTACGCAAGTTTTTCTCAAAAAATTATGAATTATGAAGTATGAATTAAGAAATATTTCGTACCTTTGCACCCAAATTCCACTATATTACATTATTTATTTATATGATTAACTCACAAGACATCAAGAAAGGAACCGCCATTCGCATGGACGGCGGCATTTGGGTTTGCATCGATTTCCAGCACCGCAAGCCGGGTAAGGGTAACACCATCATGAACATTAAGGTGAAGAACGTCAGCGACGGCCGCGTACTGGAGCGCCGCTACAACATCGGCGAGAAGCTGGAAGACGTCGTCATCGAGCACCGCGACTACCAGTACCTCTATGAGGACCCCTCGGGCCGCATCTTCATGAACAACGAGACCTTCGAGCAGATTCCCATTGCCAACGACCTCGTCATCGGCCATGAGTTCATGAAGGAGGGCGACACCGTATCTGTGGTGAGCGACACGACCGACGGCACCATCCTCTACGCCGAGATGCCGGTGAAGACCGTGCTGCGCGTGACCCACTCAGAGCCGGGCATCAAGGGCGACACCGCCACCAACACGCTGAAGCCCGCCACGCTCGAGACTGGCGTCGAGGTGCGCGTTCCCCTGTTCATCAACGAGGGCGACCTCATCCAGGTCGACACCCGCGACGGCAGCTATCTGGCCCGCGCCAAGGAGTAATGAAACTATTGACTGTTGGCTGTTAGTTGTTAGCTAAGGGCCAAAAGCTAAAAGCCAAGCACAATGAAGTATAGTATTGTCGTTCCTGTCTACAATCGCCCCGACGAGGTTGACGAGTTGCTTGAAAGTCTTTGCTCACAAACATACAAGGACTTTGAGGTAGTCATTGTAGAAGACGGATCAAATATTATATGTAAGGATGTCTGCGACAAATACGCAGGCATCCTTTCTATACATTATTATTTTAAAGAGAACAGTGGCCCAGGGCAGAGCCGCAACTTCGGTGTAGAACGTGCCCAAGGCGAGTATGTCATCATTGTAGACTCCGACGCCGTAACGCCTCCTGGCTATATGCAGGCCATCGATGACGAACTGCAACGTCAGCCAAGTGACGCTTGGGGTGGTCCTGATGCCGCCCACGAGTCGTTTACCGATATTCAGAAAGCCATCTCCTATGCTATGACATCGTTCTTCACGACAGGCGGCATACGTGGCGGCAAGAGACAGCTCGACAAAAAGTTCTATCCACGCTCATTCAATCTCGGCGTACGCCGCGAAGTCTATAACCAGTTAGGTGGCTTCTCGACCGAACGCTTCTCCAAGATGTCACTCTATGGCGAAGACATCGACTTCAGCATCCGTATCTATAAGGATGGATTCAGTTGTCGGTTGTTCCCTGATGCATGGCTGTGGCACAAGCGCCGCACTGACTTCCGCCGTTTTTGGAGGCAGGTATACAACAGTGGATACGCCCGCGTCAATCTTGGAAGGAAATATCCAGAAGCATTGAAGGCAGTACACATACTGCCCGCTCTATTTACGGTTGGAGTGGTTGTTCTACTCTGTTGCTGGCTTACTGGTGAAATTCTGTTCTTTTCTGGTATAAGCCTTGGGCTATACATGAGTTTATTCTCCCTGTTGCCACTCGTACTGTTTAGTGCCATTATTTTCATCGACTCAAGTATTCGGAACCGAAGTATCCGCGTCGGCCTACTCTCCGTACCCGCCGCTTTTATTCAACTTATAGGCTACGGAATTGGTTTTATTGAGTCATCGATGAGCAAACGGCATGGATAAACTGAACATCAACCAGTGGGCTGAAGAAGACAGACCTCGTGAAAAGCTAATGCGGCTCGGCCCGTCAGCTCTAAGCGATGCGGAGTTGTTGGCTATATTAGTTGGTTCAGGTTCAACGAAAGAGGATGCCGTGACACTGATGAAGCGTATCCTTGCCAACTGCAACAACAACCTCAACACCTTGGGAAAGCTGAGTATCCACGACCTGATGGAATACAAGGGCGTGGGCGAGGCAAAAGCCATCACCATCCTCGCCGCCTGCGAACTGGGCAAGCGCCGCCAGCAGGAAAAGGCTGAGGAGCGGCCCGACGTTGGCACGGCCACCCGCATCTACAACCTGATGCACCCCGTGCTACAGGACCTCGACGTCGAGGAGTTCTGGCTGCTGCTGATGAACCAGAACTACCGGCTCATCAAGAAACAGTGCATTGCCCACGGCGGCATTTCGGAGGTCAGCGTAGATATCCGCATCATCATACGAGAGGCCGTTCTATCGAATGCGACTATCCTCGCCGTCTGCCACAACCACCCTTCCGGCAGCCTCACGCCGAGCAAGGCTGACGACCATCTGACACAGGCCATTAAGCGGGCCTGCGAGATAATGCGCCTATACTTTCTCGACCACGTTATTGTGACTGACGGACATTATTATTCTTACCGCGAACAAGGAAAATTATAGTCTTTTTGTTTTTTTAACGCTTTTATTGAACTTCTTTTTACTTTTTTTTCCTATTTTTGCAAAAAGGAATTTAAAGTTGTAACCAACATGAAAAGAGGATTCTGTAAAAACACGCTCTTGGCACTACTCCTTTTGAGTAGTGTAAACATCTATTCACAGCAGACAGGAAGACCTCTCCGCGAGCTCGTCGCTCCGGCAGTCGATTTCTTTGTACCCCACTGGTACATCAACCTGCAAGTCGGGGGAGCCTACGACATAGGCGAAGCCAAGTTCACTCACCTGCTGTCACCGGCACTACAAGCCACGGTCGGCTACGAGTTCAATGAATACATAGGCGCAAGGGCAGGAGTAAGCGGTCTCTGGGCCAGAAACGAGTATGCCTATCCCGAGGCCAAGTACAAGTGGAACTTCATCCAGCCAGCTGTCGATGTCAGGGCCAATCTGTCGAACATTTTCATGGGGCGCGACATCGAGCGTGTCTACGACCTCTATGCCTTCCTTGGCGCGGGCGTGGCACTGAGCTGGAACAACGACGACGCCGAGGAGGCCGACCAGCGGTTCGGTATCGACTTTCAGAAGCTGTGGAGCGGTCACCGATGGAACCCCGTCGTCCGTGGCGGCATAGGAGCCGACTTCTGGTTGAATGACGACGTGGCCATCAACGTCGAGGGTAATGCCAACATGCTGCCCGACCACTTCAACTCGAAGTTAGGCAAGAACGACAACCGTGACTGGCACTTCAACTTGCTCGTCGGCGTCAGGTTAAACCTCGGTCCGAGCTACGGTATTATCGAACCGCAGTACCGCGAGATTCCGCAACCCGTACCTGTCGTAGTAGAAACGCCTGTAGAGGAACCCAAGAAGGTACTTCAGGATGACGACATGGTAGCACTCACGGAATATGTGCAATTCGAACTTAACAAGAGTATTATCCGCAGCAGCGAGTACCAGAAGATACTGCGCGTGGCACAATACCTCAACACCCACCCCGAGGCCCACGTCGAGCTGACGGGCTTTGCCGACAAGCTGACAGGTAATGCCACCATCAACCAGCGTCTATCCGTAGAGCGTGCACAAGCTGTGGCCGAGTTCCTCTCCGACCGGGGTATCAGCAGCAGTCGTATCAGCCGGTACGCCAAGGGCGACCGCGTACAGCCGTTCCAGGTTAATGAGGACAACCGCGTCACCATCTGTATCGTCATCGACGAAGGTCTGACGAAGGAGGTTCAGGAATTAAGAGAGTCAATAAAATAAAAACAACGGAATATGAAGACAGTCAAAACTTTTGTGCTCGCTGCCATGACACTTCTGGCCGGAGCCGCAGCAACATCGTGTACCGACTATCAGGACGAAATCAACGCCCTCGACAACCGCGTCACATACGTAGAAAGTTTGGTCAGCCAAACCAACAAGGACATCTCGAACCTACAGACAGTTATCACGGCTTGGGCTGACGGCTGGTATATTGAGAACATGGCTTACCTCCCCCTGGAAGACGGTGGAGGCTACGCCATCAACTTCCGTAAAGACTTCTTCAACGTGGTGACGGGAGACAGTGTCCCCGGCAAGACCCAGCGCATGGCTGCCGTCGTCCATGACGGCGAAAAGGGCGACCAAGGCGAAAAGGGCGACCAAGGCGAAAAGGGCGACCAAGGCGAGAAGGGTGACCAAGGCGAGAAGGGCGACCAAGGCGAGAAGGGCGACCAAGGCGAGAAGGGCGACCAAGGCGAAAAGGGCGACCAAGGCGAGAAGGGCGACCAGGGAGCTAAGGGCGACCAAGGCGAAAAGGGCGACCAAGGCGAGAAGGGCGACCAAGGCGAAA
>CAMHIS010000039.1 GCA_946185285.1 uncultured Prevotellaceae bacterium
AAACTGAACATCCTCATATTTCCCCGTCTTGCCTTTTATTTACGCGCTTTCTGCGTTAATTCTCCAAAATTCGTCTTTCGTTACAGACTTTTTCCGTAACTTTGCACACCGACATGGGAAAGATTATCATAGCAGGCATAGGCCCTGGCAGCAAGGAAGACATTACGCCCGCAGTGCTAGAGGCAGTACGGGGAGCTGATGCCGTCGTGGGGTATAAGTATTATTTCCAGTTTGTCGAACCTTTCGTCAAGGAGGGGTGCGAGTGCATCGACACGGGTATGAAGCATGAGCGTGAGCGTGCCGAACAAGCCTTCCAACTGGCAGAGCAAGGCAAGACCGTTGTGGTCATCTCATCTGGCGATGCCGGTATCTATGGCATGACGCCACTCATCTATGAAATGCAGCGTGAAAGGAGCAGCGATGTCGTTGTGGAATCGCTGCCAGGCATCTCTGCATTCCAGAAAGCAGCATCCCTGCTTGGCGCCCCCGTTGGCCATGACTTCTGCGTCATTTCCCTGAGCGACCTGATGACGCCGTGGGAGGTGATAGAGCGGCGCATCACGGCGGCTGCGGCGGGCGATTTTGTGACGGCCGTCTATAACCCCAAGTCGAATGGGAGATACTGGCAACTCTATCGTCTGCAGGAAATCTTCCTGCAAGAACGTGCCGCCAACACCCCCGTAGGCTATGTGCGACAAGCAGGGCGCGCCGATCAGGAGGTGACGACGACCACGCTCGGTGCGTTAGACCCCGAAGCCGTCGATATGTTCTCGGTGATACTCATCGGCAACTCGCAGTCCTATATAAGCCTCACCCCCAACCCCTCTCCCAATGGCGAGGGGCGTAAGATGATTGTTACGCCTCGTGGGTATTATCGCGATGAAGTGAACGAAGGCAATAAGATTGGTCAGAACATTATGATAGAATCCTTCCGCACCATTCTTGGAGAATTGAAGGGTGACTATGCCTTAGACCATCAATGGGCCCTGCTCCACGCCATCCATACCACCGCCGACTTCGATATGGAGAACATCCTCCATACTGACCCAGGGGCTGTGGAGCTATTATATAATAAGGTTAAGGACGGCACGCTGAAGACCATCGTGACCGACGTGACGATGGTCGTCAGCGGCATCCGTAAGGGCGCCCTCCAGCGCTTGGGCATCGAGGCCAAGTGTTATCTGAGCGACCCTCGCGTGGCAGAACTAACCAAACTCCCCTCCCTTGGGGAGGGGCAGGGGGTGGGCCTTACCCGCACCCAGGCTGGCATTCGCCTCGCCGTAGACGAACACCCCGACGCGCTCTTCGCCTTCGGCAATGCACCAACGGCGCTGATGGAGCTCTGCGACCTCATCCGCAAAGGCAAAGCCCATCCGGCGGGCATCATCGCTGCCCCTGTGGGCTTCGTCCACGTCCGCGAGTCGAAGCACATGGTGAAGCCTTTCCGCGACATTCCCAAGATCATCGTCGAGGGGCGCAAGGGTGGCTCCAACCTCGCCGCCACTCTCTGTAACGCCATCCTCACCTTCGACGATGCCGCACAACTAAAGCCTGGCCGTGATCTATGAAGTTCATCGTTATTGGAATCAGCGACAACCCACAGCCGTTTTTCCCGCCTGAAGTGCTGGACGTTATCAAGAACGGCAAGGTGTTTTCTGGCGGCAAGCGCCATCACGACATCGTGGCACCGCTACTGCCGAAGGACGCCGAGTGGATTGACATTACCGTCCCCCTCGATGCCGTCTTCGAGCAGTATGGCTCCCTCTGTAGGGCAGACTCCCCCTCTACGGGAGGGGGTGGGGGGAGGCTCATCGTCTTCGCCTCCGGCGACCCACTCTTCTTCGGTTTCGCCAATACCATCCGCAGCCGGATGCCTGAGGCCGATATCACGGTCTATCCGTCGTTCAACTCGCTCCAGATGCTGGCCCACCGTCTGCTGATGCCCTATCACGATATGCACATCGTCTCGCTGACAGGCCGCCCCTGGCCGGCTTTCGACCGCGCCCTCATTGAGCGGACTGCCAAAATCGGCGTGCTCACCGACCGCCATCACACCCCTACCGCCATCGCCCGGCACATGCTCGACTACGGCTACACCAACTATCAGATGAACATTGGCGAGCACCTTGGCAATCCCAACGAAGAAGCAGTCTCCACATTATCCCTCGAAGCCGCTGCCCAGCGCACCTTCGCCTCCCCCAACTGCCTCATCCTCACCTCTTGTCAGCTATGCAGTGGCGGTGCCACTGCCAAACCATTCGGCCTCCCCGACGCCCGCTTCGCCCTCCTCGACGGCCGGGAGAAGATGATCACCAAGATGCCCATCCGCCTGCTCACCCTCCAGGCCCTCGACCTGCCCCGCCGTCACGTCTTCTGGGACATCGGCTTCTGCACGGGCAGCGTCTCCATCGAGGCCCGTCTGCTGTTCCCCCATCTCGAAATCCACGCCTTCGAAATACGCCCCAAGTGCGAGGCCATCATCCACGAAAACGCCCGCCGCTTCGGTGCCGCGGGCATCAACGTCCACATCGGCGACTTCCTAACAGCTCCCCTCCCTACAACCCTCCCCGACGCCGTCTTCATCGGCGGTCACGGCGGCCGCCTGAAGGAAATCATGTCGAAGGTGCTCACGGTGCTCGCCCCCGGTGGCGTCATCGTCTTCAACAGCGTCAGCAGCCCCCATGTCCCGACCGACAGCCGCCAGCTCTGGGACGAGGCCTGCGCCGCCCTATCGCTCAGTCAGGCTCCTCCTCTTCAGGTCCGGCTGAACGACCATAATCTCATCACGATTCTGAAGTGTACTGATTCAGGTTAAGCCCTACCATCCGTCAAAAATGTTATTGTCACAGAAAAAAAAATGCGAAATCGCTTATCACTTATCACTTTTTGATGTTAAACCATTGTAAATCAGAGAAATGACGAGTGATAAGCGCCCCTCCAGCTTGTCACTTCTGGTCACTTCAGGTTAGCTGTCGGCTAACTCCTCTCTACCCGGCGGTCAACTGCCCTTTACCCGGCGGGTAGAGAGGCGTTAGGCGGCGGGTAGAGAGCGTTTCCACAGCCTGGAACATTTGTTCCACGCCGTGGAACGATTCCATAGCGCCGCCTTTCGGTCAGAACCGGGCATGTCCAAGTGGTCTGCTCGGTCCGCCTGAACACGGAAAAAGTGACCAGAAGTGACAAGCTGGAGGGGTGCTTATCACTATCTAACACTTTGTATATCAGAGAGAAAAGCCCAAAAAGTGATAAGTGATAACTGTTTTTGACTTTTTTCAAGAAAAAGCAAAACAATGCGCAGCCTCTCCCCTACCCTTAGTTAGATGAGAGCCGCGGCCACAGCCCTCGACTTTTTAATGTATAGTCACTTTCCGTCCGATTCTTTTGGCTGTTTGCAAAGGATTGCGTAACTTTGCAGTCGATAGAAGGAAACCTATGAGATGTTGCTACAAACTCTATATTGACATCATCGTATTCTGTGTCATTGCCTGCCTTTGCTAAGGCTACGAAGCCGGCTATTATGACAACAAGGATAGTGACGAGTAAAGAGACGGCTCCTTGACAGAAATAACTAATAGTGAAATCAATGAAGAAAATAGCAATCATACAGATCAGTGAAGCAGGCAAAGACGTTGCCAGCACGGTAAAGAGGCAGTTGCGGGGGACGGTAATCCAGCGTACCGACGTCGGCAAGCGTTGGAACGACTTCGACGGCTTCGTGTTCATCGGGGCAATGGGTATCTGCGTGCGTACCATTGCGCCGTATGTCAACGACAAGCACGAAGACCCTGCCGTGGTGTGTATCGACAGTTTCGGAAGGAACGCCGTTTCCGTGCTCTCTGGTCACATCGGAGGAGCCAACGACTTGGCGCAGACCATTGCGGATGTGCTGGGCGCCAGACCTGTCATCACCACGCAGAGCGACAATGCGGGACTCTGGGCGCTCGACACCTTCGAGAAACGCTTCGACTGGCCCGTAGCCAGCGACATCGACGACATGAACGACTGTATCTTTGCCTTCGTCAACCGTCAGCCGACGGCCCTGCTCCTTGAGGCCCGCGACGAGGGAACGGACTACCTGGAGGCGACAAAGCCGGAGCACGTGACCATCATCCGCGACATCGCCGAGGCCGACCCCCGGAAGTTCCGCCTGCTCATCATCGTCTCGCCCTACAACCGCAGGGCTCCATACGGTATGCTTGAACTCCACTTCGTGCCGATGGTGGGAACGATAGGCTTCGGACTGGCGCATCACCCCGAGGACTACGAGCTTATCTACGACGAGATTGACGAGGCCTTTGCCCATCGAGGCGTGCTGCCCTGTGCCCACCGCTACTGCACCATCGACATGAAGCAGGACGAGGAGTTTGTGGAGATGCTCGAAGACGAATACAACGAGGAGGTGGTGTTCTTTACGGCAGAGGAACTGGCAAAGGTGGAGGTGCCTAATCCGAGTAAGACCGTCGAGAAGCACGTCGGCACGCCCAGCGTCTGCGAGGCGGCGGCCATCCTTGGCTCCAACTACGGCCAGCTCATCATCCCCAAGGTGAAGGGTAAGAACTGGACGGCAGCACTCGCCATCGATAAAAAAAGCCTACCCCCAACCCCTCCCCAAGGGAGGGGAGTTGCGAGAGAGACTTATCTCCCCTCCCTTGGGGAGGGGTCGGGAGTGGGCTTTATCGAGATTGTCGGTGCCGGCCCTGGCGACCCAGACCTGATCAGCGTGCGCGGCAGGAAGATGCTGGAGCAGGCCGACCTTATATTATATGCCGGTTCGCTGGTGCCCAAGACTCTGACCGACTGCCACAAGCCGGGAGCCGTCGTGCGCTCGTCGGCCGACATGACCCTCGAGGAGCAGTGCCAGCTGATGAAGGAGCACTACGACTGCGGCCACTTCATCGTCCGTCTGCATACTGGCGACCCCTGCATCTTCGGTGCCATTCAGGAGCAGATGGCCTTCTTTGACGCGAACGGCATGGACTATCACATCACGCCGGGCATCTCGTCGTTCCTCGCCGCAGCCGCCGAACTGCAGAGCCAGTTCACGATTCCTGAGCGTTGTCAGACAATCATCCTGACACGTGGCGAAGGCCGGACGCCCATGCCCGAGAAAGAGCAGCTCCACCTGCTGGCCCGCAGCCAGTCGACGATGTGCATCTTCCTCTCGGCGGCCATCGTCGACGACGTGCAGCGCGAACTCTTGCAGGAATACCCTGAGGATACACCCGTTGCCGCCTGCTACCACCTGACGTGGCCCGACCAGAAGATTTATCGCGGCCGGCTGAAAGACCTTGCCAGGATTGTTCACGACAACAACCTGACGCTCACCACGATGATTGTCGTCGGCGAGGCTATCGACAACCGCCGCGGCCTGTCCGCCCTCTACGACAAGCACTTCACCCACCTCTTCAGACAAGGAGAAGCATGATACTGGTATTTGGAGGAACGACTGAAGGACGCCAAGCGGCGGAGGTGCTCGAAGCGGCAGCCAACACCTATTATTATAGTACGAAGACGGGGGAGCAGCAGCTGACGCTTCATCACGGCATACGCGTTGACGGGGCGATGGATGCGGAGGCGATGACGGCTTTCATCAGTAAGCACGGCATCCGTCTCATCGTCGATGCCGCACATCCCTTCGCCAGTCAACTGCACCAGACGATTGCCTCAGTAGCCTCCCCGCTCAAGATACCCGTTATTCGCTATGAGCGGATCTATCCCCCAAGAGAGCAAGACATCACCTGGATTGACGACTACAGCGAGCTGTCCTCACTACTCCCCTCTTCTCGGGAGGGGCTGGGGGCAGGCTTTACGCTGTTGGTCACTACGGGAGTGCAGAGCATCAGCCGCCTGAAGTGGCTGGAGGAACAAGGAGTGAAGGTCGTCTATCGCATCCTGAACCGCGAAAGCAGCATTACGCTGGCACATGAGCAAGGAGTGAGCGACGAACGACTGTGCTTCTATCCAGCGACGGTGAAGGCCGATGCCATTCTGATGAAGGAGAGCGGACTCAGCGGCGGATTCGCAGAGAAAGTGGAGGAAGCGCGCAAGCTGGGCATGAGAATCATCGTTATCAAGCGCCCGCTGCTTCATTTCAAGCACTGTGTCAACGGGCCTCATGGCCTGCGCCGTGACATAGAGAGACTACTGCCTGAGTTCTTCCCCCTGCACAGCGGACTCACCACCGGTACCTGTGCCACGGCGGCAGCGGTGGCTGCCGTGCGGCGGTTACTGTATGGCGAAACACCCGAAGAGGTGCCAGTCATCCTGCCCAATGGCGAGACAATCAGCGTGTCCGTAGGCTATGGTGAGGGCTACGCCTACTGCATCAAGGAGGCCGGCGACGACCCCGACGTGACCGACGGTATTGAGGTGAGGGCCCACCCCCGTCCCCTCCCCAAGGGAGGGGGGACTATAGTCATCGAAGGCGGCGAGGGAGTCGGCCGATTCACGCTGCCCGGCTTCGACTATGCACCAGGCGAACCAGCCATCAACCGTGGTCCCCGCGAGATGATTGAGAAGAACCTCATGCCGCTCCTCATGGACTCTCAGCTCCCCTCCCTTGGGGAGGGGATGGGGGTGGGCTTCTCCGTCCCTCATGGCGAGGAGATAGCCCGTAAGACCTTCAATCCCCGTCTCGGCATTTGTGGCGGCATCAGCATCATTGGCGTTTCGGGCATCGTGAAGCCCTTCAGCGAAGAAGCATTCATCGACAGCATCCGCAAGTGCATGGAGGTGGCTAAAGCCTCTGGCTCTGAACGAGTGGTGATAAATAGTGGTGGCAAGAGCGAGCGCTTCGTCAAGGCGCTCTATCCCGACCTGCCCCAGCAAGCATTCGTCGAGTATGGCAACTATATCGGCGAGACGCTGAAGATGGCCCACGAACTCGGCATCAAGCAGGTGACGCTGGGTGTGATGCTCGGCAAGGCTGTGAAGTTGGCGGCAGGCCATTTGGACACGCATAGCAGGAAGACGGTGATGGACAAGGCGTTCATTCAGCAGATGTTGCACGAGTCGGGCATCAGCATCGACATCAGCGATATGACGCTGGCCCGAGAGCTATGGGAACGTATAGCTGAGGATGGGCGAACGACATTTGCCCGTACCGTCATTCGGCATTGCCAGGAGCACTGCGCCCCGCTGCTGCCTAATGGCAAACTATTGGTTTTATTGATTGACGACAATGGAAGGATTTATTGGAATGAGAAATGAGAAATTATGAAGTATAAGGACCTGTTTATTGATTTCGATGACACGCTGTATGATACCTACGGCAATGCAGTCATCGCCCTGAGAGAAACGTTTGAGGAATTTCATCTGGAACGTTATTATGCCGACCCCAAGGTGTTCTACGACGCTTATTGGGCAGCAAACATCGACCTATGGACACGATACTCGAAAGGGGAAATTGAGCGCCCTTTCCTCATCGTTGAACGCTTCCGCCGTCCACTATCCGCCGGGACTGGCCTTGATGTGACTGAAGCACTTTGCCTGGAGATGAGCGACAAGTTTCTCGACTTCTGCTCCTCGAAGTCTGGGGTGGTAGAGGGTGCCCACGAACTGATGGACTATCTCCGCAGCCGAGGCTACCGTATGCACATGACGAGCAACGGCTTCCATGAGGTGCAATACAAGAAACTCGCGGCTTGTGGGCTACAGGACTATTTCGATACGATTATCCTCAGTGAGGATGCGGGAGTCAACAAGCCTTCGCCACAATATTTCAGCTATGCCTTGAGGGTGTCCGGTGCAGAACGCCAGACGACGCTGATGATTGGCGACAATCTGAATACCGATGTCCTCGGTGCCCTCAACGCCGGCATCGACGCCATGCTCGTGAATCGCTGGAACATCGGGGAAACAGACATTCCAAGCACCGTCACGTTTGTCGCGGACAATCTGCGGGATGTCATGAAGGTTCTATAGTAACCGTTGATTTTTGAAACACTGAGCACACCACTAAATCTGCAGACCTATTCCCCGATTTCATCCTTTCTCCTGCGGAAGAGGACTGCAACGATGATGGGAGCTCCGACAAGAGCCGTAACGCTATTGATGGGCAGGGCACCCTCGAAGCCCGGCATACGGGCGATGAGGTTGCACAGCAGGGCAAGTGCGGCTCCGCAGAGGGCCGTGGCAGGCATGAGGATGCGGTGGTTGCTACAGCGGAAAAGAGCACGGGCGAGATGGGGAACGGCGAGGCCGATGAACATGATGGGGCCGCAGAAGGCCGTGACGATGGCGACGAGTATGCCGCTGGAGACGATGACCATCATGCGGGCGCGGTAGATATTCAGGCCAAGGTTGGCGGCATATCGGTCGCCAAGCAGCATCAGGTTCATCGGCTTCACCATGAGGCAGGCCAGTGGCAGCAGCACGCACATCAAGTTGACGAAAAGCATCATGTTGTCGCCCGAGACACGCGAGAATGAGCCAAGGCCCCATACCACGAACGTCTTCACGTCTTCCTCGGGCGACAGGAACTTCAGTACACCGATGATGGCCGTGGCCAAGTAGCCAATCATCACGCCGATGATGAGCAGTGTGACGTTGCCCTTGACCCGTTGCGACACCCAGAGAATGAGCAACAGCACGGCCAAGGCTCCCACAATGGCGGCGACACTGATGGCGGCATCGCCAAGATAGCCGAGACGGCTCAATGTCACGCCGCCGAGACGTCCTGACAGCAGCACGACAAATGCCACGCCGAGGGCGGCACCGTTGCTGATGCCCAGCACCGACGGACCTGCCAGCGGATTGCGGAATACCGTCTGCATCTGCAAGCCGCTGACAGCCAGTCCGGCACCGGCGAAGATGGCTGTCAGTGCCTGAGGCAGTCGTGCCTGATAGATGATATTGGCGAAAATCTCGTTGTCGCCGGCACCGCAAAGTATGCGGCACACCTCCGTTATGGGTATCTTCACCGTGCCAAGCAGCAAATTGACCACCAGCAGCACGGCGATGCTCACCAGCAACACAAGGAATTTAGTAACTCTCATTTCTCATTCCTCATTCCTCATTCCTCATTCCTCATTCCTCATTTCTCAAAAGTCTGTAGTACTTTCCCTCGTAGTCGGGCTCCACCAGTTCGGGGTGGAAGATGGCTACGAAGTCCTTCAGCAGCACGTCGGGTTCTACAGGCGTTATCTCATAGTAAGGCTGCTGCTTCATGTTGCAAT
The DNA here is from genome assembly GCA_946185285.1 of uncultured Prevotellaceae bacterium. Classification (GTDB taxonomy): domain Bacteria; phylum Bacteroidota; class Bacteroidia; order Bacteroidales; family Bacteroidaceae; genus Prevotella. The sequence continues at coordinate 9,177 of CAMHIS010000039.1, forward strand.
AGATAACCTTATGCTCCTTGAAGGCCTTGAATAGCGCGTTGCGAGGCTCGGAGGCTTTAAGGGCATCGTAGGTGAAATCACCCTGAAAACTGTTCAAGATGCGCCAGTAGTCAGCATTGTCAGCCAAGTCGTACATCTTCTCAAACTCCAGGTCTTCACCCGCCGTCTCGGCATCGTCAATGACATACTTGGCTCCGGCATCGCGGAAAATCTGTGCCAGATAGTTCCTGCCACCCACGGCGTGCCAATTGCCATAGTGCATCTCGCCGGAAAAGACGGTGGGGAAAGGCCCACGCCCAGCCCCTCGCACCTTTTCTTTCAGGTCGTTATAGCGCTTCTCTATTCCGTCGAAGAATTCATTGGCCTCCTTTTCCTTCCCGATGAACATCCCCACGAGTTTGATCCACTCTGCTTGTCCCAATGGGTCGAGTTCCTGATAGCCGAGGTGGGGCACCAGCGTGATACCCGTCTGCTTGATGGCATCATAGCCCCCACGCTTCGAGGGCGAGATAAATATGACGTCGGGGTGGGCGGACAGCACCAGCTCAGTGTCGAACTCGCCCTCCATGCCTATCTTCGCTATTCTTCCATCGTCCACCCGTTGCAGGATGTCGCGGTTGAAAAGGTTCTTCGTGCCCGTGATGCCCTTCACCACGTCGTGGGCGTTAAGTACGGTGAAGTTCGACAGTTGTAGTGCCGTCATGCAGATGGTGCTGCTGATGGGCACACGTATCTTCGTGTAGCCATCGGGTACCTGCGTATCAAGGTTGTGGACGAGTGCAAAGCGGTCTTTCTGGCCAACGCTGACCAGCCGACAGCCGGCACTGTCGCTGACGGTGAAGCCAGTGGCATACTTCACTTCGATGGGAACGATGCTGTCGCTGCCTGTCGTCTTGCCGTTATCCTGCGCCTTTCCGCCACGGCCCAGGCAGGAGCTGAGCACGACCACTATCAGCAGGAGAAAAGCCGATTTCTTCATTTTCTTGCTATTTATTTCCATTTTGCCTGCAAAAGTACGAAATAATTATGTAATTTTGCAAGCAAAATCAAAGAATATGCAAACAATCAACGCAACACGATGGTACGACCGCCCATTGGCGGCATTTATCTTCTTCACCCGCCTGCCATTCTGGCGGTTGCGACAGCCACCGAAGGAGTGCTACAAGAGCGTTGTGGAATGGTGGCCGCTAACGGGGTGGCTCACGGGTGGACTGATGGCGGCGACGCTCTATGCGGGCAGCCTCTATCTTCCTTACGTCATAGCCGTCCTGCTATCCATCGTGGTCAGGTTGCTGGTCACCGGCGCACTGCATGAGGACGGGCTGGCCGACTTCTTCGATGGCTTCGGCGGCGGTTCAGACCGTGAGCGCATTCTTGCCATTATGAAGGACTCGCACATTGGCACTTATGGGGTCGTCAGTCTGGTTTTCTATGAACTGCTGCTGGCAGCGGCACTGCTTTCCATGCCGCCCGATACAGCCGCGCTTACCATCCTCGCCGCCACGCCCTTTGCCCGCATGGTGACGGCACAGCTGGTGATGATGATGCCCTACGCCCGCCGTGAGTACGAAGCGAAGTCGAAGACCGTCTACCGTAAGCCCACCACCGCTGCCGGCATCGGACTCGCCGTGCAGGGCATGCTGCCCTTGGCGGCCTATATCTGGTACACGGGCATCCGTTGGGACATGCTCATATTCATTCCTTGCTTAGTAATGTATTTCCTCTACCTGCTCATCTGGCGACGTCTGCATGGTTATACTGGCGATTGCTGTGGTGCCGTTTGTCTGCTCGTCGAACTCGCCGTCTATTTAGTCGTATGTGCCCAATGAAGAAAATCATCTTGATTACAGGCGGCCAGCGGTCGGGCAAGAGCGAAAAGGCCGAGCAGCTGGCTCTCTCGCTCAGCCCGAATCCCGTCTATCTTGCCACGGCCCACATCTGGGACGATGAGTTCCGCCAGCGTGTGCGCCGCCATCAGGAGCGGCGCGGGCCGCAGTGGACGAACATCGAAGAGGAGCGTGAGCTGAGCCGCCACGACCTTACCGGCCGCGTGGCCGTCATCGACTGCGTCACGCTCTGGCTTACCAATTTCTTCTTCGCCAATGACTCCGATGTGGAGAAGTCGCTACAGTCAGCCAAGCGCGAGTTCGATGCCTTCACAGCCCATGATGCCACCTATATCTTCGTCACCAACGAGATAGGGCTGGGCGGTGTCAGCGACAATGCCCTCCAGCGGAAGTTCACCGACCTGGAAGGCTGGATGAACCAGTACATCGCACAAAGGGCCGACGAGGTCATTCTGATGGTGAGTGGCATTGCGGTAAAGATCAAGTAAAATGAAACAGTTTGACATACAGCCTACAGACAAGCGACTGCAGGCAGAGATACAAAACAAGATTGACAACCTGAACAAGCCCAAAGGCTCGTTAGGGCGCCTGGAGGAACTGGCCATGCAGGTGTGCCTGATCCAGCAGACGCTGGAACCGTCGTTGGCACATCCTTGTCACTTGCTTCTCGGCGGCGACCACGGCATTGAGCGCGAGGGTGTCAGCGTGTCGCCGCGTGAGGTGACCTGGCAACAGATGCTGAACTTCACCCGTGGCGGCGGCGGCGTCAATATGTTCTGCCGCCAGCATGGCTTCAAGCTTCGCATCGTCGATGTCGGCGTGGACTACGATTTCACAGGCGTCCCCGGCATCATCGACCGCAAGATTGCCCGCGGCACCCGCAACTTCCTCTACGAGCCCGCTATGACAGACGACGAGTTCAACCGCGCCTTGCTCGTGGGCGTCGACTTGGTCGACACCTGTACCGCCGAGGGCTGCCGCATTCTTAGCATCGGCGAAATGGGCATCGGCAACACCTCGCCCTCCAGCATCTGGATGCATATCTTCGGCAACATTCCTCTCGACGAGTGCATCGGCGCCGGTGCGGGTCTCAATAACGATGGCATTCGCCATAAGTATGAGGTGCTGTCGATGGCACTGACTCGACATCAGTCATTTCTCTCAACCATCGCCTCTCCCCTCTCCCCGCTTAGAGTCTTCGGCGGATTTGAGATGATTGCGGCTATTGGTGCGATGCTGCGTGCTGCTGAGCAACACCTTATTATACTAATAGACGGCTTTATTATGACGGCCTGTGCCTTAGCTGCCATTCGCCTTTACCCAGCCTCGCAGGACTACATGGTCTTCACCCATTGCGGCGACGAGAGCGGACACAAGCGTATGCTCGATATCGTCGATGCCAAGCCATTGTTGAATCTGGGACTCCGCCTCGGCGAAGGCACGGGTGCCCTCTGTGCCTTCCCCATCATCGACTCCGCCGTGCGCATGATGAACGAGATGAACAACTTCCAGAATGCGAAAATCACCAAATACTTCTGACGACGAGGCTGGCTGCCACCAGCAGCACCATCCATATCTCCGCCACCCGGTTCACTCGTACCGCTTTTTTCATGTCGTCGGTAGTCAGCAACCTGTCGTTTTCTCCAATATAGGGTTTGTTGAAGAGCTGGCCAAAGTAATAATGAGGGCCTCCAACACGACAATTGAGAATACCAGCGAGTGCGGCTTCGGGGTAGCCGCTGTTGGGCGAGGCGTGGTTGCGGCCGTTCTTCCACACGAACGTCGCAAGCGGCGGTTTCCCCGCAGCTGCCACCATCAGCAGGGCGGTGAGTCGGGCGGGAATGTAGTTGGCCACGTCGTCGATATGTGCCGCCCAGCAGCCGAAGTCTTTATAGCGCTCCGTCTTGTAGCCTATCATCGAGTCGAGCGTGTTCACCATCTTGTAGGCCAGCATACCAGGTACGCCCAAGAGCGTATACCAGAAAAGGGGGGCGATGACGCCGTCGCTCAGGTTCTCGGCCAGCGTCTCCAAGGCTGCGGTGCGCACCTCCTGTGCTGTCAGGTCACTGGTGTCGCGGCCTACGATGCGGGCCACCTGTGTCCTGCCCTCTTCCAATGAGCGGTCAAGGGCGAGGAACACTTGCCGCACTTCGCGGATGAGTGTCGTACCAGCGAGGCAGTAGAAGATGAGCACCGCGTCGAAAGCTATTAGCAATGGATTAACACGGATAGGCACAGATAAAAAACTGAATGTTTCAGTGTCATTCCGTTGCAATAAGGATATGCCGTAGCGCAGGAGCCACGTGGTGGCAAAGACTCCGAGAATGAGGCCGACGGCAAGGAATGCTCCTTTTAGCTTGCGATGTTTTCCCTTGTTAAGCCGATGTTCGCCAAAGGAAATCATCTTCCCAAACCACACGATGGGATGCGGCAGGCGGACGGGGTCGCCAAGCAACAGGTCGAGCATCCAGCCTAATGCCAAGGCGGGCAGGGCAATGAATCCGCTCGGCCAAAGGCCGCTTACAAAGAAAGAACTATTCATTTCTTGATTCTATAAAGCTTCTTATGGCAGCCACCAATGCGTCATTCTCTTCCTGGCTTTGAGCGGCCACACGGAAGTGACGGCACGTAAGACCGCAGAAGTTCGAGGCATCGCGGATGAGCATACCGTGATGGCGGGCAAGGTATTCCTTCAAGGCTCCGGCATCGTGCGCTTCCATGCGGCAGAGCATGAAGTTGGTCTGTGTAGGCATCACATCGATACCTATATCCAATAGCTGTTGCCGTAGCCGTTGCGCCTCGGCAAGGTCAGGACGACAGATGAGGTCGGGGTGCTCAGACAGGAATTTTCCCGCCTCAATGGCCAATGCCGACACGCTCCAGGGTCGAAGGAATTGGCGCATCTGCCCTGTCAGGCTTTCGTGGGCGGTGATGTAGCCAAGTCGCAGTCCGGGAACGGCGTAGGTCTTGGTGAAGGAATGGATGACGATGGAGCGTGGCTCGTAGCATTCCCATCGCGTCATCATCAGTTGGCCGTTGGTGTAGTACTCGTAGGAATGGTCGAGCACCACCAAGTCATATTTGCTCATCATGTCGTGAACATAAAAACGATCATAGACGCGACCATCGGGATTGTTAGGATTGCAGAGCCAAAGCATGGTCTTGTCGTCCTTCTGCTCAAAACAGGAGCAGGCGTCTTCGTATTCACTGAATGTTGGTGTGGGAATAACGGACTTATAGCGGAAGGTCTGGGCGATGAGGTAGATGGCCTCTGTGGCACCGCTGGTTACAATAACATTGCAGGGCTCAATACCATGCAGCTCGGCAAGAAGCGCCTCTAAGGACCATGCCTCTGGCTCGGGGTAGTGGCTGAGCAACTGAGGGCATGAGGCAAGATGGGCCATCAATGCCTGATGGCTTGTCGTGGCACAGATGTTCGACGAGAAGTCGCTCCTGATGCCGGGGTAGCGGTAGGCGTCATCGCCATGACCTTTAATCATTGTCGGAAAGTATTTGATAGATACGGTCGATGTCAACGTATTGGCGGACGTGGGTGGCCAGCTTGTCGTATTGCTCTTCCTTGAAGTCGGCGTGAGTCTGGTGGGGGGCTGCAACGGTGTTGCAGCATAGGGGACAGGTGGAGAGGAGGTGGTTGATGACGGGAGGGTTGTCGAGGAAACCGTGGATGTAGGTGCCTATGCAGTGGTCGGTCTGCACGATGGGCTCACTGGTGTCGCTGATGCCCTGGTGAATCTCGTAGCCTTGACACTCCTGTCCCTCGAACATGAAGGTCACTTGCCGCGTCGTCTTCTCGGAACACATCGTGGTATGGATGGGCAGCAGACCCAGGCCTGGGAGACTGGCAATGTCGCCCTCGACGTAGTCGGGGTCATCGACAGAGAGACCGAGCATCTGGTAGCCGCCGCAGATGCCGACGACGGTCTTGCCGTCGCGATGGGCGCGCAGGATGGCCTGGCCGCAGCCGTTGCGCCGCAGCTCCATCAGGTCGTCGAGCGTCGACTTGGTGCCAGGGATGATGATGATGTCGGCACGAAGTATGTCCTGAACATTGTTTGTGTAGAAAAGATTGACGCGGGGGTCGCGCTCCAAGGTGTCGAAGTCGGTGAAATTCGAGAGATGGCGCAGCAGGACGACGGCCACGTTCACCTTTCCCTCGGCCCATTGGCGACGCTTCTGCTCGAGGCTGACGCTGTCCTCTTCGTCGATATGGATGTCTTTATAATAAGGAATGACACCGAGGACGGGGACACCGCAGATGTCTTCCAGCATCCTGCGCCCCTCGTCGAAGAGCCGCATGTCGCCACGGAACTTGTTGATGATGATGCCCTTGATGAGCTGACGGTCCCCGGGTGTCTGCAACATGATGCTGCCATATACGGAGGCGAACACGCCGCCGCGGTCGATATCACCCACCAGCATCACGTCGGCCTTGGCATGACTGGCCATCGACATATTGACAAGGTCGCGGTCTTTCAGGTTGATTTCCGCAATGCTGCCAGCGCCCTCAAGCACGATAGGATTGTATTTTGCTGCCAGGCGGTCGAAGGCGGCACATACCTCCTGCCGGAAATCTATTCTCTCACCTCTCACCTCGTGCCCCTTGCCCCTCCAATAGTCATACGCATCCTTGTTGCCGATGGGCTTGCCGTTAAGCACCACCTGGCTTGTGTGGTCAGAGCAGGGCTTCAGCAGCAGAGGGTTCATGTCCGGGTGACAGGGAATGCCGGCGGCCTCAGCCTGCACGGCTTGGGCACGGCCAATCTCAAGTCCCTCGGGCGTGGCGTATGAATTGAGTGCCATATTCTGCGCCTTGAAGGGGGCGGGACTGTAGCCGTCCTGACGGAAGATACGACAGAAAGCTGCCGCCACAATGCTCTTGCCTACGTCACTGCCTGTTCCGGCGAACATGATGGGATGTAATTGTTTCATATCTGGTACAAATGTGTATAGCTGGCCAATACATTGTCCGACCTGAATACGGGCGTGTCAACAGGTTCACCTTTGGCATTATAAACCTGTACCACCGATGTCGGCGGCTGTCCTGAAAACTGGGTGTAGTGGAATTCATGTCCACGATACTCCTTGCCGTCGAGGACGAAGCACCGATAGCCCAACGTCAGTCTGCGGTCGGCCCGGCGGGCCGTGATGCTATAGGGCAGCACACCGCACATAGGGTATGCCCCGTCATCGGTGACGATGTGCTGGCACAGATACATCATGCCACCACATTCGGCGATGACACGTCCTCCTTTCTCAGCGTATGCCTTGATGGCCATGCGACAGGCTTCATTGCCCGTGAGTGCTTCCAAGTGTTTTTCAGGATAGCCACCAGGCAGATACAGCAGGTCGATGCCGTCGAAGGAGGGAACGTCGCGCTCAGGGTCGAAGAACTCGACGTGCGGAAAGCTGTCCACGGCTTCCTGATAGAGGAACGAGAAGCTCTCTGTATTCCTGGCTATGAGAACGTGGGAATTCTCGTGTTGAGGCATAGTGTACTGAGGCTTGGCACAATCCGTGCGAAGGCAGACTACCAGATCTTCCCAATTGACATGGCGATCCAGCTGCTCTAATAGCTGCATCGTCTCAGGCCTCTGACTGAAATCGAGACCAAGGTAGCGAGAGTCTTGTTCAAGTGAAGGATGCTTCGGAAGATAGCCGAAGCACCTGATGCCGAGGTCGTCGCATACCTGCTGAAGCATCTTGAAGTGTCTTGCCGATCCTACCTTGTTGAAGATGACACCCGCTATGCGAATGTCTTCCCTGAAATGAATGAAGCCGGAAAGCAGAGCCGCCGTCGAATAGGCCGCACTACGGGCATCCACTACTAAGACGACAGGAATATCCAGCACTTTGGCAATCTCTGCCGATGAACCTTTGTCGCGGTCATAGCCATCGAAAAGGCCCATCATGCCCTCCACGATACAGACATCGGCATCGGCACCATAGTGTGCGAACAATTCACGCACATGCTCCGACGTGGCCATAAACGTATCAAGGTTGACACTTGGACGATGGCACACAGACTCATGAAACTTCGTGTCGATATAGTCGGGGCCGCATTTGAAAGGCTGCACCTTATAGCCTTTCTCCGACAGCAACGCCATCAGCCCACGTGCAACCGTTGTCTTGCCCGAGCCACTTGTGGGTGCTGCAATGAGAAATTGCGATTTCATGCCGCAAAATTACAAAAAAATATCAATTATCAATTGTCAATTCTCAATTATTTTGTACCTTTGCACCCACAAAAGGCAATCTGGGGGCAGAAGCCGCCAAGATGAAAGGGAATCCGGTGAGAGTCCGGAACTGTACCTGCAGCTGTAATCCCCATTAAAGGGGCCTGCTTGTATAACGCCACTGAGACGTTGAACATTGACCATTCGACAATGACTCGGGAAGGTAAAGCAGACTGGGGAAAGTCAGAAGACCTGCCGTAAGCGAGTGCAGAGCCAAGCTTGATGGAGCTATGCTGAGCGCACGCAGGGCTCGACCAGAAAGGTCAAGCCTGCCGATATTTATAAAAATGTACGCGCGTACAGGATTATGCGTAGCGTAATAATGGACAGATGAAGCGAATACTGATTCAGGCAATTGGCTTTTGGCTATTGGCTGTTAGCTCGTTGGCGCAGACTGACATTTGGCGCCAGGACAGCTTGCAGGAGGTGGTGGTGACCGGCACGGGTACGCAACACCTTCTGAAGGATGCTCCCGTGCAGACGGAGGTCATCTCAAACAAGACGCTGCGCAGCTACGGTGGCAAGAGCCTGGAGGATATCCTTGCCGGGCTCACCGCATCGTTTGCCTTCAGCGAGGGCGACATGGGGTCACAAATGCAACTGAACGGTCTGGGCAACAGCTATATTCTTATACTCATCGATGGCAAGCGCATCCACGGCGACGTGGGAGGCGAGAACGACCTCGGCCTTATAGACCCGCACAACATCGATAGGATTGAGATTGTGAAGGGAGCACAGAGTGCGCTCTACGGCAGCGACGCCATGGCCGGTGTCATCAACATCATTACCAAGCGTCACAACGAGTCGGGCGTCTATGCAGACAACACCACGCGCTACGGCACGCACAACGACCTGCGCCAGCATAACAGTGTGGCATTTGCTTTTGGCAAATGCACCTCGCAGACCAGCTTTCAGCTGCAGCGCAGCGACGGCTGGCAGAACACCGCCGAGGAATGGGCCGAGGGTATGGTGCTCACCGACAGCCGTAACAAGACTGTCAACAAGTTCCGTAACTGGCAGGTAGCAGAACGCCTGACCTGTCAGCCGCTGAAGGGACTCGAGCTGTATGCTGAGGGCTCGTACTACAAGAAGAACATCCTCCGACCACAGGACGGCCGTCATCCCAGCTGCGACGTCTATACCTACGACCTGCGCTACAACAACGCCTCGGCTTCAGTCGGCGGCAAATGGTATCCGGGAGGAAAGAAGGATTATGTCACCCTCGACGTCGACTGGAACAAGCACGCCTACTACTATGACTACACAGCCAAGCACTACGACTACGTACTGCTGCAGGGCGAGGAGTACGGCGACCAGAACGGCGAGTGGTTCTCGGTGGCCATGCTGCCCGGACAGAGCAAGCTGCAGAGCGACAAGCAGAGAGTGATGGCCCAACTGAAGGGCATCTTCTACCTGCCCCTCGACAACACGCTGAATGCGGGGGCGGAATACCGCTACGACTATCTGGAAGCCCCCGAGCGCACCGAGACGGGAACGGCCGATGACTGGACGTCGGCCCTGTATGCGCAGGACGAGTGGAACCTTCGGGGATGGCTGAACATTACCGCCGGCCTCCGGCTGGTAGACAACCGCAACTTTGGCCTGCGCCTGACGCCCAAGGTGAGTGCCATGCTCTCGGCGGGCGACTTCCGCCTCCGACTCGGGTGGAGCCAGGGCTTCAAGACGCCCACCGTCAAGGAGTTGCATTACCGCTACTTGCATCTGATGGGCAGCAGCACGTTCTTCAACATCGGCAACACCAGTCTGCATCCGCAGACCAGCAACTATTGCTCAGCCAATATCGAGTATCGCGGCAGCAGGCTCACGGCCTCCGTCACGGGCTATGTCAACAAGCTCGACAACATGATAGCACTGGTGAATGTCGATGCTGGCGAGATTCCTGCCGGAGTCACTACGGCATATCTCGGCGATGGCAGCAGCAAGGTGCAGGCACGTATGTATAAGAACATGGACGATGCCCGGACTTGTGGCCTCGATGCTACGTTGGCATACAAGGTGATGAACGACCTGACAATCAGTTCAGCATATAGCTACCTGGACACCAAGGCACATCTGTATGATGAGCACAACGACGCGATGACCACCGTCGTCATCGACGGAACGGCACACCATAAGTGGAGCACTTCGGCCATCTGCAGCCACACCTTCAGCCCGGCCTACAAACTGGGTGTCAGCCTCTCGGCACGTGGCAGCAGCAGGCGCTTCTATCAGAACAACGGCGATGGCAAGCCCTTTCAGATATGGCGCCTCAACACCACACACGATCTGGGCAGGGCGAGCCGGGGGCTGGCATATAGGGTGGAACTGGGCATCGACAACATTTTCAACTACGTCGACCGCACCATGCGCCCTTATCATCTGGGCAACAATACGTCGGGAACGACAGTATATGCTACCTTTAGCATCAAGTTCAATCATGGCAAGAGAGTTAAACAAAACATTTTATCCACTAAATCAAATTACAACAATGAAGACGATTAAATCTTTAATCCTCGCTACGCTGGCCCTCGCCATGGTAGCTCCCGTCTTCACCGCCTGCAGCGACGATGATGACGACAAAACAGTGAACAACCTCGTGTCTGAGTACGAGGTGAACGACAAAATGGTGGCTGCCCAAAAGGCACAGTCGAAGAAAGATGTCGCCGTGCTGCTGGTGGCCTTCGGCTCTACATGGAACAATGCCTTCCTGGCCTTCGATGCCACGAAGAAGGCCTACGAGCAGGCTTTCCCACAAGCCGATGTCTATGTGTCGTTCTCGAGTGACATCTGTATCAACCGTGCCAGTGCCGGTGAGAACACCGACGACAACGGCAACATCGTAAAGCGCGACTATTACGAGCCACGCTATCTGCTCCATGCCATCGGAGCCGCCAAGTACAGCAAGATCTACGTGCAGTCACTCCAGGTCATCCCCGGCGAGGAGTTCGCCGCCGTCGTGGCCAGCGTGAAGAAATTCATGAACAACGGCTACATCGCCAGTGCCCACCTCGACGACAGTTATTTGGCAAAGTTGGAGGAGAACGAGGCCGTGTTCCTTGGCCTGCCCCTGCTCAGCGACCCCGACAAGGACGTTCCCGAAGTGGCCAAGCAGCTGAATGCCCTGTATAATGCTGAGGCCAAGCAGGGCGTCGTCGCATTCATGGGACATGGCAACCCCGACACTTACGACACCTTCAAGGCCAACGTGCGCTACACCCAGCTGGAAGAGGCACTGCAGAAGTATAGCCCCAACTACTTCGTCGGCACCGTCGACATGCCCAACAACTACAAGCAGGACGTCATGGCTCGTATGGAGGCAAAGGGCATCAACGACGGCAAGATTTTCCTGCACGCTCTGATGTCTATCGCCGGTGACCATGCCCACAACGACATGGCGGGCGAGGGCGACGACTACTGGACTCCGATGGCTCCTGACAGCGAGGACGTAAGCTGGTTCGAGTTCTTCAGCCACAAGGACTATGAGGTCAGCGTTCCGGTTGCCAACAATCACCCGCAGGGACTGCTCGAGCTCCCCAGCATCCTGAATGTCTGGATCAACCACACCAAGAACGCTGAGTTCCTCGAGGATGCCTACCACTCGATGTACCCTGAAGAGTAAACTCTCTCTTGATATAATTTGTTGACATACGTGTATTATTATGTAAGTTTACCTGGGAAGGCTCTGTCGTGATGACAAGGCCTCCCTTTTTTCCATTTCAAATTATGAACTACTGCAAGACTTTCCTTCTGCTCCTCATGGTAGCTACCGGCCTGCCAATGCGGGCACAGATCCACAAGATGGAACGGCGTGACTCCACTATCCACACCTATAACCTCAACCCCGTCGTGGTGACAGGGTCTGGCCACCACCAGCGTCTGAAGAACACCGCCACGCCCGTCCGTGTACTCTCCGCGCAGGAGATGCGAGAGCAGGGCATCACAACCTTCGACGGCGCCCTTACCCGCATGATGCCGCAGGTCTCGATGGCACCCAATTCCATGGGGTCACAACTGCGACTCAACGGACTGGGAAACAAATACATCCTCATTCTCATCAACGGTCTGAAACTCTCAGGCGACATCTCCAACAACGTCGACCTGAACCGCATCAACATGGCGCGTGTCAAGCGCATCGAAGTGCTCGACGGGGCGGCGTCTTCACTCTACGGAAGCGATGCCATAGCAGGTGTCATCAACATCATCACCGACCAGCCCACCCGCTCTCTATGCAGTGCTGGCAGTACAACCACCATCAGCGGCCACGGTGTGCTTACGGAGGCAGCTACACTCGACATCAGTAAGAACGGATTCGGATCCTACACATCCTTCACACACGACCGCGCCGACAGCTACCGCAACAACGACCTGGAATACAAGAAGGACTCCGATACGGAGACGCAGCCTTCAATAGCCCCCCTGTTCACAGGCTACCGTTCCAACATCTTTGCCCAGAAATTCACCTACAGCCCCACACAGCATTTAGCACTGAATGCGGGCTTGGACTATTCATACAAAATCACCGACCGCCCCGGCACCCGGGCCGATGTCACCGGCGGCACAGACTACGAGATGCGATACAAGGGCCTGCGCTGGAACGTTGGCACCATCTATAAGTTTGACGCCCGTAACTCACTGCAGATAGACTATAGCATCGACCGCTTCCGCTATGGTAAAGAATACGATGTGGCGTCAGGCGGTTTTCCCGTCGGAACATACATCCAGTCCAAGAAGCAGCGCACCATAGAACGTCAGCTCAAGGCCATCCTCGGCATCATTCCACAGGGTACAACCATCGTTGGCAACGACTGGCAGCTCGACAAGCTGGTGGCCACTTCGGGCAACATCAACCAGGAGACATATATCCTCGCCTATTATGCACAGCACGAGCAGCGGCTTGATGTGGGCAGCGCCACGCTTCTCGCCACGCTCGGTGCCCGCTACGACTATCACAAGACCTTCGGCAACCACTTCACCCCGAAAGTCTCACTCATGTATAGCCTCGGCCACCTGAACCTGCGCGCCACCTATTCGGCAGGCTTCCGTGCACCAGGCCTCGACGAACTCTACTACCACTACTTCTCGGTGAACCGAGGCAAGCCACAGATCAGTTTCGGGAACCTGAGCCTGAAACCCGAGAAAAGCAATTACTTCGCGCTGAATGCTGAATACCGTCATGATGCTCTCGCCGTCAGTGTGACAGGCTACATGAACCGTATCAGCGACATGGTAGTAAAGCAGAACATCGACGTTGACAACCCGACCCGGCAGTTGTTGATGAACGAGTTCCCTGAAATGACCCAGGAACAGGCCGACAAGATGGTGTCGTATGCCCGCTATCAGAACAGCGACAAAGGCGATGTCAAAGGTTTCCAGTTCAACCTCTCAGCCAACATCCTGCGCGGCTTCAACCTCTCGGCCAACTTCGCCTATACTTACGCACGCACCAAGACAGGCGAGGAATGGACCGTCCTGGAGCGTAGCATCCGCCATGCGGCCACCATTGCCGCCAACTACCACCATTCGTGGGGGCGCTACACCATAAACATCAATCTCAACGGGCGCCTACAGTCAAAGACCTACTATACGGGCAGTTACGAGGATGCCCCCGGCTACGGAATCTGGAATCTGAACACCACCCACAGCTTCGACGTTGCCAAGTGGGGGTGTCTGGAGCCGAGTCTCGGCATCGACAACGTCTTCGACCGTATTGACCGACGCATTGACTCTTCCACACGTAAATATGCACTCTACTCGCCCGGTCGCATGCTGGCAGTAGGTCTGAAAATGAAATTCAGTTACTTATAAGGCTTCGATTTCCGGGTTTGACAATCCTGTGACTTCGGCAATCTGCGCGGTGGTCATTATGTTCATTACCTTCAGGTTGCGGGCTGTCTGTAACAATTTTTCTTTGGCTGCTTCGGTCTTGGCATTGGCCTCTTCTACCTTAGCATTGGCCTCTTCTGCCTTGGCATTGGCCTCTTCTGCCTTAGCATTGGCCTCTTTAATCATGGCATTGGCTGCTTCTTCCTTAGCATTGGCCTCTTCTGCCTTAGCATTGGCCTCTTTAATCATGGCATTGGCTGCTTCTGCCTTAGCATTGGCTGCTTCTGCCTTAGCATTGGCTGCTTCTGCCTTAGCATTGGCCTCTTTAATTATGGCATTGGCTGCTTCTTCCTTAGCATTGGCTTCTTTAATCATGGCATTAGCTGCTTCAAACTTAGCATTAGCTTCTTTAATCATGGCATTGGTTTCTTCTTTTTCGCGTTTACGGGCATTTTCTAAAGTTACCTGCACGCTAACGCTGTCCCAGAACTTGTCGTAGGCACGCATTTCAATATCGTTGAACGCTGCACGCTCCACGATTTCGAGAGCTTCGCTCACATCCTCATTCTCCAGCAACTCGGCGGGGACTTCCTGCGTGTACTCGTTGATTTCCGTGAGAAAACGGAGCCACAGCACTTGCATCTTCTTCTCGCTTATTGTTTGGGGCTTAAACTTCGGGAGCTCCACAAAGATGAGGTGAAGGCCGTCTATCACTTTGTCGGTGTACTTGTCGTGGACGAGGTGGTAATAATGGTAATAATCCTCCACGTCCTTCATGAACTCGGCATTGACAAAGTTCAGGGCATAGACTGGCTGTAGGCGTTCGTAGTCGTCACCCTTCTTCGTCTGTGCGACGTATGCCTTGGAAGCGTTGAGCAAAACGCGTTTCTTGAACGAATCAGTCCACGTCATCTGCATCTCCACGATAAACTCGCGCTGCTTGTTGTCCTTACAGCACACGTCCACGATGCTGTATTTCTCGGCCTCCGTCCTGTCGGGAATTTTCTCGGCTGGCCAATACTCGATGCTCACCACGCGCTCGTCGTCCTCCAAGGGAAGGAGGGCGTTAAGCAAACTGATGACGAGATGCTTGTGCTCGCCGAATATCTTCTTGAAAGTCAGGTCGGCTTTCGGGTCTAAATACTTTCCCATAGTCGTTTTGTCATATTTGTTGGTGCCTGTAATGTTACCGGCACAGTAAATGCCGCTGTAAAGTTACGATTATTTTTCGAAAAACGTATCATCCCCCGCACTTTTTTACTATTTTTTAGAACTTCGCCTCTTGTTGTAATTACTCAACAACCCTCAGGATGAGTGCCACGTGGGGCAGAAAACCAACAAATCATTCAGAATTCCACCATGCGTTGACTATTGTCGGCGATTCGGTCAATTGAAGACAAATAGTCAGAAAAAGAAGGAAAAATCATCAAAAGTGTCACTTTCTTCGTATTTCCATGGTAATAAGTATGTTACAAAGGTGGTGCTTATTTTAAAAGCGCCACCAAGCACCACCGCCTGTTTACAGGCCGTCAAACCAATGTAAACCCCCTGTCTGCACAGGGTTTTCAAGGGTTGCAAAGAAAGCAAAACAAGTTGTTTTACCTTTGTAACTCGGCAGGTAAACGTGAGTTACCCGCCGCCAAACTCAAGTAAAACAAGTTGTTTTACTTCCAGAACCGCCCGGCAGTCTTATCACTCCACAGGATCACACCTCAGATTTGATGCCGCCAAACGATGAGAAAAACCAATGATTTACAAAAACAAGCCGAATTTGTAAGCGTATCCGCTTTAGCATCTAACCTTGGCCATAGGTAGCCTTCCATCTG
>CAMHIS010000040.1 GCA_946185285.1 uncultured Prevotellaceae bacterium
TGGGCCACGACTCGGCCAAGAACCAGCAGATGGACGACCACTACTTCGGAGCCATCCCCGAGCGCGTCGCCGCCTTCATGCGCGAGCTGGAGATTGAGGCCCTGGAGCTGGGCATCCCCTGCAAGACGCGCCACAACGAGGTGGCCCCCAACCAGTTTGAGCTGGCTCCTATCTTCGAGGAGACCAACCTGGCCGTCGACCACAACATGCTGCTGATGTCGGTGATGAAGCGTGTGGCCCGCAAGCACGGCTTCCGCGTGCTGCTGCACGAGAAGCCCTTCGCAGGCATCAACGGCTCGGGCAAGCACAACAACTGGTCGCTGAGTACGGACAACGGCGTACTGCTCCACGCCCCCGGCAAGACGGCAGAGCAGAACCTTCGCTTCGCCACCTTCATCGTCGAGACGCTGATGGGCGTCTACCGCCACAACGGACTGCTGAAGGCTTCGATTATGAGTGCCACCAACGCCCACCGTCTGGGTGCCAACGAGGCACCGCCCGCCATCGTCAGCTCGTTCCTCGGCAAGCAGGTCAGCGAATTGCTCGACCACATCGAGAAGGCCGACAAGGAGGACCTGTTGGCAATGGCCGGCAAGCAGGGCCTGAAGATGGACATTCCCGAGATTCCCGAACTGCTCATCGACAACACCGACCGCAACCGCACGTCGCCCTTCGCCTTCACCGGCAACCGCTTCGAGTTCCGCGCCGTCGGCAGCGAGGCCAACTGCGCCAGTGCCATGATAGCCCTGAACTCGGCCGTCGCCGAGGCACTTGTCTCGTTCAAGAAGCGCGTCGACGAGAAAGTCACAGTGTACACAGAGAAACTGAAGGGCACAGAGCATAACCCCACGTTCCACGCCATCATCGACGTGCTGCGCGAGGACATCAAGACCTGCAAGCCCATCCGCTTCGACGGCAACGGCTACTCTGACGAGTGGGTCGTCGAGGCTGAGAAGCGCGGTCTGGACATCGAGAAGTCGTGCCCGAAGATTTTCGAGCGCTACCTCGACGCGGAGAGCATCGAGATGTTCGAGAGCCTCGGCGTGATGACCAAGAAGGAACTGGAGGCCCGCAACGAGGTGAAGTGGGAGACCTACACGAAGAAGATTCAGATTGAGGCCCGCGTGCTTGGCGACCTGTCGATGAACCACATCATCCCCGTGGCCACCCGCTACCAAAGTGCGCTGCTGAAGAACGTGGCCAGCGTCTCCGCCGCATTCTCCATTGACAAGGCCGAGAAGCTGAACGCCCGCAACATGAAGATTATCGAGGAAATAGCCGAGCGCACCAGTGCCATCGAGCGTGGCGTCGAGGAACTCGTCAACGCCCGCAAGGTGGCCAACAAGATTGACGACGAGCACGAGAAGGCCATTGCCTACCACGACACAGTAGAGCCGAAGCTTGACGACATCCGCTACGAGATTGACAAGCTGGAGCTCATCGTCGACGACAGCCTCTGGCCGCTGCCGAAGTATCGCGAATTACTGTTCATCCGATAAGAGTCAAAGTGGCTCGCCACTTGGCTGTTTATGAAGTTTGCAAGGGACTCGACGCTGCGATAGCATCGAGTCCCGCCTTTATGTGCGCCAACCTCAACAAAAATTTGGCCGTTCGGGAATAATTGCTTATCTTTGTGGCGTGAAAGAGACGATAATCGGTTTTGACGCCAAGCGCGTAGTGCGCAACGCCACTGGACTGGGCAACTACTGCCGCACACTGCTGAACGACCTGTCGGCGGTTGTGCCGGAGGAGTGGCAGCTGCGGCTCTATGCTCCCGATGCCGGGCGCGACGAGCTGCGGAGCCAGGTGGCCGAGACGCCGCGAGTGAAATATGTCTACCCCCGGGGCCGCAGGCTGAAGGTGCAGCGCTCGCTGTGGCGCGTGAGCGGCATCGTCGACGACCTGCAGCGCGACGGGGTGCAGTTGTACCACGGACTGACGGGCGAGCTGCCCCGAGGACTGCGACGGGCGGGCATCCGCTCGGTGGTGACCATCCACGACCTGATATTCCTCCGCCATCCCGAGTATTACCACTGGATAGACACGAAGATCTACGCCTGGAAGTTTCGCCTGGCTTGCCAAGAGGCAGACCGTATTATAGCCATCAGCGAGCGCACGAAACAGGACGTGATGGAGCTGGGGGGCGTCAGTGCCGACAGGATTGACGTCGTCTACCAGAGCTGTTCGCCGCGGTTCACGGCTGAGGTGACGCCGCAGCAGACGGCCGACGTGCGCAGCCGCTACAGCCTGCCGCCGCGCTATGTGCTCAGTGTGGGGTCGGTAGAGGAGCGGAAGAACCTGACTGAGGCCGTAAGAGCCCTGCGGCACCTGCCTGCCGACATCCATCTGGTGGCTGTCGGCAAGCCGACGAAGTATGCCGGGCGCGTGATGGCCGAGGCCGGGCACGACGGGGTTGCGGAGCGCGTCCACCTGCTTCACGGAGTGCCTGACGGCGACCTGCAGGCCCTCTATCACGGCGCAGAGGTGTTCGTCTACCCTTCGCGTTACGAAGGGTTCGGCATACCCATTATCGAGGCCATCCACTGCGGACTGCCCGTGGTGGCTGCCACGGGGTCGTGCCTGGAAGAGGCGGGGGGCCCCAACTGCCTGTATGTGTCGCCCGACGACCCGGAGGCCCTGGCCGATGCCGTCAGCCGTCAGCTGCGCGGAGCATCAGGCCGCGAGGAGCGCATCGCCAGAAGCCGCGACTACGTGCGGCGCTTCGAGGGTACCGACGTGGCCGGACAGGTCGCCGACATTTATCGCCAGCTGCTTCTATAGTTTCCAGCGCAGTTGCAGGTCGAGGTCGGTCTGCGAGGAGCTGTTGATCTGCTGCAGACCGCTGCCAATGGTGCTGCGGTCGAAATAATGGGTGACAGCGAGCTTGGCCGTCATGGTCAGACGCCGGACAGGCGTGGTCTGAAGCATCAGCATGAGCCGGAACCCTTCGCCGTAATAGGCGGGGAAGGAAAAGGAATAGAGCGGACTGCGCTCGTAGACGTAGAGGCGGCTGGCGTAACCCGTGGTGTGGAAATAGCCGCCGCCGGCACTTGCCTTCAGCCTTCCCCACTGTCGGCCGGCCATATCGCTCAGCATGTAGCCCCAGTCGCCGCCCGTGCTGACGGCATCGGCCTGCGTGGTGTTGCTGAACCGCAGGCTGCTCCTTGTCACGCTCAGTCGTCCGCGGTGCTCCGTATAGTCGGTGAGGGCCGTCTTCGTCTCATTGTCGCGCTGCCGCAGGTGCAGACGGTAGCGGCCCGTCAGGTTCCAGCCAGCAAGGTTATAGGTAGCCGTCAGCAGGTTGTCCCAGGCGTAGGAGGCCTGCGAAACCTGGTAGCGCGCCCAGGCAAAACGGCAATAGTCGGTGTAGGCCTGCAGGCGCAGCCGGGGCGAAGGCTGCCACGTGGCACCGAGGTAGACGCCACTCTCGTTCTGGACATGGCCTCCCTCGGTCATGGTACGGGCGTAGAGGGCTGTGTAGCGGTAGCTGAAGAAGCGCTGGAGCAGCATGACGGTGAGACCGTCGGCGGCCTGCAGACTGAAGCTGTTGATGGTGGCCAGTGCTCCGTCGCGGTTGACGGCGGTCTCGCCGCTCAGTGCGAAACGCGGGTGCAGATAGCCGTAGTCGGCGCTGAGGTTCACGAAGCTGCTGCCCTGTGCGTAGTAGCGGCGGTAGAGGGTTGCGGTGTCGGGACAAAGCCGGCGGTCCAAGTGGGTGTAGAGGGCGGTGGCCCCGGCGTGCAGCCCGCCCCGGCGGTAGGCAATATGGGCGCCGGCATCGGTAGCGTGGCTGTTGTTCTTCTTCTCCATCTCGGCCGGGGTACGGTGGTAGCCGCCGGTCACGATGGTTCTCATGGTGACGTCGTCGCTGAGGGTGGCATCGAGGGGACGGCAGGAGAGGAAGGCCGTAAGCTGCCACTGCGGCGACAGGCCGACGGTGGCGGCACCTCCCTGAAAGAATCCCGACGACGAGCGTGACGAATGGGGGCGCACGGTGTTGGTGTTGCGCCCCAGTTGCTGCAACATGGCCAACTTGCCCAGTCCGAAGCTGTTGTTCAGTACCAGCCCCATGCCTACCGAGAGCTTATAGCAGCCGGCCACTGCATTGTCGAGACGCCCCAGGCGCTTCACCTGCAGGTAGTAGGAATAGAAGTCGTAGCCCGTCTTGTTGCGCCCAGAGAAGAATGGCTCGCCGGCATCCTGCGAGCCGACGACGCCCGCCTTCACGCAGTCGCGGTAGCTGAACTGGTAGCGCAGCCAGTGGCGGTAGGGATAGCCGAGATAACCGTTCTCATCGCCCTTGCGTTTATAAAAAGGTACGCGCGCGTCGGCCATCAGTTCGTGACGGCCGTATTTGAGAACGTTATCGAGCCTGGGGAAACCAGGCTCCACACGTTCGTCGTCTACATAGGCGAAGTAGTGGAGAAGCTCTGTCTGGGCGGGGTCGAGAGACTTTATCATGCGCAGCTCGCTCATTGATTTCATCGGGCCGTAGCGGTACAGGTATTCGACGACGGCCTCCACCTGCCGGGCCGAGAGGAAGGGCAGCGACTCCAGCTCCTCACGGGCGGCGGTGTTCAGGTTGAGCGGCTGCTGTTCCAAAGCGCACAGCATGTCGTAGGTGTCCTCCCAGTCGGCCGCCTCCATGTCCTCGACTGTCAAGACCTCGGCTAACAACTGCTCCCACGGCCGGCTCTCCTGACCGGCTACGGTCAGCGTCAGCATGAGCAAGAGCAGCGTCTGGAATGTTTTCATAATGCAAAGATACGAAATAAATATGAAATATGGAACACGAATTATGAATTATTTCGTAACTTTGCACCCCGAAATGACACGTATGCTGATAATGATGCTGCTGACCGTGTGCGCCTTGGGAGCACGGGCACAGGAAACGGAGACGACGGAAGAGTCGGAGGCCGGCAATCCTACGTTTGTGCCTACGGTAAAAGTGAGCAAGGTACTGCGCGACGGCGACAGCATACAGTACATGGAGATGTCGAACGTCTACGTCTACCCGCAGCTGACGTTCAGCAGCAAGCGTCAGGAGGGCAGCTACATGCGCCTGGTCAAGAATGTGAAGAAGACGCTGCCGCTGGCCAAGGAGGTGCGCCAAATCCTGATTGAGACGGCAGAGTATCTGGAGACACTGCCCAACGACAAGGCCAAGCAGGAGCACATGAAACGGGTGGAGCAGAGCATCGTGAAGGAGTATAAGCCGAAGATGAAGAAGCTGACCTACTCACAAGGCAAGCTGCTCATCAAACTCATCAACCGCGAATGTAACTCGACGAGCTACGAGGCCATCCAGGCTTTCCTGGGGCCTATCCGCGCAGGATTCTGGCAGGCCTTTGCCTGGGCCTTCGGTGCCAGTCTGAAGAAGGAGTACGACCCTGAGGGCACCGACCGTCTGACCGAGCGGGTGGTGCTGCTGGTAGAGGCGGGCCAGCTTTAATCATTGCTTTTTTGTCAGCTTTATTTGCCGGACGGTTCCACGACTGTCACGGACGGTGACGGTGTAGGTCTGGTTGGCAATGAAGGGATAGCGGGTGAAGTCGGCGACGGAGCGGACGGGCGTGCCGTTGACGGCGGTGATGACATCGCCCAGACGGAAGCCCTGACGATAGGGCTCACTCTGCTCCCAGACGAGACCGACGGTGGGCAGGCCCTGACTGTCGGGAATGTAGTAGATGTCGGGCAGGCGGTTGTCGACCCAACACTGGCTATCACCATGATAGGGCTGGAAGACAAGACGGCTGCGGCGCGGGTCGATGATGACGGTGCCGTAGTCGAGGAGGGCGCTGCCAATGGCCGACGGGCCCTGGGCGGTCAGCGTGCGGACGTTGCGGAAGCTGAAGTCGGCCCACTTCAAGGCGCGCAGACAGAGGGCGGCGACCTCGTCGGTGCTCTCCGTGCCGAAGTGGCTGATGCGCTGGCTGCCGAGCGTACGGCCTTGTACCTGTCGTCGCACGTCGTCGCCCCACTGCTCTTCGCACTGGTCAAAGCTACGGCGCGAAATGGTGAAGAAGGCGCGGTCGCCGGTGTCGAAGCGTACTGCCTCATCGAACCAGCCGAAAGGCTTGAGGGCGACATAGGGCACGTGGCGGCGGAGGCGGTAGCGTGCCTCGTAGCCCTGCTCGCGGCGGAAGTGGTTCTTGCGGTCGGTCAGGATGAGACGGCGGTTCTTCACGTCTATCTTGCACAGAAGGCCTTTCCTGAAGATGTCGAAGCCGATGATGCCTTCGCAAGTGTTATCCTTTGAGAGGCGGCTGAGGCGGTTGGCGTGGTAGCCGGTGATGGTGAGGCGGCCTATCTGGAGAGGGGGGAGGCGGAGGACTTCGGTGGAGCGGGCCTGGCCGGTGGCGTCGTGGGAGGTGATGGTGCCGACGGGCTGCGGCACCGCCGCAGCATAGCCGACAGAGGGGGCGGAGGCGGAAGGGGGGGCGAGGAGGGGGGAGCCGGTGAAAATGGCACCCATGGAGGCGCCGGTGTCGAGGAGGAAGCGGTGGGGCTGGCCGTTGATGATGACGGGGAGGTAGATGCGGCCGTCGGCGACCTCGATGGCGACGGTGTCGGCGAAGTTCTTGGGCGAGAGGCGGAACTTCAGGTTATAGTAGTACTCCTGAGCACCTGCGACGGTGCTCAGGAGCAAGAGGATGGTGACTATGGCGGGCCTACTGCGCATTGATTTCGCGGATAAGGCGGTCGGCGTGTCCCCACTTGTCCATCATATAGAGAACGTAGCGGATGTCGACGCCGATGCAGCGTGCCAGCTGCGAGTCGAAGAAGATGTCGCTGGAGAGGCTGTCCCAGTTGCCGTCGAAGGCGAGGCCGATGAGCCGGTTCTTGCCGTCGAGCATCGGCGAGCCGCTGTTGCCGCCGGTGATGTCGTTGGTGGTGAGGAAGCAGAGGGGCATGTCGCCGGCCTGCTGCATGAGGTCGATCATCTCGGGCTCCACCTTGTAGTCCTCGACGGTATCGCCGGTCTTCATCTTGGCCACCATGCTCGGTGCTGTGGTGCGGTAGCCTGAGCGCATGTTGCCGAGGCGGTACTCCTTGACCTGTCCGTACGAGAGGCGCATGGTGAAGTTGGCGTCGCTATAGTGGGGCATGTCCTCCTCCATGCGCAGCTTGGCGGCACAGAGGTAGCGCTCCTGCTGGTTGATGGTGTCGCGCACGGTGCCGAACTCCTTGCGCAGGTCGGCATAGAGCTCCGTCAGGTCGAGGCCAAACTTCACGCCGGGGTCCTTGTAGAACGACTTCTTGTTGGGGTAGAGACGCTTGCCCTTCTTCATCAGGCGCGACTTCGAGTAGAGGAAGTCGGCATACTTCTGGCAGTCGCCGCCGAAGCGCTCGTCGATGGTCTTGTAGAATTCGGGCAGGTAGCGCTCGTCGGTCACCTTCTCGCGGTAGTTGCGGAGCAGTGTGCCGAGCGTCTCGCGGTCGGTGTCGTAGTCCCAGGTGTCGCTGTTGTCCTTGATGTTGATGTGCTGGCGGCGGCCGTGGCCCACGGGGTTGGCACCGTTATGAATGAGCATGGCGCGGCGCGACAGCTCGTCAGTGCGGCCGAAGGTCTCGCCGAAGTACATATAGGCCTTGCTGGTGGCGAGCCGCTTGGCGTAGAAGCGCTCCATCTGGGGGAAGTCGAGCTGGCCCTTGAACAGGCCGGTGGAGTCCTGCCACTGGCGGATGAGCCCCTCGAACTGCTCCTTCTGGCCGATGAGGCCGATGGAGTCGATACACTTGTTCATGCCGATGGAGTTCTTCCAGTAGTTGCTGGACTGGGCATACTTCGAGTCGTACTTGATGCGTACGGCCTCCGACTGGTCCATGTGGCGCTTCATCACCTCCTGCTTCACGCCGCGCACCTGGGCGCGGATGGCGTTCTCCTCGTAGCGCTCGCGGATGCCGTAGCTGCTGAGGTAGCGCGAGGTGGAGCCGGGGTAGCCCATCGTCATCGAGAAGTCGCCCTCCTTGTAGCCCTCGGCCGAGACGCGTGCCCAGTGCTTGGGGTGGTAGGGCACGTTGTCCTTTGAGTAGGCTGCCGGACCGTTGGTCTTCGGGTCGGCATAGATGCGGAAGACGGAGAAGTCGCACGTCTGGCGCGGCCACATCCAGTTGTCGGTCTCGCCGCCGAACTTACCCATCGACTTGGGTATGGCGAAGACCAGACGCAGGTCGCGGAAGTCGCGGTAGGTGGTGGCAAAGTAGCGGTTGCCCTCGTAGAAGGGCTGCAGCTCGAGGCGCAGCGTGGAGTCCTGCTCGCGCACCTGCTTCGACAGGTCGGTCTCGATGCTGTCGAGCAGTGCGGCACGGCGCTCCTTGGTCAGCGTGTCGAGTCCCTGGGCCATCAGCTGGTCGGTGACGTCGCGCTGCTCGACCATGAACGATACGAACATGCCCTCGTTAGGCAGCTCCTCCTCGTACGACTTGGCAATGAAGCCGTTGAGCATATAGTCGTGCTCGACGGTGGAGTGCGAGCGGATGGACTCGAAGCCGCAGTGGTGGTTGGTGAAGACGAGGCCGTCGGGCGAGACGACCACGCCCGAGCAGTAGCCCGAGAAGTTGACGACGGCCTTCATGATGGCGTCGTCAGCCTGGTAGAGTTTGTCGTAGGGGAGCTGGTAACCCTCCAGGCGCATCTTCTCGTAGACGGCATTGGGCAGGTTGTAGAGCGTCCACATGCCTTCGTCGGCACGGGCCGTGGTAATGGCCAATGTGGCCAAGAGTGATAACAGAAGCTTTTTCATTGTTTATTTTTTACTGAATATCTTTCCGACGACGGGCAGGCTGCTGAGCGGCAGGTCGCGCTTGACAATCACGGCGAGGAAGGCGACGATGAGCACGGTATTGACGGCGAGTGCTCCCCATTCGGGGAGGCGGCTGCCCGTGAAGTACATGACGCAGAAGGCACAGGCCGCGGCCAGCACGTAGACCGCGATGTCCTTCATGGGATAGGGAATGGGATTCATCCGCTGACCGACGATGTAGCTCAGCACCATCGCCGTGCCGTAGCCAGCAACACCGCCCCAGGCACAGGCCCAGTAGCCGTACTTCGGGATGAACAGGATGTTGACCAGGAAGAGTACGGCGCAGCCTGCCAGCGAGAACCACGCGCCGTAGATGGTCTTGTCGATGAGCTTGTACCAGAACGACAGGTTGAAGTAGACACCCATCATAATCTCGGCCACCATGACGATGGGCACCACGCCGAGGCCCTCGCGGTAGTCCCCGCCTATGATATACTGCAGCAGGGGCATCCAGCCGACGACGCAGAGGAAGGCCAGCAGCGTGAAGATGAGGAAGTATTTCATGGCCGAGGCGTAGTACTCGGTCTTGTCGGCGTCCCTGTTCTTGGCAAAGACGATGGGCTCGTAGGCGTAGCGGAAGGCCTGGGTAATCATGGCCATGATCATGGCTATCTTCACGCAGGAGCCATAGACGCCCAGCTGCACGTTGGCCTCGGTCTCGTCGGGATAGACCAGCGGGAACAGGATCTTGTCGGCCACCTGGTTGAGGATGCCGGCAATGCCGAGGATGAGGATGGGCCACGAGTAGCCAAGCATCTGCCGCAGCAACTGGCCGTCGAAGTGCCAGCGGATGCGGAAGAGGTCGGGGATGAAGAACAGCGTGATGAAGCCTGTGCAGAGCAGGTTGATGAAGAAGACGTAGAACACGGAAGTCTTGCCCAGCACGACGAAGTAGAAGACGTTGAGACCGATGTTCAGGAAGATGAAGAGCAGCTTCAGCGAGGCAAAGCGGATGGGCCGCTTCTGGAAGCGCAGGTAGCTGAAGGGTATGGCCTGCAGTGCATCGAGGGCCACGACGACGGCCATCATCGTCAGGTATTCGGGGTGTTCGGCGTAGCCAAGAGCCGTGCTGATGGGCGTGATAAATCCGAAGACCAACAGCAGGAACAGTGCCGTGAGCGCCCCGACGACGGCCATCACGGTGGAGAAGACGGTGTCGGGCTTGGCCCGCTCGTCGTTGGCATAGCGGAACAGCGTGGTCTCCATGCCGAACGTCAGCAGCACGAGGATGAGCGCCGTGTAGGCATAGACATTGGTGCTGATGCCGTAGTCGCCCGACTCCTTGGGCATGTAGTGGGTATAGAGCGGCACGAGCAGGTAGTTAAGGAACCTGCCGACGATGCTCGAGAGTCCGTAGATGGCCGTGTCCTTGAATAGGCCCCCTAAGTTAGGGGGTTGGGGGTCTGAACGCCCGTTTTTATTAGTTTGCATTTCTTTCATCATTGAGATTATTGTGAGGCCTGTTCAGACCCCCATCCCCCCTAACTTAGGGGGCTCGAGTTATTATCCGAAGAACATATAACAGATGGCGATGGCGGCGATGATGCCGGCCAGGTCGGCCAACAGACCGCAGGCCACGGCGTGGCGCGTATAGCGGATGCCCACCGAACCGAAGTAGACGGCGAGGATATAGAACGTCGTGTCGGTGGAGCCTTGGAAGACGCACGACAGACGGCCCACGAACGAGTCGGCGCCATAGGCGGTCATGGCGTCGACCATCATGCCACGGGCACCGCTGCCCGAGAGGGGCTTCATCAGGGCCGTGGGCAGGGCGGCGACAAAGTCGCTGTCAAAGCCGCAGGCCTCAACGAGCCAACGGATGCCGCCGATGAGCATATCCATAGCGCCGGAGGCACGGAACACGCCGATGGCTACGAGGATGGCCACCAAGTAGGGGATGATGCGCACGGCAGTGGTGAAGCCGTCCTTGGCGCCCTCGATGAAGGCGTCGTAGACGTTCACCTTCTTGCGCACGCCGGCCAGGATGAAGCCGATGATGATGGTCATCAGCAGGATGTTGGCCACGGTGGTGCTCACGCGGTTCATCGTGTCGGGCGGCAGCTGCGAAAAGCCCCAGATGACGGCTGCCACCAAGGCACAGGCACCGCCAAGGGTCAGCAGCAGCGTGCGGCTGAAGAGGTTGATGCGCTGGTAGAGCGAGGTGACGATGATGCCCGCCAGCGTCGAGAAGAACGTTGCCAGCAGAATGGGAATGAACACGTCGGTGGGTTGGGCGGACCCCATTTGGGCGCGGTAGACGAGGATGCTGACGGGAATGAGCGTCAGTCCCGAGGTGTTCAGCACGAGGAACATAATCATGGCGTTCGAGGCCGTGTCCTTCTTCGTGTTCAGCTCCTGCATCTGCTCCATCGCCTTCAGGCCTAAGGGCGTGGCGGCGTTGTCGAGTCCCAGCATATTGGCCGCGATGTTCATGAAGACGCTGCCCGTGACGGGATGCCCCTTGGGAATCTCCGGGAACAGCTTGACAAACACGGGCGAGAGCATCCGCGCCAGCACGTTGACCACGCCGCCCTGCTCGCCAATCTTCATGATGCCGAGCCAGAGGGCCAGCACGCCCGTCAGGCCGAGCGAAATCTCAAACGCTGTCTTCGACGACGAGAACGTGGAGTCCATCATGGCCGGGAACACGTCGAAGTCACCGAACACCACCAACTTCACCAGTGCGATAATGAATGCAATGGCGAAAAAAGCTATCCAAATGTAATTCAGTACCATAGAGACAAAAAGGGAAAGACTTGCTACTTACCACCACTTCGACGTGAACGAAGTTCCTTCGGCCCATTCCACGAACGACGGGTACCTAAGCTTGATGCTGGTGCGCTCGTCGAGCCAGCCGTAGGTCGTGCCGACGGCCAACTTCGAGGCGGGTTCGCCCTTCGGGGCCTTCATCTCCTGCCAGACGCCGTTCTTGAAGACTTCAAGCTTGATGCTATTGGCTTCCGCAGCATTGCTGATACCCCGGCCCAGTTGGAACACCACAGGCTCCTGACCGCGATAGTTGCCTTTCAGGCCCATTGTCGCTGCATTCGTGTTCACCATGTAGTCGGTGTCGACATTAAAGAGCTTGTGTACCTCGAAAAGGTCTTTGCCGTCGATGCGCAGCGGCTGGGTACCGCCGGCTGCCTGCAGGCAGATTGTCGCGTTCGTAGCATCGTACTTCACGTCGATGACCACGTCGTTGAAGTCGAAGTCGGTGTCGTCCTCAACGCTCAGGTCCTCGGCAATGATACGCAAATCGTATTGTATCGACTGGGTGTCGTTGCCGAAGCCCGGACAGCACGGCGTGGAAGAAATGGTCATGGCAGGTTTGCCGGATTTGAAGCCGGGGGCAAAGACTTGCTCCTCAGAGCAACCGTTGGCATAGACGATATAGGGATAGGAGCCGCTGTAGCCCTGGGCGAAGTGGTTCTCGGCCGACACATAGAGATTGCCGCTATAGGTGACGTTGTAGTGGCCGTTGCCGTCCCTCACGACGTTCTTGGCCTGGAACACGGCATAGTCGTCGCCTACGGCATGGAAGCCGTAACCGGGTGTCGACGAGAGTGCGTTGAGACGGGCTGTCCCCGTCACCTTGAACACCGACCTCGCCCCCATCTCAATCCTGAACGGACCGCCGTTGTAGGTCTGGTCCTGGTTGTTGTTGTCCTTGGCTGTGAACGGGCCGCCGCCGTTGAAGTTCTTGGTCAGCACGCCGCCGCCGGCATCAATCTTAAAGGTGCCAGTGCCGTCGGAGACGTTCATGTTCATGTTTTCGTTGACGGTGAGGTAGCAGTTGGTTATCACACTGCTGCTCGTGGCGGTATAGGTGAAGTCCTCGGTGGTGAAGTGTCCGTTGTTCACCCAGATGTTACCGCTGCTGTTGACGATGGTTCCGCCATTGACAATCCAGTCGGCATTGTTCTGCACACGTCCGCTGCCGCCAAGGGCCAAGCTGCCGGTCTTGTCGGTCGGCGTACCGGAGATAATGGTACCGTCGTTGACGATGACCGACTCGTTGTTGGCCACATACATCTGTCCCGTGGTGGTCACCGTACCGACATTGTAGAGCATACTGTGGTTGTTGGCTTCGAAGCGCTTGACGGTAATCTCACCATGATTATACACTTTGGCACCGTTGTCTAACTTCAACAGCCCGGTAGTTCCGCCGGCTATCAGTCTGGCACCGGGGGAGACGTAGATGTTCGCCTTCATGGTGCTGGCAGCGGCATCGTTCAGCGTCAGGGTTGCGCCCTCTACGAGATAGATGTCCAGGTTCTGGCAGACCAGGAACTGCCTGTTGGTAAAGTCGTTGTTGCCTACGACATAGAGCTTGCCGCCAACGTTCTGGGTTCCGTCCCAGACTCCCCAGATGTTGACCATGTCCGTCCACGTCTCGTCTACATAGCTGACGCCCGAGCCATAGCCGTTCTGGTTAGGCCCGGCAACCTCAGCAAACGACAGCACACCGTCGGGGACCTCGGCCATGAAGTTACTGGCATCGCAGTCAGTGGGGAACATGTAAGCAGAACCGTTCACCGTCGGGAAAAGCGAACCCCTGTATGCTTCATAGTCGCTCAGGGCACGGGTCAGCCGGCTGGAGATGCTTGTCGAGAAGCCCCACGTCTGGTCGGGCGAAATCTGGCCGCCGATATAGGTAAGGAAGGCGGTATTATATTTGGCCAGGTCCTGCTTGGCCTGGGTCCACTCATCGCCGTCGTCTTTCGAGCAGCTGGCAAAACCGGCGCATAACGCCAATGCGGCAATGCCTTTTATCAAATTCTTTTTCATCGCTTCAATAAATCTAGTTTACATTATTGTTTAAGGATTATCTTCTTGCCATTCACGATAAAGAGGCCACCCGACGGTCGGACAACACGCTGACCGTGCAGGTTGAACACCGCTGTCGACGTTGCAGTGGCAGTGGTGACTGTCCTGACGGCTGTTGTCTCGTCAGCGAAGCCGAAGACGAGTGAGCGGCTGCTGCCATCAGGCGCTACTGCCAGATATGCTTTCCCGGCAGGAACAGTGGCAGCCCGACTGGCAGTGTCGGCAAACTTCACCGTCCCGTTCTTGACGACCAGCACATACTGGTTGGCGGCATTCACGCTGACAGCCGCCTCGGTCACGCCTTGAAGCAGATTGCCACTATAGGAAGTGCCCGCCTCGTCGGTGACGGGAATCTGTGTCGTCACGCCTTTCAGCAACAGTCCGGTGCCTGCGGCGACGGTGCCCGTCACTTGTATGAGTCTGACAGTGTCCTGCGTCACCTCCTTGGCGTAATAGGCTTTCAGCGTCGTCACCTCGCTGAAGTCCAGTGCCTTTGTGCTACAGAAGGTTGCAAAGCCTGTCTCCGTGTCGATATTGGCAGTAACGTATTCCCTGACGATGGGCTCCGGGTCAGGCTCCGGGTCAGGGTCAGGGTTAGGGTTAGGGTCAGGGTTAGGGTCAGGGTCAGGGTCAGGGTCAGGGTCAGGTCCGTCATCAGAAGTGATGAGCCACACCTCAGTAATCGTCAGTCCCAGGAACTGGATACGGATGCCGCCCTGTGCGGAACCGGCCATAGGCTCCAGCGAGCCTTCCGACAGTACAAACTGGAAATACCCTTTCCCTGCGTCATAGTTCGACGGACTGTCATAGTCGAAGGTTTTGTTGCTCTCGCTGCCAAGCCAGTTGGAGAACTGCAGATTGCTGTACCAGTAGTTGCTGGCAACGAAAAGCGTCCACCGGCCGTTGCTGTCGTCGTTGACGGTGGCATGTATGCGCAACTTGTTGCCGGCTTGCGCTCCCTCAAACTCCGTGTTGCTTATCAGGATGGTGGTTTCGCTCCCTCCGTGGTTTTCGTAGCAGACGCCTCCCACGACTGTCTGGTTCCAAACCCTCTTGTCGGCCTTTGCGCTACCGGCTCCGACAAGCAGAATAGCTGTCAGAATCAGTGCTTTGAATATGTTCTTTGTCTTCATAATGATGTTCACATTAAGGTTCCTACTTTAGTGCTGCCGGCGCGAAAGGACGGTTTCGCCCTCATAGCCTCCGGCAGTGGACGTTGTACCGGTGTTACGATAAGTGGTCGTCGGCCCGACCTTGCCCGCAGGCGTGGTAACAGGCGCCATCGGGAGTGGCTCGAATGTGTCTTTCGCGTGTGTATATATGCCGGCAGGATTGATGGCCCCCTCCCAGAAATTCCGCGAACTGCCGACGTAGTCGAAGAAGTTGGTATAGGCATCGGCAATATTCATGCGCTCCAGACTCCACCTGGTGCCGATGGGCACAAGAATCTTATGTGGAGCCCATCCCTGTTCTGCCGTCAGCTCCAGCACCTCGCCATTGCTGTATCTGACGAAGATGGGAATCTCGACGATGCTCGAGTAGTCGAAGTCGGTGCCCAGCAGCACGGGGTCCTTCGTCGTCCAGTCGAAGCCAAACGAGCCTTCATGGCCTTCAACCGTATTGGTAATGGTGGCAACGGAGTTGCAGCCCAGCGCACTGTGCACCTCTACGCCTGCCACCGTCAGCTGCAGCGTGCCGCCGGCGGCCAGCAGCACGATGGTGGTCTTGTAGTACGGACTGCCCGCCGTGGTGGTATTCTTGGTCTCCACGCCGTCCTCGGTCACGATGGTATGGGTGCTCGGCGTCACTTTATAGACGTATGCGTCGAAGACGGCATCGTTGAAGTCGAGGTCGTTGGAGCTTATTTGGCCCAGGTCCTCGCAGAAGACGCGGCCCTGCTCAACGAGTTCCGCCGTCTCGTAGTTCTCAACGGTGGTCACAATGGCGATGCGGTCGTCCGTCGTCTCACTACGGTCAATGGGGATATTCAGCAGCGAGTCTTGCGGGAATCCGGGACTGCATTCCGACGGGGCGATGGTGTAGGCAGGCAAGGCCCCGACGGTGTACATCTGTACCGCGTCGTCCTTGCCGTACGTAGGATGTTCGCCAATGTCGCCGTCCAGATACTCAAGGGGGAAGTGGTAGTTGGCAACGACGAAAAGTCTGTTGAAGTAGCTCACGCAGAAGTTCGTACGCCCTGCCCACTCTATCCTGTTGGCCTGGAACACGGCATAGTCGCCACTCTCGGGACCGGTGATGCCATAGCCGGGGATGCTGATGTTCATCGTGGCCGTCGTCTTCACGTTGAAGTACGACCTCTCGCCCAGCAGGATCCTGGCCGGACCGTCAGCCATGAACCGGTTTGTCTCTGTGTAGCCGTCACCGTCCTGCATGAACGCCCCCGATTCGCTTTGCCCCAGCCTGATTTCAAAGAGGCCGCTGACGTACAGGCGACAGTTATTGATGACGTCGCTGCTGGTGGCATGATAGGTGAGACTGCCTGTGTGGTAGATGCCGTTGTTCACCCATGTGTTGTTGCCGCTGTTGATGAGTGTCTTCCCGCTGATGGTGGCATTGCCGTTGTTCTGTATGTGGGCAGAGCCCTCGGTACCCAGATAGGCGGCCTTCATCACGCCGTCGTTCACGATGACAGCGTCGCCGTTCGTAATCCTTATCGTACCGGGGATGTCGATGGTCCCTTGGTTGTAGAGCAGGCCATTGTTCGACACGACGATGGAGTCAGCGGTGATGCGACCCTTGTTGTACACCTCCACGCCATAGCCGAACTGTGCCTGGTTGCCCAGGATTCTCAGCTCTGCCCCCTCGGCAATGTAGATGTGCGTGTAGTTCTGGCCGAACGAGTTCCTCGCGGCCGGAATGGTCAGTTTCGAATTGGGTAGCAGGTAGATGGTCGTTCCCGCCGGCGTATAGATGTCGGTGGGCCTGACGTCGCCCTCTACATAGAGCACAATGTCACGGTCGGCGTCGTCCCAGTTCACATACGGCTGGATGGTGTTGCCGCTGCTGTTGACGGATGGGTCGATGTAGAAGAGGTTTCCTCTCTGGTAGCCGGTACAGAGTACGGCGCCGGGGGCTTTCTCCGTCTTGTAGTCTGTCTCTGCCGGTGCCGAGGGGAAATCATACGCCGGCGCAATGGCGCGGGTAAAGCCTTCACGGCTGTTGGCCGGCTTTGTCCCGACAGTCCCGAAGCCCCAGTTCTGGGCGGGGTCAATCTTTCCATAGGTATCGACAAAGACCTCCTGATAAATCTTCACTTTACCGTCCAGAAACGACCCATAGTCAATGTCGTCATGTGAGCAGCCTGCCATGAATCCACTAAGGACGAGCGCGGCAACTCCTCTCAGTAAATGCCTCTTCATGTTACGTAACTTTGCAAATTCGAATTTATGGTGCAAATATAGTATAATTATCTATAAGTAACGACATTATTTCGTTAAAAAGACTAAAACGTATGCTAATAAATGCCTTTTGTATAGATTATTTTGTACTTTTGGAAACAAATTGTGTCAAAGCGCTTATGTATTCACGAAAAACCTTTGGAGTGTGGAGCCGGGCGGCGTGCCTGCTGCTGCTGACGGCTTCCTGTCACAGGAATGTCTTCGACGAGGGGTACTACAAGGAACTGGTTGAGGTGGTACAGCCCGTTGAAGGCATCGACAAGGCCCACCAGTGGGAACTCACGGCGACTCATCTGTTGTCGGTCGACGTCACGACATCGTTGAATGGCATGAAGCGGCTCCAGATTCTGAGCGCGAACCCCGTCTTCGGCGACAATGCAACCATCTTAGGCGACTTCCCGCTGTCGGGTGCCGGCAACGAGTATGTCGGCTTCGCCGCTCCGGGCGTCGCTACAAGCTTCTACGCGGCTCTGGTCGACGACGAAGGCACCTACACCGTCAAGCCCTTCAGCGCAGGACAGCGCAACATCAACTTCTCCAATCCGGCGGCCACCAAGGCCAGGGTGGAGGGCAGACAGCTGGAGCGCCAGGCTTTCTCATATCTGTTCGAGGACGAGATGCCACAACCGGGCGACTACGATTTCAACGACGTCGTGCTGCGCATATCACAGGAGCGCCCGGCAGCCAACCAGCTGATACTCAACGTCACCATAGCGGCAGTGGGGTCGCTCATGCAGGTGGCTGCGGCCGTGCGACTTGTCGACGTCAAGTACGAGGACATCAAGCAGGTGACAACCCTCGACGGCACAACCTTCGACGATGACTACAGGAAGTCGGCCCTGCCGTTCATCGGCGGCAACAGCCTGCTGATGAAAGGCAGCAGCGGCGAAGCCGTCATCAATCTTTTCGAAGACGCGCACTGGGCTACGGGAGCTGCCAGCTATGCCAGCGAGGGCTACATCCCACGCCTCAAGTATAACGTACTGAGAGCCAAGAACTCCGACTATGACATGGTCAGTCCGAGAACCGTCTCCTATGTCATCACGTTCGAGAACCCGGCACTGCTCAACTACTTCACGCTGGCCTCGCTCGACCCGTTTGTCATCGTCGAGTACAACGGTGTGTTCATGGAGACACATGCCGTCTACAAATACCGTCAGGAAACGGTGCTCCACGACTACACGCAGCCCGACAATGCCGTCATCCTGCCCTGGGCGCTGACAGTCCCCTCGGCCTCGTTCCGCTATCCGTTAGACGGTGTCAACATCGGTTACGCCAAGGACGGGGCTTTCTTCGGGGCCTTCATGACCGCGAAGCATTCGTTCGGCGAATGGGCGGCCAACCAGAAAGCCGCTGTTGACTGGTACAACTATCCCAGCATGAACCAAGTCTATTAGACTATTCTCCGGCCGTTATCGGCACGCACTGGCGTATCTCCACGGGAATGGTTGCCACACCGAGGCTGTCCTTCGTGACGGTCAGCCCCACCATGCAGGCACGGCTGTTCAGCGGCTTCTGCTGGTCAAAGATGAAGTTGCCGATGCTGTAGTAGATCTTCTTTCCACGGTAGTCCTCGACGGTCTGCAGCGTATGCGTATGGTGGCACACCAGCACGTCGGCACCGGCGTCAATCAGCCGGCGGGCCTCCAAGCGCTGGCGGGGCACGGGCTTCAGCGTGTGCTCGCCGCCCCAGTGCAGCGACACGACGATGACGGCCGCAGGGTCGTCACGCCGCAACCGGCTGACGCGCCCCAGCAGCGAGTCCATCGGCTCCTGACTGACACAGGGCCGGTCGGGCAGGTAGGCGTAGTTCTCCAAGGCCAGCCGCAGCGACGCCACCAGCCACACCCGCCTCGGCCGCTCACCGAGCAGCACAGGCTGCGCCGCCTCGTCCATCGTGCTGCCCGCGCCGACGGGTACCATGCCCGCCGCCGCGATGTTGCGACGCGTGTCCATCAGTCCCTCGCGACCCTGGTCTATCGAGTGGTTGTTGGCCAGGTTCAGGTGCGTAAAGCCGTGGGCGCGGAGCACGGCGAGCCATTCGGGCTCGCCGCGGAAGATATACAGCTTCTGTACGGGAGCCTGGATTTTCGTTGCCGGGCATTCTAAGTTGCCCACCGCCACCTGCGCCCCACGGAGCACGGAGTCCACCCCGGCCGAGAAGAGATGCTCCACGCCGCGCTGCCCGATGGCCCGCCTGACGCCGCGGTCGAGCAGGATGTCGCCCGTCAGCACGACGGTCAGCGTGTCGCCGTCCCTTTCTTGTGTGTCGCCACTCAGTGGCGACCAACAAGCAAGGCTAACAGCCAGAGCTATAGAAAATCTCCTCATTCACCGCCGGCTTCTGCTTCACGGGCACCGTGATGCGCTCCATCCACGCGGGCACGCCCTTGCGCGGGTTCTCTTCTAACTGCTGCTGCCACTCCTCGTCGGTCAGCCGCTGACCACCCATCGGCTCCGTGAACTCGCGGTACGAGAACACGGCGCCGCGCGTCAGGTACAGATAGCCGCCAATCTCGACGACGACGTAGATCTCGTCGCCTAAGCCCACGGCCTCATAGAGGATTGACTTGTCGGGGTTGTTGTCGGCATTGGCCGTGTAGACATCGGCCACAACGGCTATCTTGCGGTCGGCACCCTGTACGTCGTCCCAGCCCATGAGGTACTGGTCGGGGGCGCGCAGCAGGGAGAGCGAGATGTTCTCGAACGTGGCACCCATGCACTTGATCTGGTCATACTCCTCGTCGGCCAGTTCCTTACCGGCCAGCTCCTTCTCGCTGACGAGCAGCAGGAACTTCACCTCGTCGCTGATGCGCTCCGTGGCCTCGGCCACCTTCTCGGTCATCATGTCGTGCTCCTTCAGCAGGTTGGCGGTGTTGTCGAGCAGTTCGGCGGCCTTCTTCCAGAACGCCACGTTAGGCTCCACATAGCCTTTCACCACAGGATCGGGGGGACCGGCGCCGCCACACTCGGCACCCATCGGCTGCTTGGCGTAGAGGATGGCGTCGTGCTTCAGCTCGGCCCACGAGGCCAGGGCGGCGTTCAGGTTCTTGAGGTCCCACGCGTCGCCGGCCATGAAGTAGGGTGCGCCCTTGTCCTTCTCGTTCACGGTCTTCACCGTCAGCATCCACTGCGTGGCGATGGTCTCCTGCCAGTCTATCTCGCCCATGCGCTTCTTCATCTTCTCCATCATCGGCTTGAAGCCCTTCCACTTCTGGCCTTCCTCTATCAGTATCTTCTCGGCGGCGCTGACACCCATGGCGGCCATGAAGTCCAGGCCCTGCGGCGTGGCACGCTCGGTGGGGTCGCCGTCGTAGTCGACCATCTCCTGCAGCACCTCGGCGTCGGGCTGGTAGCGCTGCGGCATCAGGCAGATCTTGTTATGGCTCGTGCGCTCATACTTCGGACGGATGCGCGTCTGCGTGTCGCCGATGGTGTTCAGGGCTTCGGTCAGGTCGGCCATGCCAGGCTCGCTGGCCAGCAGCTCCGACTGCAGCAGTCCGCGCTTACTGACCTCGGCCTGCACCTGCGGAATCGACAGGTTGTCGGGCAGACCCATCATATTGTTCAGCAGCAGGTTCACCACGTCGTAGTTCTTGGAGGCTGTCTTGTCCTCCTGCAGGGCGTAGGCTATCATGACCGCCTCCTTCACCTCGTCGGCGTGTTTCAGCCCGAAGGGCACCGTCTGCAGCCACATCATGCCGCGGAAGTAGCGCTGCAACGTCTCGTTGCGCGTATAGTGGCCACGGGGACGGAACAGACTGTAGGGGAACTCCACCTCCTGGTAGTCCATCATGAACGGCGTCCTGTCGTTCTCCGACTTCAGCACGCGCTCTATCTCGGCATTGGCCTCGGACTGCTCCGTGGCATCGGCAATCGGCTTGCCCGTCAGCAGCTGGTAGCCCACGGCAAAGTAGACGGCGTTGTGGTGGGCCAGACGCTTCGTCTCCTCGTCGGCGGCGTTCCCGGCCTGACGGTGCATAGCTTCATACAGCCGCTGGCTCAGGTCGGCCATCAGCCCCACAAGCTTGTGCTCCTCAATCTCGCGCAGCATACAGTCGAAATACAGGTGGTAGAGCTGCAGGTAGAGGTCGGTGGTCACAAACGACGGGAAGCACTGGTAGTCGTTCTGCTCGTAGACATGGAACAGCTGCTCGTGGTCGGCGGGAACGACGGCAAAGCCGTTCTGCGCCAGCCGTCCGGCCAGCAGCGGGTCGAAGTCGACGACCTGACGCGGGTTAGCCAGGTTCAGCATGTTCACCTTCTGCCCCGCCTCCACCTGGAAGTTCTGCTTCAGCAGTTCCTGCTCGCGCTCCTTCAGGCGCTTCATGAACTCCAGCTCCTCGGCCGAGTACTTCAGCATACCCGTCTCCTCGGTGGCACGGTAGTAGAAGTCGCGCCAGTCCTCCTCGTCTTTCTGCTTCACTTTGCTGAAGTCGGCATTCTCGTCGAAGGCCCACATCAGCGAGTCATACCACGTGGTGCCCGAATAGATGCCGCGCAGGTAGGCGTCCTTGAACGGAAAGCCCTGACGGGCCGCCGGCGCGTTGCGCAGCACACGAAGGTCGCCAAGCTGCAGTCCGCTGACGTCCATCGTCAGGTCGAGACTGTCCTTCAGCATTTCCACGTCGATAGTCGATACCGGCACCGCTGCCGTCTCCACAACACTCTGCTTCTGGCTGCAGGCGGCCATCAGTGCCACCATGCCAGCCACTAATAACAACTTCTTTTTCATTGGCTAAAATATTTGGTTGCTGTTTCTTTGTCCACTCCCTTCACGACAAACCGCTCGAAGGCCATGCCGAAACCGCTCCACCGGTAGTCGGAGACCACCCACAGCGAGTCGTCAGTCGTCTCCAGGGCGCGGATGACCCCGGCGCGGAAGCGGAAGTCCTCAAGCCGTCCGCCCAGTTTCGAGCCGAGCCAAAGCGGTCGCGCCTTGCCGTTCACGGCCTTGAAGATGAAGAGCCGCCGCGCCGGCTCAGGGTAGAAGCGCGTCGGCTTCACCACGCCCACCATGGCATCCTCGCGCCCGTCGCCGTCGACGTCGCCCCTCTGGAACCGGTAGACGGGGTACGGCAGCCGCCAGTCGTTCAGCCAGTACAGGCTGTCGTGCTCGCGCCGCAGCTCAAACGTCTGCGCCGTAGCCGCCGAGGCGGCCAGCCAGAGCAGTATGGTGGTCAGCGCTTTCATTGGCGGTCGGTTTTAGGGTTGCAAAGATACTAACAAAACCGCAACTTTCCAAATAATTGACGAAGAAAAATCGTCACAGCGCGTAGCCAATGCCATGAGCGACGGCTTCGGTTGTATATCTGTCTCACATGGACAAAGAAGGGATAAGAATTAGCACAAAAGTGTCACTTTCTTTGTAAGCTTTTGATATAGAGAGTGTTCTACAGGTGAAACTTTATTTCAAAGTTTCACTTTTCGAGGCTTTTCAGGCCATATTTTTGCAAATCTCTGTTTTTTCATCCAATATTGGGGGCGCCAAGCTTAGGGGCAGACTCTGTCCGACTGCAAGACTGCCGGGCAGTTCTGAAAGTAAAACAAGTTGTTTTACATGAGTTTGGCGGCGTGTAACACGGGTTTTACCTACGGGTTGATGAGGTAAAACAACTTGTTTTACTTTTAGCTCTACTCTTGATTCCCCAGTGTGAATAGGTATTTCAGAGCAGTTTGGAGGGTCGCAAATAGGCGGTGAAACTTAGTGTAACTTTTAAACAAAGCACCACCGCTGTAACCAGCTTATTATCAGAAGAATACAAAGAAAGTGAAACTTTTGCCATTTTTTATGAAATTATTTGGAAATCACTTGGCAGCAGATAGTACTGCCCCCCGCCCGCACAGCTCCCACAGAGGAGCCCGTCCCCAGGTCGAGCGGGGCTACACCTACCAGCCGAGCCACTAACCCACTCACGCGCGTATATCATACTGAGACAAACGGACATTTTTTTCTGAAGGGAAAGAAATTATCAGAAATTGACCGGAAATTATTTAATAATTGATGGCAATTCATGGAAAAGTTGTATCTTTGTACCGTGAAACTCTAAACGACGAGAATTATGGAAGCAAAGAAACTGCAATTCACCTCGAAGCCTGGAACATTTATAGATTCTATCAGAGCTTACCGTGAGTACAAGAAAGAGTGGCGCGCACGCATGGAAGTCAAATTGACGAAGATGGAAGAGCAGA
>CAMHIS010000041.1 GCA_946185285.1 uncultured Prevotellaceae bacterium
AAGGTAGTCAAACTTGAAATTGTGTGCAAGATGTAAAAGCGGATACGCTTACCCGCCCGTGAATGTATCCGTCACCCGTCACCTTCATCCGTCACCCCGCATCTGTCTGACTGTCAGGCTTTTCCAGCGAAGTGACGGATGTGACGGATTAAAAAAACAGTTTGAGGTGACTACAGCTCCAGGTCGCCGTCGTGAATCTCGTGCCAGGGCAGTCCCTGCTTGTTGAGCTGCTCCATGAAGGGGTCGGGGTCGAACTCCTCGACGTTGTAGACGCCGGGCTTGCGCCACAGACCCTTGCAGAACATCATGGCACCGATCATGGCGGGCACGCCGGTGGTGTAGCTGACGCCCTGCATCCCCGTCTCCTCGTAGGCGGCGCGGTGCGAGCAGTTGTTATATACATAATAGGTGTGCTCCTGGCCGTCGTGTCCGATGCCACGGATGCGGCAGCCGATGGAGGTCTCGCCCTCGTAGTTCTCGCCGAGGTCCTGCGGGTTGGGCAGCACGGCCTTCAGGAACTGCAGCGGGACGATCTTCACCTTGGCCACGCCCGAGCCGTCGGCCAACGGAGCCTCGTAGACGACCTCGTCGATGCGGCTCATGCCGATGTTCTGAATCACCTCGAGATGTTTCAGATACTGCTGTCCGAAGGTCATCCAGAAGCGTGCGCGCTTAATCGTCGGGTAGTTAATGACCAGCGACTCAATCTCCTCGTGGTGGAGCAGGTAGCTGTCGCGCGGCCCGATGTTGGGATAGGTCAGGTCGCGGTGAATCTCCAGCGGCTCGGTCTCCACCCACTTGCCGTCTTCCCAGTAGAGGCCTTTCTGGGTAATCTCGCGGATGTTGATTTCGGGGTTGAAGTTGGTGGCGAAGGCCTTGTGGTGGTCGCCGGCGTTGCAGTCGACGATGTCGAGATACTGAATCTCCTTGAAGTGGTGCTTGGCGGCGTAGGCGGTGAAGATGCTCGTCACGCCCGGGTCGAAGCCGCAGCCGAGGATGGCCGTCAGCCCGGCCTCGCGGAAGCGGTCGCGGTAGGCCCACTGCCACGAATACTCGAAGTGTGCCTCGTCCTTCGGCTCGTAGTTGGCCGTGTCGAGATACGAGCAGCCGCAGGCCAGACAGGCGTCCATGATAGTCAGGTCCTGATAGGGCAGGGCGAGGTTGATGACCAGCTCGGGCTTGTAGTCTGAGAAGAGCGCCTTCAGCTGTTCCACGTCGTCGGCATCCACCTGTGCCGTCTTGATGTCCAAGGTGTAGCCCTTGCGGTGGATGGCCTCCACTATCTGGTCGCACTTCACCTTGCGGCGGCTTGCAATCATAAACTCAGTAAACACGTCGGCATTCTGCGCAATTTTGAACGCAGCCACCGTAGCGACGCCTCCGGCGCCAATCATCAGTATTCTACTCATGGTTCTCTTTTTGATTAATGATGTTCACGTCTAAGCGGTTGAAGGGGAACATGAATCCGCGCTCCTTCAGCATTTGGTAGACGGTCTCGTTCAGGGCGAAGTAAACCGTCCAGTAGTCGCTGCCCTTGCACCACGAACGGGTGACGACCGTCACGCCGCTGTCGCCCAGCTTCAGCAGGCCAATCCACGGTGCGGCAACGACGTTGGAGTCGTCGACCGTACTTTGTATTACGAGGGGGTGCTGCTTCAGGACATCAAGGATGGCCGTTTTCACCTCGTCGAAGTTGGCACCGTACTCAAACTGGAATTCCAGGTCGACGCGCCTATAAGGTTCCTTGCTCGAGTTTTTCATTGTCCCCGTAGACAGTCCGCCGTTGGGAATAATGATAATCTGGCCGTCGCCCGTGCGGATGATGGTGTTGAAGATCTGTATCTCCTTCACTACGCCGGCATAGCCTTGCGCCTCAATGAAGTCTCCTACGCGGAATGGCTTGAACAGCAGAATCATCACTCCGCCGGCAAAGTTCTGCAGCGTGCCGCTCATGGCCATGCCGATGGCCATGCCCGCCGATGCAAAAAGGGCGATAAACGACGAAGTCTCGATGCCGAAGATGGAGATGATGATGATGGCGAGCAGCAGCCACAACACAACGTTGACGATGCTGGTGAGAAACGAGAACAGCGAGGGTTCCACCTTGCTGCGCTCCAGTGCTTTTACGACGAGCTTCGACACGAGCTTGATGAGTTTGCTGCCGATGAAGTAGACGATGGCAGCCACGATGAGACTCTTGCAGAAGCCGAATGCCCACTGTCCAAGCAGTGAGTAGGTCTCGGGGGAAAATACTTTTTCTATCATAACATTTGCAAAGGTACAAAATGTTGCTGTAAAAATACAGGACAGAAGGTTAATTATCTTTAATTCGCCGTCTGCTCTCTTTACTTTTACTTTTTGCCTGCGTCATAAATACAAAATATGAAAGATATCTTTTACGTTATAGGCATGGTTGTTTCATGCCTTGTTGTAACATCATGCGGCGAACAGCAGAAGAAGCCGCGTGAAGAGGCTCATTATAAGACCATGGTAGTGGCGGCGCAGGACCTGACGCTGACGCAGTCCTACAGTGCGCGGCTGACAGGCCGGCAGATTGTGGAGGTGCGTCCGCAGGTGTCGGGCAACATTACCCGTATCTGCATCAACGAGGGCGACAACGTCCGCCGTGGTCAGACGCTTTTCGTCATCGACCAGGTGCCCTACCGCGCTGCCCTTGAGGTGGCCGTGGCTGCCCGTAAGAGTGCCGAGGCAAAGCTGGCTACAGCCCGCATGAACTACGAGAACGAGCGACGGCTACAGGAAGGCAATGTGGTCGGCGACGTTAGTGTGCAGACCGTCCGCAATGCCTTGCTCGAAGCCGAAGCCGCCTTGGCACAGGCCAGAGCCCAGGAGCGTAATGCCCGCAACAGCCTCAGCTATACCGAGGTGAAAAGTCCTGTCAGCGGTGTGGCCTCGATGATTCCCTGGCACGTCGGCTCACTTGTCAGCAGCAGTATCAGCCAGCCGTTGGTCACTGTCGCCGACGACCACGAGATGTATGCCTATTTCTCAATTACTGAAAACCAGGCACTCGACCTCATCGGGCACTACGGCTCGATGGATAACTTCATCAGGCAGGCACCCGCCGTCAGCCTGCAGTTGAGCAACGGCACCGCCTATCCCGATGAGGGCCGTATCAACGCCGTCAGCGGGATGGTTGACGACGCCACGGGAGCCGTTACCCTGCGTGCCGTGTTCCCCAATGCAAACCACCTGCTCCACAACGGCAGCAGCGGCAGCGTCGTGGTGTCTACTCATCGCAAGGGAGGAATCGTCGTGCCGCAGGAGGCCACCTACGAACTGCAGAACCGCGTGTTCGTCTACCGTGTTATCGACGGCAAGACGAAAACCACGCCTGTTGAGGTGTTCCGGCTGAACAACGGCAAGGAGTATGTCGTAGAAACAGGACTCAGCGAGGGCGATGTCATCATTGCCGAGGGTGCCGGACTGCTGAAAGAAGGAATAGAAGTAAAAAGTGAAGGAGTGACGAAGTGAACGTAAAGACATTCATAGACCGGCCGATACTCTCAGGCGTGATATCCGTACTCATGGTGCTGGTGGGCATCATCGGACTGAGCCAGCTCGCCCTGGAGCAGTTCCCGGAGATAGCACCGCCGACGGTGCGCATCATGGCCAGCTATACCGGCGCCAATGCCGAGACGGTGCAGAAGAGCGTCGTCGTGCCACTCGAGGAGGCCATCAACGGCGTCGAGGGCATGATGTACATGACCTCCTCAGCCTCGAACAACGGCACCGCCTCCATCGGCATCTTCTTCCGGCAAGGCACCGACCCCGACATGGCGATGGTCAACGTGCAAAACCGCGCCGCCACCGTGCAGGGCCGACTGCCCAGCGACGTCGTGAAGAGCGGTCTCACCGTGCGCAAGCGCCAGACGTCGAACATCAAGCAGCTCAGCGTCTACAGTCCCGACTCGACCTTCGACCGTGCCTTCCTTGCCAACTACACTAAGATCAACATCGAGCCGCGCCTGAGCCGTATTCCCGGCGTGGGCGAGGTCAACGTCATGGGTGCCGACTACTCCATGCGCATCTGGCTCGACCCGCTGAAGATGGCGCGCTACGGACTGACGCCCGCCGACATCACCCAGGTGCTCAACGAGCAGAACGTCGAGGTGGCCACGGGTACCCTCGGCGCCGAGAGCCAGAACACGTTCCAGTATGTGCTGAAATACCGCGGCCGCTACGAGGACGAGGAGGGCTACCGGAACCTCGTCGTCCGCTCGCTGCCCGACGGCAACGTGCTGCGCATCGGC
Source organism: uncultured Prevotellaceae bacterium (assembly GCA_946185285.1). Taxonomy (GTDB): domain Bacteria; phylum Bacteroidota; class Bacteroidia; order Bacteroidales; family Bacteroidaceae; genus Prevotella. The sequence goes on from CAMHIS010000041.1 coordinate 4,275, forward strand.
GACATCGCCCGCGTCGAGCTCGGCTCGCAGAACTACAACATCATCGGCGAGACCAACGGCCGCCCGGGCGTGAACATCAGCATCAACCAGGTGGCAGGCTCAAATGCCAACGAGATTATCAAGCAGATTGACCGCGAGGTGGAGGACATCCGCCAGTCGCTGCCGCCGGGCGTCGTCATCGAGGACATCGAGTCGAAGAAGGACTTCCTCGACGCCTCCATCGCCAGCGTTCTCGAGACGCTGTTCGAGGCTCTGCTGCTGGTCATCCTCGTGGTGTTCGTCTTCCTGCAGAGCTGGCGCGCCACCATCATCCCCGCCATCGCCATCATCGTGTCGCTCATCGCCACGCTGGCCGTCATCTATGCCATCGGCTTCTCACTCAACATGCTCACGCTCTTCGCCCTCGTGCTGGTCATCGGCACCGTGGTCGACGATGCCATCGTGGTGGTTGAGGCGGTAGAAGCAAAGACCCACCCCCAGCCCCTCCCTATAGGGAGGGGAGTAGATACCTCTTTCGATAAAATGACTGACAGTAAAAGTAACTACTCCCCTCCCTCACAGGGAGGGGTCGGGGGAGGGTCTGCGGGGCTGGTTGCCGCCGCCATGCACAGCATCACCTCCGCGCTTATCACCACCACGCTCGTCTTCATGGCCGTCTTCGTGCCGGTCTGCTTCATCGGCGGCGTCACGGGAACATTCTATACGCAGTTCGGACTGACGATGGCCATTGCCGTGGGCATCTCGCTGTTCAATGCGCTGACGCTGTCGCCGGCGCTGTGTGCGCTGATTATGAAGCCGGGGAATGGGGATAATGGGCAAAGTGGGCAGAATGGGCATTCCGGTTTCGCTGCTAAATTCAACGCCGGCTTCACCGCCCTCGTCACCCGCTACAAGCACTCGGTGACGTCAACGCTCCGCCACCCCAGGCTGGCTATTGTTTTCGTCGTGGCGGCCATCGGCCTTCTGGGCTGGATGATGCGCACGACGAAGACCGGTCTCGTACCCAACGAGGACATGGGCACCGTCTTCATCAATGTCCAGGCTTCGCCGGGAAGCAGTCTGCAGCAGACCTACCATATATTAAAAGAGGTGGAGGAGCGCATCAAGGACCTGCCGCAGCTGCGCATATACTCGCTCATCGCCGGCAACTCGAACAACTTCGAGCAGTCGTCGTCGAACGGTAACTTCACCCTGAAGCTGAAGAAGTGGGATGAGCGCAAGGGCAAGGGCGACGACGTGCAGAGCGTCGTCGACGAAATATACCGCCGCACCGCCGACATCGCCAACGCGAAGATTCAGGTGAACACGCAGAACATGCTGCCGGGCTTCGGCCGACTGAACGGCTTCGAGCTGCACGTACAGGACAAGCACGGCGGCACCATCGACGAACTCTTGGCGCAGACCAACAAGCTCATTGCCGCGCTGAACGAGCGGCCGGAGATCAGCCGTGCCTTCACCAACTTCTCACTGAAATACCCGCAGTACCGTGTCGAGGTCGATGCCGCCCTCTGCAAGCGGCGCGGCGTGTCGCCCAGCGACGTGCTGTCGGCCCTCAGCGGCTATATCGGCGGCTCCTACGCCTCCAACTTCGTGCGCTTCACCAAGCTCTACCGCGTCATGGTGCAGGCCTCGCCCGAATACCGCCTCGACACGGAGTCGCTCAATAACATCTTCGTCCGCGCCAGCAACGGCGAGATGTCGCCCATCGGCCAGTACCTGACGTTGACGCGCATCTACGGCTCCGAGACACTGTCACGCTTCAACCTCTTCCCCTCCATCCAGGTGGGCGGAACGGCCGAGGCTGGCTACAGCAGCGGACAGGCACTCGACGCTATCCGCGAGACGGCTGCCGAGGTGCTGCCCGAGGGCTACGGCTACGAGTTCGGCGGCATGGCCCGCGAGGAGGCCTCGGCGCAGAACACCACGGCCCTGGTGTTCGTCGTCTGCATCGTCTTCATCTACCTCATCCTCTGTGCCCTCTACGAGAGCCTGTTCATACCGCTGGCCGTCATTCTGAGCGTGCCCTTCGGACTGGCCGGCTCGTTCCTCTTCGCCCAGTTGTGGGGACTTGAGAACAACATCTATATGCAGACAGGTCTCATCATGCTCATCGGATTGCTCTCGAAGACGGCCATCCTGCTTACGGAGTACGCCTCCGAGCGCCGCCGTCAGGGCATGAGCATCGTCGCCGCCGCCCTCGATGCCGCTGCCGTCCGTCTGCGCCCCATCCTGATGACCTCGCTGACGATGGTCTTCGGTCTGCTGCCCCTTGCCCTGGCCACCGGCGTCGGTGCCAACGGCAACCGCTCGCTCGGCGTGGGCGTCATCGGCGGCATGCTCATCGGCACCGTGGCCCTGCTGTTCATCGTCCCTGCCCTCTTCGTCATCTTCCAGACCATCGAGGAGCGTTTGTTTCACAAGCGTCAGTGAAATTGACATAAATCAATATCACGGTCATAAATTGCAGTGCTTAAATCAGAAATCGTGGGCTGATTTCTTTTTTTTGCCGTACCTTTGCAGCCGTAAATTTAATGCTCAAGAAACAGATGAAAAGTATACTGGAAGGACGCCCCGCCCTGAAGGCGGAGATTGAGAAAGTGGCCGAAGTTGCAGGCTACCTGTGGCAGAACGGCTGGGCTGAGCGCAACGGAGGCAATATCACATTGAACGTTACTGAATATGCAGACGACGAAATCCGCCAGCTGTCCGCCATCAGCGACGTCAAGCAGATCGGCGTGACGCTGCCGGCACTGAAGGGCTGCTATTTCTATTGTAAAGGTACGGGCAAGCGCATGCGCGACCTGGCCCGCTGGCCGATGCAGAACGGAAGCATTATCCGCATCCTCGACGACTGCGCCTCCTACGTCATCATTGCCGACGAGCCGGTGATGCCCACCTCCGAGCTGCCCAGCCACCTGACCGTCCACGCCCGCCAGATAGAGACGGGCAGCGGCTACAAGGCTACCGTCCATACGCACCCCATTGAACTGGTGGCCATGAGCCACAACCGCGAGTTCCTCGGCAAGGACGTGCTGACGCGCATTCTCTGGTCGATGATTCCCGAGACAAAGGCCTTCTGTCCGCTGGGTCTCGGCATCGTGCCCTACACGCTGCCCGGCAGCAACGAGCTGGCCGACGCTACCCTGAAGGAGCTCGAAGACTACGACGTGGTGATGTGGGAGAAGCATGGCGTCTTTGCCAAGGGTAAGGACGTGATGGATGCCTTCGACCAGATTGACGTGCTGTCGAAGTCGGCCAAGATATACATCAACTCCCGCTGCATGGGCTTCGAGCCCGAAGGCATGAGCGACGAGCAGATGAAGGAAATGACCGTGGCGTTCAACCTGCCGCGTTAAGACGAACACATTAAAAACAACTACTGACTAATATTAGAAACAAATCAAGAGTCCCCCATGCTGTGAAGCACTGGGGGCTTTTTTGTTTCACTAATTGTCATTCGCACTTTTCATCCTACACTTCCTACACTCCCTACACCTAACCATATATTCATACATTTGGCGAATGTTTATGCAATCGCTATAAGTCTTTGCCAAAAGGCAGCGCCTTTTGCCCGAAACCCGGCGCTTTTCAGTCAAAACCTGGCGCCTTTTGGACAAAAAGTGCCGTCCTTTTCCGATTGCATATTTATCCAGATGTCAGGTGTTGGTTCGGGTGTCGGTTAATATGGTGACCTGCACCCGAATATGCACTGGTTAACAGCAAGTTAAGCACGAGGTGTAAGAAGTGACGGTTGTTTTTTCTTTTGCCTATCATAGAAAAAAATGCCCGATTGTTTTGCCGTTTCAAAAATAATCCGTAACTTTGCGCCGTATTATACTAACTTTACTAATTTTTTACACTTTATGAAGAAACTTCTACTTTTTGCAATGGGGGCAATGGTGTCAATGGCATCGTATGCCCAGGAGGATGTGACACACTACATCCAGAACGCAGGATTCGATGAGGACCTGACCTTCCAGGTTGACGGTTCGATGAAAGAGGCAGTCAACACATCAACATCACTCTCAGACCGCAGCTGGGCCTACATCGCTGCCGACAGCACGGTCTATGCCCGTCCGAAGACCACCAGCGGCCAGAACCGTCCTGACGGTCGCAAGATGGAGGCCGTGAACGGCTTCAAGGGCCGCGTGAAGGGCTGGACGATGGAGTCGAACTCCGATTTCCCGAAGTGCGAGTGGACCTATTTCGGCTCCGTGCCCTACGACCTGCAGGCACAGTCAGTACCCATTGCCGACGACGGCTCCACCTATCTTGAGGTGCCCGCCCGTCCTACCGAGTTCGACGGTGGCGAAGGCTTCGTCTACCTGCGTGCCGGCTGGACCAACAGTGCCATCTACAAGCAGGTGGTGAAGCTGCCCTGCGCTGTCTACCGCCTGGAGTACTGGACCATCAACATCAACCCCAACACATCAGCCGTAGCTGCCGACCTGACGCAGATTCAGTGCCGCAAGGATGTGTTCAAGGACGAGGAAAGTACCGGCCTGAATGCTCAGGAGTGGACCAAGCACGAGTTTGAGTTCACGCCGACGGCCGAGTTCACCATGCAGTTCGGCTACCAGGCTGCTAATGCCGGCTCCGGCGGTCAGCCCATCGTGGCCCTCGACGGTATCAAGCTCTACAAGATTGACGAGGCCGACCCCATCGACCTGCTGCGCTCCGACTTCCAGGACGCCGTGGCTGAGTGTGAGGGCCTGGCCGGTACGGCAAGCGGCGAGAGCTTCTTGGGACTGTCGGGCTACCTCAGCGACTACGCCATGGAGATTGACGACCTGTCAGGAAGCACTGACCAGGCTGAGCTCGAGGCTTCGCTGAAGACAGTGAACGCCCGCATGGTCGAGATCCGCAAGGTCATGGCCGAGCTGGCCAAGGTGAACGCCGCCCTGACCCGTATGGACGACCTGCTGCAGAACACGAACATGCCCGGCAAGGCCGAGCTGGAGGCTGCTTATCAGAAGATTCTGAACTATAAGGAGAAAGACGCTGCGGAGGGTGCCGACATCGTTGCACAGCTCTTAGGTGCCGTGGCTGAGAGCGAGGACGCCATCAAGGCCTACTACCTGAGCCAGGTGTCGACGGCTTCGGTTGAGAACCCCGCCGAGCTCACCATCTTCATCCAGCACCCCTGGTTCATCGAGACCAGTGCTGAGCCTTCGCTGAAAGACGAGGGTTGGGTATTCCCCAACGAGATGAACGAGGAGACTGGCGAGTCGAACTACACGGAGGGCAGCGCCAGCAGTCCCGACCTGAACAGCACGGGCTGGTACGTGGCCGGTGCAGGTGGCGGCGACCAGCGCCTGAACTGGCAGCGCGGACGCAGCTGCTGGAACGCCTGGAACCAGAACTTCACGAACACAGTGGCTGTGGCTCAGGACATCGAGGGACTGCCTAACGGTTACTACACCGTTTCGGCTGACCTCATCACTCAGAGCGGCTATGCCAACGGCACGCAGCGCGTATTTGCCAAGAGCATTGCCGAGACTAAGACCTCGACGAAGGCTCTCGAAGGCGAGGGCTGGGACTACAACGAGTGGGAGACTGTTGCCATGTCGGCTGACGACAAGGTGCTCGTCGTCGACGGCAAGCTGACCATCGGTGCTCAGGGCACGGGCGACGGCAATGCCTCGGCCGGCTGGTTCCTGGCTACCAACTTCCACCTCTATTATTTAGGTGAGGCTCCAGCCGACGCTGTCAAGGGCGCCTTCGACGCCAAGGTGACTGCTGCCAGCGAGATGGCTGCCAAGATTAAGTTCAGTGCCGACCAGAAGGCTTTGAACGACTCCATCGCCAAGTTCGGTGCCATGACCGACTACATTGAGGCACTCAACGGCCTGACCGCCGCCATGACTGAGGGCCAGAAGAGTCTCGACAAGTACGAGGAGTACATCCCCGAGGACGGCACCATTGAGGGCAAGACCATTCCCACCGTGCAGACTACGCTCAAGGAGAACGGCGGCGACGGTTACGGCGAGGCTGAAGACATCGTGAAGTTCGCCTACGACTATGTCATGAACTGGGTGAAGAACGACACCGCCAGCTATGTTGACTTCGACGCTCAGGTGAATCTGCTGAAGAACTATCTGGATACCTATACGCCAGCCTATAATAACGCCGCCGCTACGGCTCAGGCAGCCGCCGAGAAGGGCAAGGTCGCCATCGTGAACCTGATGGCTGCACAGAAGGCTGAACTCGTCAGCGAGATGAAGGACCAGGCCACCGTCAACGCGTTTGTGGAGGCCCTGAACGACGTCGTTGCACTGGCCGACAAGCAGAGCATCGTCGACGATCCCAGTGCTACCGACTACACGGCGTTCATCAAGAACCCGAAGCTGGAGGCTGAGACTGGCTGGACCTTCGACAAGGGTAACGGCAACAACAACACAGCCGGCGGACAGTGGCTCGACGGCTCGTCGACCCGCTACATCGACTCCTACAACGGCGGTGGTCTGCAGGGCTATATCGCCTCACAGCTCATCACCGGTCTGCCCAACGGCACATACACCGTAGGTGTCTACACCCGTACACCGGCTGAGGGCGCCTATATCTTCAACGCTCCTGGCGACGTGAAAACTTTCGTGGAGATTCCGCTCGACTACTATCAGGATTACACTGAGGCAGGCGAGGACACCACGCTGATTGCCTCCGACACCCACGGACCCATCTGGGAGGCTGCCAAGGCTGCCGTTGAGTCGGGTGAGTATACCGACGAGCAGTACACCATCTACAACACCAACGTCGGCATCGGTCGCGGCTGGAAGCATCAGGAGATGACCGCCGTGGTCACCAACCACCAGCTGCTCATCGGTACCTGCGCCGGCAGCGAGGCCCTGCAGACTGAGAAGGTCTTCGCCGGCAACTGGTACTCGGTCGGCGGTTGGACGCTGACGCTCATCGAAAAGGGCGACAACACCGGTTGGGAAGGCCCCGTGGCCGACGGCATTGCCGATGTGAAGACGGCTGCCACCGTGGCCGACGGCGTCTACACCATCAGTGGTGTGAAGCAGGCCAAGATGCAGCGCGGACTGAACATCATCGTCCGTGGCGGCAAGGCCCAGAAGGTCATCGTGAAGTAAGAAATTACAGCAAACAAAGAGGGGCGCTTCCCTAACGGAAGCGCCCCTCTTTAATCGTCTGGCAGCTTAGTACGTCATCTTCGGCTCCAGCTCCTTGGCCTGGTCAATCATCTTCTGAACCTCGCTGACGGCAGGCACGCGGTTGCAGATGTTCTTCTGCTCGTTCACCTCGGCCAGTTTTGGTTGCAGGTTCTCGGCTACCCGGTGGCGGAACTCCTTGACGGTGTCGACGCCGGCGGCTTCAAGCAGCTCTGCAAACTGCGGGCCTACGCCGTTGATGCGGTAGAGGTCGGTGTGGTTGGCCCACTTCAGGATGAGCTTCTCAGAGATTCCTGTGGCCTCAGCCAGTTCCTTGCGGCCTTTGGGAGCAGCGCACTTCTCCAGCAGTTCGCTGGCCTTGTTGATACCTGCTGCAATGAGCTTCTCGGCGTACACGTCGCCTACGCCTTCGATGTCGATAATCTTGTAATCCATAACGTTTTTCTGTTTTTTTGAGGTTAGTAAACTATAATCTGTCGGCAAAAATACGGAAAAATTCGTAAAGCCGCAATTATTTAACGCTTTTTTTGTATTTTTGCAGGCGTAATGGTGTACATCGACGAACATATCGATGACTTCGACCTCCAGGCGAAGCTGACTGAGATTAGTGAGCAGCGCCGCCTGCAGGCACTCCGCTTCAAGTTCGAGCGGGGCCAGCGGACGTGCGTCCTCGCGTACCTTTTATTAAAGAAGGCACTGCGCGAGGAGTACGGTCTGACGGAGAACCCGCTGTTTGAGTACGGTCCTCACGGCAAGCCCTTCATCGTCGGTCACCCAGAGATACACTTCAGCCTGAGCCACTGCCGCGAGGCTGTTGCCTGCGCCGTCAGCGACCGGCCCGTGGGCATCGACGTCGAGTCGGTAAGGCGCTATAAGGAGGACGTGGTGCGCTATGCCATGAACGAGCAGGAACAACAACAGATAGCCGCCGCCGAGCGCCCCGACGTGGCCTTTATCCGGCTGTGGACAATGAAGGAGGCCCGCCTGAAGCTGACGGGCGAGGGCATCACCAACGACCTGAAGTCGGCTCTCGACGGTAATTCGTGGCAGTTTACGACTGTCGAGCGGCTTGACCGTAATTACATCTATACCGTTTGCAAGGAGAAATAATTCGTGAAATTCGTATAATTCGTAGTCGGAAAACAAAATGAACGTCATACGCTTTGTGAAGGACTGGACGCTGCCCGTGGCCATGACCGTGGGCACGCTGGCCTACCTCGTGTTCTACTATGTGCCGCAGTTAGATGCCGCCGGCGACCGCCTGGGGCCCGTGCTCGACGTGCTGATGCCGGTGATGGTGTTCCTGACGCTGCTCATCACGTTCTGTAAGGTCGACTTCCACCAGATGCGGCTCCACCGCTGGCACCTCGGTGTCTTGGCAGCCCAGTTGCTGTTGGTGGCGCTGAACATCGGCATCATCTTCTATACGGAGGACGACCCGCAGCAAAAGCTGCTCTGGGAGGCTGTGCTCACCTGCATCATCGGCCCGTCGGCTGCGGCGGCACCCGTCGTAGTGGGCAAGTTGGGCGGCAACATCTCGACGATGACCACCTATACGCTCATCTCTGCCTTCCTGTCGGCACTGCTTATCCCCGTGGTGTTCCCGCTGCTGGAGCAGACAGTCCACGTCGACTTCCTCACGGCCCTGCTCATCATCCTCGAGAAGGTGTCGATGGTGCTGCTGTTGCCCTTGGCTTTGGGCTGGCTCATCCAGCATTATGTGGAGCCCCTCCGCAAGTGGGTGGTGTCGCAGCCCAACCTGAGCTTCTACAGCTGGGCCGTCTCGCTGAGTATCACCACGGGTATCACCGTGAAGAACATCGTCCACAGTCAGTCTTCAGTCTCGCTGCTGCTCCTGATAGCCGTTGCTACGCTGGTACTCTGCTTCGTGCAGTTCATCATAGGCCGTGGCATCGGGCGGTGGCTTGGCGAAAGGCAACGGGTAGGCGACGGTACGTCGGGAATGGAGGTGAACGCCGGCCAGGCCCTGTTCCAGAAGAACACCGGCCTGAGCATCTGGGTGGCCTATATGTATCTCAGTCCCGTGGCCTCCATCGGAGCCGGCTGCTACGTGCTCTGGCAGAACATCATCAATTCCCTGGAGATATGGGCAGCGAGAAGACGTCGGTAGTCTTCCCCTGCATTCTTCCCCGTTTTTACCTTATTTTTCAGGTTGATTAGCGTTAATTCTCCCTAATCTGTTATCAGTTACATTTTTTTTTCGTATCTTTGCGCACATGTAACACCTAAACAATACTGTTATGCTAAGGAAAATCAGAATCGTTCTGGCCTCAGTGATGTTTGTTGGCATCACACTCCTGTTTCTTGACTTTACAGGTACGCTGCACACGTGGCTGGGCTGGATGGCTAAGATCCAGCTGTTGCCGGCGGTGATGGCGCTGAATGTGGTGGTCATTGTCGCACTGGCTGTGCTGACGCTGGTGTTCGGCCGCATCTACTGTTCGGTCATCTGTCCGTTGGGCATTCTTCAGGACGTGCTGGCGCGGCTGCGCCGTAAGAAGAACAAGTACAGCTATTCGAAGGAGGTGCGCTGGCTGCGCTACCCCGTGCTGCTGCTGTTTGTCGTGGCAGCGGTGGCCGGCATCGGCTCGCTGTTCCAGCTGCTGGCACCTTACAGCGCCTTCGGACGCATTGCGACGCTGGTGCTGCAGCCGCTGTGGATGCTGGGCAACAACGTGCTGGGATTCCTGGCCGAGCGGGCCGACAGCTATGCCTTCTATACGGTTGACGTGTGGATGAAGTCGCTGCCGGTGCTTGTCATTGCCTTGGTGACGCTGATAGTGCTGGCTGTGCTGGCGTGGCGCGGCGGTCGTACGTATTGCAACACCATTTGTCCAGTAGGAACGGTGCTGTCGTTCCTTGCCCGCTTCTCGTGGCTGAAGATCAGGTTCGACGAGGAGAAGTGCCGCAACTGCTCGATGTGCTCAAGGAACTGCAAGGCCGCCTGTATCGACTATAAGACCCACTCGGTGGACTACTCGCGCTGCGTGGTCTGCGGCAACTGCATTGAGAGTTGTAAGTTTGGGGCGCTGAAGTATAAGGCCTCCCCAAGCCCCTCCCAAGGAGGGGATGTTCAGATACCTGATAAGCCTCTATCTGCCTCTTCATCTAACCAGACATCCCCTCCTTCGGAGGGGCTTGGGGAGGCCTCCCGCCGCTCATTCCTCATTGCTACCGCTCTTGCCACCACGGCCGCGATGGCCCAGAAGAAGGAGAAGCTGATGGACGGCGGACTGGCTGAACTGGAGGATAAGGTGGCTCCTGAGCGGCAGACACCGCTGACGCCGCCGGGCTCGCTGTCGTTCCAGCACTTTGCCCAGCACTGCACCGGCTGCCAGCTCTGCGTGTCAGAGTGCCCCAACAACGTGCTGCGGCCAACGACCGACCTGATGCACCTGATGTTGCCCGAGATGTCGTATGAGCGCGGCTACTGCCGTCCGGAGTGTACGCGCTGCTCTGAGGTGTGCCCGGCTGGGGCCATCAAGTTGGTTGATCAGGCCGAGAAGTCGTCTATCCAGATTGGTCATGCCGTGTTTATCCAGAAGAACTGCGTGGCCGTGACCGACGGCGTTGACTGCGGCAACTGCGAACGCCACTGTCCGACGGGTGCCATTGAGATGGTGGCACTCCGTGAGGATGACGACGAGTCGCCCTGGGTGCCCGCCGTCAACGAGGAGGCTTGCATCGGCTGCGGTGCGTGCGAGTATGTCTGTCCCGCCCGTCCGTTCTCAGCGATTATCGTTGAGGGGCATGAGGTGCATAGGAAGATATAAAAGCCCACCCAAGCCCTCCCGAGGGGAGGGATGTTTGGGTACTTTTAATACATTAAATAATAATAGCATGATGAATCATACAGATAATAATCATTCAGGTAATCAACATCCCTCCCTTAGGGAGGGCTTGGGTGGGCTCTCCAGACGCTCTTTCCTGAAGCTGTTCGGCGCGGGGGCCGTGGGCACTGCTGCCGTCGTGGCTGGCTGTAAGGATAAGGTGAGCCAGGAAGTGACCGACGAGTACAAGAACCAGGTGGAGCCGCCGGTGGGGAAGATGACCTACCGCGAGAACCCGAAGACCGGCGAGAAGGTGTCGCTGCTGGGCTACGGCATGATGCGCCTGCCGACGAAGGTGGACAACGACCAGGAATTTGACCAGGAGATGATTAACCGCCAGGTGGACTATGCACTGGAGCACGGCGTGAACTACTTCGACACAAGCCCCGTCTACTGCCAGGGGCAGTCGGAGCGCTGCACGGGCATCGCCTTGAGCCGCCACAAGCGGTCGGAATACTTCGTGGCCACGAAGCTGTCGAACTTCAACCGCGACTACTGGGCACGCGAGAAGGCCATCGAGATGTACCGCAACTCGATGAAGGAGCTGCAGGTGGACTATCTGGACTACTACCTGCTGCACGCCATCGGCGGCGGCATGGACGAGTTCAACGGCCGCTACGTTGACAACGGCATCATGGACTTCCTGCAGGCAGAGCGCAAGGCTGGCCGCATACGCAACCTCGGCTTCTCGTTCCACGGCCAGAAGTCGGTGTTCGACGAGATGATGAGCCGCCACGACGAGTACCACTGGGACTTCGTGCAGATTGAGCTGAACTACCTCGACTGGAACTTCGCCGACGAAATCAACAACAGCAATGTCGACGCAAGCTACCTATACGCCGAACTGGAGAAGCGCGGCATCCCGGCCGTCATCATGGAGCCGCTGCTCGGCGGGCGACTGGTGAAGCTGCCGCAGTACCTGATGACCGAACTGAAGCGGAAGAATCCCGAACGGTCGGTGGCCTCGTGGGCCTTCCGCTATGCCGGTACGCCCGAGGGTGTGCTCACCGTGCTCAGTGGCATGACCTATATGGAGCACCTGAAGGACAACCTGCTGAGCTACTGCCCGTTGGAACCGCTGACCGATAAGGAGCAGGAATACCTGCACGACGAAGTGGCGCAGAAGATTGTCGGTCTGAAGAACATCCCCTGCAACGACTGCAAGTACTGCATGCCCTGCCCCTACGGCATTGACATCCCGGCCGTCTTCGTACACTATAACAAGTGCAAGAACGAGGGCTCGCTGCCCATGGGCGTGGGCGACAAGGAGTACCGCAAGCACCGCCGCCAGTACCTCATCTCGCTCGACCGCGTAGTGCCCCGCGACCGCCAGCCCGACCACTGCATACAGTGCGGTCAGTGCGAGCCCCACTGTCCGCAGGGCATCAAGATTCCCCGCGAGCTGTTGATGATCGACAAGATGATTGAGGAGCTGAAAAAGGTGAAAGAGTAAAAAGGTAAAAGGGTGAAAAGGTGAAAAAATGAAGATGCGGTCTTTACTTTTTTACCTTTTTACTTTTTTACCTTTATTTTATTTTGTACCTTTGCACCCGTTTATGGGAAGAAAGATTGTTTTGCTGATACTATTGGCCTTGCAGACCGCATTTGCCGGGGCCCAGCTGACTGCCAACGAGAAGCAGGCGCGTCGCATTTTCAACCAGGCCTACCACCAGGTGTTCGGCGAGCAGGGTTCGACGCTTCACTACGACGTGAACATCGTTGGCGTCTACAAGACTAACGGTACCATCTGGTTAAAAGGCAAGAAGCAGAAGTTCGTCGACGAGAGGATGAACACCTGGAATGACGGCGTGACGGCCTACATGGCTTACCGCAAGAAGAAGGAGGTGGTGATTCATCATGCCAACTCGGACAAGAAAGACAAGTACAGCGGCAAGTTCAAGTTCCATCCCGAGGACTTTGACTATAGCATTCAGGAAGACGACGGTATGTTCCTGCTGACGCTGAAACAGAAGAAGAAGGCCAAGGGATCGATCAAGATTGTCAAGGCCTGGGTGACGAAGAAAGGCTATGAGCCGGTGAGGCTGCGCATCAAGGTGGCCTTTGTCTGGACGACGGTCAAAATCAGCAACTACAAGTCGGGGGGCATCAACGATAATCTGTTCGTCTTTCCCCGCAGTCAGTACAGTGACTGGAAATTCATTGACAAACGTAACGAATAGTTTATATATTAAAAAGGTATGGGAGGTTTTTTTGGCTGTATAGCCGACAAGGAGTGCGTGAACGACCTGTTTTATGGTACAGACTACAATTCACACCTGGGCACCAAGCGTGCCGGTATGGTGACGTTCGACCCGGAACGGGGCTTTAACCGTAGCATTCACTCATTAGAGCGCGACTATTTCCGCTCACGCTTTGAGGACGAGCTCGACTCATTCCACGGTTATCAGGGACTGGGTGTCATCAGTGATACCGATCCGCAGCCCATCATCGTCAACTCGCACCTCGGACGCTACGCCGTGGTGACGGTGGCTAAAATCAACAACCAGCGCGAGATTGCCGACGAACTGCTGGCGCAGCGTATGCACTTCAGTGAGATGTCGGCCAACAATATCAACCAGACGGAACTGGTGGCCCTGCTCATCAACATGGGCAACACGTTCGTCGAGGGTATCAACAATGTCTACAGAAAGATTGACGGTTCGTGCTCGATGCTCATTCTCACCGAGGACGGCATCATTGCTGCCCGCGACTTCCTGGGACGCACACCCATCGTGATAGGCAGTAAGGAGGTTCACCGGCTGACGCCCATCGGCACCGAAGAGGTCATTAAGGCCCACGCCGTCACCAGCGAGACGAGTAGCTTCCCCAACCTGGACTACAAGGTGGTGCGTGACCTGGGGCCGGGCGAGATTGTGCGCCTGAAGGCCGACAGCCTTGAGGTGCTGCAGCCTGCCTTCGACCATGAGCAGATCTGCTCCTTCCTGTGGGTCTACTATGGCTTCCCTGCCAGCAGCTACGAGGGCATCAACGTTGAGAAGGTGCGTGAGGACAACGGCCGCAAGCTTGGCGAGAAGGACGATACCGAGGTCGACTGCGTCTGCGGTGTGCCTGACTCCGGTGTCGGCATGGCCTTGGGCTATGCGGAAGGCAAGGGCGTTCCCTATGAGCGCGCCGTGCTGAAGTACACGCCGACGTGGCCCCGCTCCTTTACGCCCGGCAACCAGAGCCGCCGCGACCTCGTGGCCAAGATGAAGCTCATACCCAACGGAGCTCTGCTGAAGGACCGCCGTGTCGTCTTCTGCGACGACTCCATCGTCCGTGGCACTCAGCTGCGCGACAACGTCCGTACTTTCTTTGAGTACGGTGCCAAGGAGGTACACTGCCGCATCAGCTGTCCGCCGCTGGTCTATGGCTGTCCGTTCATCGGCTTTACGGCTTCGAAGACCGACCTGGAGCTGATAACGCGCCAGATCATTCGCGACTTCGAGGGCGACGACAAGAAGAATCTCGATAAGTACTCCCAGACCGACTCACCCGAGTACCAGCGCATGGTCAACGAGATTGCCCGCCGCTTAGGGCTCACCACGCTGAAGTTTGCCAAGCTTGAGGACTTGATTGACAGCATCGGTATGCCGAAGTGCAAGGTCTGCACCCATTGCTTCGATGGCTCCAGCTATTGCCACAGCCCCGAGACGGAGAAATACTTTTGATGGTTGTGATGAAAAAGTTCAAGAAACAGTACTTAGTCCCTATAGCGTCTCAGAGGTGGCTTTCGCGTCTCCCTTTTTTCTGTACCAGCGGAGGCGCTAAATTCATGGATGCCAAAGGCTTCAAGGGAAACTTGAAGGTTGTCGAGTCGGACGCTGATGCCGCTGAAGCTGCTTCGCGCCGCTTTGACGACGAGGAATACGAAGAATAAAACTGACTTACTGGGCCAGCGTCAGGTAGCCGCTGTCCATATAGACGAACTCCTCGAGCATGAGATACTCCAATGCGGCATCGATTTGCTCGTAGGGTAGGGGAATGCTGCGCAGTTGGGTGACGTGGTGGGGCTTCCGGTCGGCCAGCAGGTCGAGAATGTGCTGCTGGGCCTCCTCGCGCTTCTCCTTATTGGTCAGTGTGCGGCTATAGCTGAGACAGACGTCGCACTGTCCGCAGTCATGGCTGTTCTGTTCGCCGAAATAGCGCAGCAGCTGCCGGCTGCGGCACTGGTTAGCGGTCTGGACGTAGTCGATCATGGCGTGGATGCGGTCGCTATACCGTTGTTTCAGGTCATCGTAGACGTCGGGCGGGAACGTCAGATGTTCTGAATCTTCACGGCGCTGCATGTAGCGGATATAGGGCGTGTGCTTCTGGGGAATGAAGCGGATGATGTTGCGTTGGGACAGTCCCTTGAGCGTCATGTAGACCTGTGGCTTGGTAAGACCGGTCTCGTGGGCGATGAAGGCCTCGTCGATGAAGCCATAGTCGACGAACAGCCCGCCATAGCTGCGCAGCAGGGCGGTGATGACGCGCTCCTCGTCGGCCGACACCTGACTGAGGCGGTAGAGCTGGTCACGGGTGAGGCAGAACATGACGCGGGCTTGGTTCTCCTGTTCCTCGATGTACTCGATGTAGCCGGCGCGGTTGAGGATTTTCAGGGCCGAATGTACCTGTATGGGGAAGTGGCGGAACTTGTGGCAGAAGTCGTCGACGTTGAACTCGAATGTGGCATTGTAGCCTGAGCCGGTAGCTACCTGGTAATAGTAGGCCAGGTGGTCGTAGACCTGCCTGATGCTGTCTTTTTCAGGGAAGGTGTCGCTGATGCGCTTCAGCAGTTTGCGCTGGTCGCTTTCGTTGTAGAGCAGCACGGCGTAGGACTTCTCACCGTCGCGCCCTGCACGTCCGGCCTCCTGGAAGTAGGCTTCGATGGAGTCGGGACAGTCGATGTGTACGACTACGCGGACGTCGGGCTTGTCGATGCCCATGCCGAAGGCGTTGGTGGCTACCATAACGCGGGTCTTGTCCTGCTGCCATGCCTTCTGCCGCTCGTCTTTCTCGGTAGTGTCGAGACCGGCGTGGTAGAAGGTGGAACTGATGCCGGCGGCGTTGAGCAGGTCGGAGATTTCCTTGGAGCGTCGGCGACTACGGACGTAGACGATGGCTGTCCCGTGTACATTATTTAATATATGGGTGAGCTCGTCGCGCTTGTCGGCAGCCTCCCTGACGATGTATGCCAGGTTAGAGCGCTCGAAACTCATTCGGAATACACGCTTTTCGGTAAAAGCGAGGCGTTCCTGAATGTCGTCGATGACGGTGGGCGTGGCGGTGGCCGTCAGAGCCAGAACGGGCACGCCGGGAAGGTCGTGGCGGATGTCGGCTATCGTGAGGTACGAGGGGCGGAAGTCGTAGCCCCATTGTGAGATGCAGTGGGCCTCGTCAACGGTGATGAAGCAGACCTTCATGTGGCGCAGTTTCGTACGGAAGATGTCTGACGACAGGCGTTCGGGCGATACATAGAGAATCTTCACGGCCCCGAACACCGCATTCTCGAGGGTGGTCAGTATGTCGTCGTGGCTCATGCCGCTGTAGATGGCGGCGGCGCGGATGCCCCGTCTGCGCAGGTTCTGCACCTGGTCCTTCATCAGGGCTATCAGCGGGGTGATGACGATGCAGACACCCTCCTGGGCCAGTGCCGGCACCTGGAAAGTGATGCTCTTGCCGCCGCCCGTCGGCATCAGTCCCAACGTGTCGTGCCCAGTACCGATGCTCTCGATAATCTCCCGTTGAATGC
The DNA here is from genome assembly GCA_946185285.1 of uncultured Prevotellaceae bacterium. Taxonomy (GTDB): domain Bacteria; phylum Bacteroidota; class Bacteroidia; order Bacteroidales; family Bacteroidaceae; genus Prevotella. The sequence goes on from CAMHIS010000041.1 coordinate 20,990, forward strand.
CGCGGAAGTCATCGTAGCCCCAGTACTGCTTGAGGATCTCCCTATAGCTCTTCACTCGGCTTGATGTCCTCAATCTGCAGTTGCACCTCGCTGCGCTTGTAGATGTTTTCCTCGATGGTGTAGACAATGTCGAACGAGCGCTTCGACTTGATGTAGCGGGCAGCCTGGCTTTGTCCGAAGGCAATGCCGTTCATCACGTTGCTTGAGTTCGAGTCCACCAGCTCCAGCTTGATGTGCTCCTGCTGCCGGCCTACCACCTTCGACGTACCGTAGTCGTAGACATTGCGCGTGCAGAAGAGCGGCTTCGGGTTGTCGGGGCCGTGGGGAGCAAACTTCTTCAGGTCGTTGTGCAGCTTCTTCGTGATGTCCTTGAAGTCCACCTCCTCCTCTATCTCCAACGTTGCCTCCGTCTGTTCGGGCAGTATGTGGTCGTTGACGTACTGCTGGAAACGGCGACGGAACTCGGGAATGTTCTCGATGGGCAGTGACAGGCCTACGGCATAGGTGTGTCCGCCGAAGTTCTCAAGGATGTCACGACACGACTTCACGGCGTCGTAGATGTCATAGCCGGCAACAGAGCGGGCCGAGCCGGTGGCCAGGTCGCCGCTGCGGGTGAGCACTACCGTCGGGCGGAAATAGAGTTCGGTCATGCGTGAGGCTACGATGCCCACCACGCCCTTCTTCCAGTTCTCGTCGTAGAGGACTATCGAGTTGTGGTGCTTCTGGCTCTCCAGCTTCTCGATAATCTGGTTGGCCTCCTCGGTCATCTGCTTGTCCACGTCCTTGCGCTGCTCGTTGTACTCGTTGATGTGAGTGGCCTCGGCCAGTGCCTTGTTGAAGTCCTTCTCCACCAGCAGGTCGACGGCCTCCGTGCCGTTCTGCATACGGCCTGAGGCATTGATACGCGGGCCTATCTTGAACACAATGTCGCTCATGGTCAGCTCGCGCCCCGTCAGTCCGCAGATCTCGATGATGGCCTTCAAGCCTACCGACGGGTTCTGGTTCAGCTGCTTCAGTCCGTGGAAGGCCAGGATGCGGTTCTCGCCTGTTATCGAGACGATGTCGGCGGCGATGGAGACGGCGCAGAAGTCGAGCAGGGGGATGAGCCGTGAGAACGGAATGCCGTTGTTCTTGGCAAAAGCCTGCATGAACTTGAAGCCTACGCCGCAGCCGCAGAGGTGCTTGAAGGGGTAGGTGGAGTCCTCACGCTTCGGGTTGAGGATGGCCACTGCGGGGGGCAGCTCCTCATCCGGTACGTGGTGGTCGCAGATGATAAAGTCTATGCCCAACGACTGGGCATAGCTGATTTCGTCGATTGCCTTGATGCCGCAATCGAGCACAATGATTAGTTTCACGTCATGTTCCGCTGCAATGTCCAGTCCTTTCTTGCTGATACCGTACCCCTCTTCGTAGCGGTCGGGGATATAGTACTCCATGTTGGAATAGAACTGCTGCAGGAACTTGTACACCAAAGCTACCGCCGTACATCCGTCAACGTCGTAGTCGCCGTAGACCATGATACGCTCTTTTCGGCCCATCGCGTCATTCAACCTGTCGACCGCCACGTCCATGTCGTTCATCAGGAAGGGGTCTATCAGTTCGTTGAGCATTGGACGGAAGA
>CAMHIS010000042.1 GCA_946185285.1 uncultured Prevotellaceae bacterium
CGAAGATGCTCTCCTTCGAGTTCTTGTACTCAGGCAGGAAGATGTCGCCGAAGTCTTCCAGATAGCCGTACTGCGAGTCCTCCACCACCTTGGTGTACTCCAGCACCTTGCGCATATAGTCCTGGTTGATGTGGCTCGGGCCGGTAGTGGCCTCGTAGCCGTCGCCCCAGGCCCAGGTGAGGTAGCACTTGGCCAGGTAGGCTGCGGCGGCAATCTTGTTGGCGCGGCCGCCCTGCTGCTGCTGGGCGGGCAGCACGTCGTAGGCGAACTTGAAGTCGTCGATGACCTTCTGCATTAGTTCGTCGTGCGTAAACTGGTTGTTGGGCGTCTGCTCCTCGGTGTGGTTGCGGTAGACGGTCTCGTCGACCCAGGGCACCTGGTACCACATCTGCAGCAGCTTGAAGTAGAAGTGTGCCCTGAGGAAGCGGGCCTCGCCCTGACGCACCTTGGTGAGTTCGGCGCCGAGGGTGGCATCGCCGTGCTCCTCGAGCGACACCAGTGCGCGGTTGCAGCGCGAAATGCTGCAGTAGAAGTGGTACCACTGCTCGTCCATGTGGTCCGGGGTGGAGGCGGTGAGCGTCGACCACACCTCCACGGGGTGGTAGTTGGTGTCGGTGGTGCCCGAGCCGCCCTTCATGGCGTCGTCGCTCGAGACGTCGCCGTAAGGCCACAGGTTAAAGGGGTAGGTGTACCAGTCGTCGCCCAGTTTGGCATAGGCTGCGGTCAACATCTCCTCGGGCTGGCTCATGGCCAGGTCCTCGCTGATGACCCCCTTCGGCTCTACTTCTATGAAGTCGTCGCAACTCGTCATGGTTGCAGTCATACCGCAGCACACAAGACAGGCGGCGGCTACCTTATTATATATTTTAGTGCTCATAACTATCAACTATTAACTATAAATTATAAACTAGAACGATGTCTGTATGCCGAACGAGAGGCTGGTGCTGTTAGGATACATCCAGCGGGGGTTCTCGGGGTCGGAGCAGGTGAGCGAGCTACTCTTGATGGTGAGCAGGTTGTGGCCCGATATGTAGACGCGGGCACTCGACATCTTGATGGCTTTGAGGTACTTCTGCGGCACGTTGTAGCCTATCTGCACCTGGCGCAGCTTGCCGTAGGAGCCGTTCTCGACGAAGTAGCTCGAGGCGCGGCCTTCGTTGCCGGTGTTATTGGTGGTCAGCGCGGGAATGTCACTCCCGGTGTTGGCAGTGGTCCATGCGCCGAGCATACGGTTGCCCTTATTCGAGCCGGCGTCGGTGATGCTGTAGAAGTCGGTCTGGAACTTCTGGTCGTTGTACACGTCCTGTCCGGCCACGCCCTGCCAGAACATGGCGAAGTCGAAGTCCTTGTAGCCCAGCTCGATGTTCAGACCCCACGAGAAGTTGGGCACGGGGTTGAAGATCCAGGTCTGGTCCTGCTCGTTGATGATGCCGTTGCCGTCGAGGTCGGCATACTTCAGTCCGCCCACGCGGGCGTTGTCCTGGCCGCTGGCCAGCACTTCCTCGCGGCTCTGGAACAGGCCGTCGGCGACGTAGCCCACGATGGAGCCGTAGGGCTTCTCTGACTCTACGAGGTTCTCCTTGGCGGTGTGTACGTAGGAGCCGGTGGTGGTCTCAGGCAGGTAGGTCACCTTCTGGCGGAAGAAGTCGACGTTGCCGTTGACGTTGTAGGTCAGCCCGAACTCGGTCTTGCCACGGTAGCCCAGGGCGAGTTCCATACCCCAGTTCTGCAGCGAGGGACCGTTGAGCCAGGAGGCGCCGCCCTCACCCATGGAGCCGAGGTAGGCGGGGTTGATGAGCATGTCCTTCACCTTCTTGACATAGACGTCGTAGGTGCCGTAGAGCGAGCTGCCGAAGAGGGTGAAGTCAAGACCGCCGTTCCACTGCTCGGTGGTCTCCCACTTCAGGTCGTTGTTCTGGGCCTGGGTGGCACGGAAGCCCGAGGGGAAGATGCCCGAGCCGGCCAGTGCCAGGTCGTAGGCTGTCGACTCGTTGCGGCCACCGCCGTAGGTAGCGGCGTAGAGACCGTAGCGGGCGTAGTTGGAGATGGCCTGGTTACCGGTCTGGCCCCAGGAGGCGCGCACCTTCAGGTCGTCAATCCAGTCCAGACCCAGGTGCTGCGACACGCGGTAGCCCAGGGTGGCTGCGGGGAACGTACCGTACTTGTTGTTCTCGCCGAAGCGGCTCGAACCGTCGCGACGGATGGTGAACGAGGCCAGCAGCAGGTCCTTGAAGTTATAGTCGACCTTGCCGAAGAACGAGAGCAGGTTGTAGCCCTCGGCGATACCGCCTGCACGCTGGGTGCCCGTGGCGGCGTCGGGCCACATATAGTCGTAGTTCTCAAGTGCGAACATCTGTGCGTAGGCCGACGAGCGGTCCTCGGAGTCCTTGTGCATCTCGATACCGCCGAGGAGTATGAACGAGTGGTCGGTGCCGAGGGTGAAGTTATAGTTGGCCGTGTTCGACCAGGTCCACTTCACCGACGTCTTCGTGCCCAGGTTGGCCGACGGCGTGGAGTTGTTCACCACGTCGGAGTGCCACGTGTAGGTGACGCTGTGTATGAACTCCGACCAGTAGTCGAGACCGAAGTTAGAGCGCAGCGTGAGACCCTTGATGGGCTGTATGTTGACATAGCCGTTGCCGAAGATGCGCCACATCTTGAGTCTGTTGTCGCGGTTGTGGTAGAGTTCGCGCAGGGGGTTCTGGCGGTCGCTCATACCGCCCACGGGGCCTGAGAAGGTGGTGCCGTCCTCCTCGTAGACGGGCAGCGTGGGCGCCATCTTCAGGGCGTTCTCCATGGGTGCGCTGTCCACCTGGTCGGAATAGGTGATGGTGGCGTTCTCGCCCACGGTGACAATCTTGTTCACCTTATACGAGGTGTTGATGCGGCCCGAGAAGCTCTCGAAGTCGGTGTACTTCAGAATGCCGTTGTTCTTCTTGTAGCCGAAGCTGACCAGTGCCGAGGACTTCTCCGTGGCGTTCGACACTGAGAGGTCGTAGCTCTGCGAGAATCCCGTGCGCGAGATCTCGTCCATCCAGTCGGTGTCGCTGAAGCGCATGGTCTTCTTGGCGTTCATGTAGCCGTCGTAGAGACCGTTGACCAGGAAGTCGCGCTTTTGCCCGGTGGCGGGGTCGTAGGCGCTGATGGGCGTGCCGGCCTTGGCGTTGAGCGTCAGGCCGTAGTTGTTGGCATACTGCTCGGGGTCCAGGCCGTCGTTCATGGCTGCCTGAGCCATGGCGGTGGCATACTCGGCGGTGTTGGCCAGCTCCATCATGCTCTGCTTGTTGTAGAACGAGGCGGTGAGATTGGCCGAGAAGTCCACTTTCACCTTGTCGCCCTTCTTGCCCGAGCGGGTGGTGATGATGATTACGCCGTTAGCGGCTCGCGAACCGTAGATAGAGGCCGAGGCGGCGTCCTTGAGCACCTGCATCGACTCAATGTCGTTCATGTTCAGCGTGTTCAGGTTGGTGGTGGTGGGCACGCCGTCGATGATGAACAGGGGGTCCTGCGACGAGTTGAACGAGCCGCCGCCACGGATGCGCACCGTGCCGGCGCCGACGGGCGAGCCGGTGCTGGTGATGGTCATGCCGGGCACCTTGCCCTGCAGGGCACGCATGGGGTCGGTGTCGGCCGAGGTCTTCAGCTCGCTAGTCTTCACTACGGCCACCGAACCGGTGAGGTCGGCTTTGCGCTGCGTCTGGTAGCCAGTGACGACGACCTCGGAGAGTTCCTTGGCGTTGTCCTTCATCACTACCTTCATGCCGACCTGGGCGGGCAGTTCCTGGGTTGCAAAGCCTATGTAGGAGAAGACGAGCGTAGTGCCCTCCTTCACCTTCAGCTTGAAATGGCCGTCGAAGTCGGTCACGGTGCCGGTAGACGAACCTTTCTCCTTCACAGTGGCGCCGATGACTCCCTCGCCGAGGTCGTCGACCACCGTTCCCGTGATTTCCGTCTGCGCGTACATTACAGTACACGCAATGAGAGCAATGAAGCTCAGTAGAAATCGCTTAGTTTCTTTCATTTGATTATTGATTTGGTTAGTACTATTGATAAAAGTGCTGCAAAAGTACTAACTATGTGATAATGTGGATTAAAGAAATCGTTCATTCTTCGGGAAAAATGTTGCAACGCAGCAAAATTGCGATGGAATGAACGATTTTTGGCAGTCGCCAATGGCCTTATGCGCGGCTCACGCCCGGCAGAACGCCGAACTCCTCCTTGTAGCACTTGGAGAAGTAGCTGGGCGACGAGAACCCTACGTCGTAGGCCACCTCAGCCACCGTCTTGTCTGTCGTCAACAGCATTTGGTAGGCTCGGTTCAGGCGGGCCGTGCGTAACAGCTCAACAGGCGACGAGCCGCTGATGCTCTTCACCTTGCGGTAGAGTTGCACACGGCTCAGGTTCATGTCGGCAGCCAGGTCCTCGACCGAGAGGTCGCTGTCAGACAGGCGCGACTCTACCACCTCGCGGAAACGGCTGATGAAGCGCGTCGAGGCCAGCGACTCGGCCTGGCTGCCGGCCTTCGGCTCTGGGGCTGGCTCTTGTGCGCCGGCGGCCGTCGCCGGATCAGGCTCCGGAGCTGCCGGTGCCTCCAAGTTCCAGAGGTTGTTCACCACGCGCTCGCGCTGCATGCTGACCTTCCGCAATTGATAGAGGTAGAAGAGCACGAACACCACCACGAGCAGCACGATGATGCCAATGGCTAACCAGTTGACGATGCGCTGGATGCCGAGGTCGCGCAGGTAGCTGTCGGCCTTCTCGTGCAGGAGGCCTAGCTGGGCTGCCTGACGCAACAGCTCCTCGCTCTGCATCAGCAGCACCTTGGCATTATTGTTGGTGACGAGGGCCGACATGAGCAACGTCTCCTTCTCGTAGGGCTTCCCTTCGAGGATGCGCACGGCCAGCTCGATGATCTGGTCGCCGTGGGTGGGATAGATGTACGATGCGTCGAGCAGCGAGTCGCGCACCAGCTGGATGCCCCCGTTCTCGCCGGGCAGACCGTCGATGCCGCAGAAAAGCGGGAGGGGCGCTGAGGTGGAATCCTGCATGGCCTTGCGTGCTCCCATAGCCGTACGGTCGTTGGCACCGAACACCAGGTCAACGCGTACATCTTTATTATTATTAAGCCATTGTTTCGTAGTCGCGTAGGCCGTAGGCTCAGTCCAGTCACCCTGCAGCGAGGCTGCCACCTTGATGCCGGGGGCTTCCCTGAGTGCATCTGTGAAGCCGTTGTGGCGCTCGATGGCGGGCGACGAGCCTTCCAGGCCCTTTATCTCCAAGACGGTCCCTTGTCCGTGAAGCCTTGAAACAACGTACTCTCCCATGACGCGCCCCATCTCGTAGTTGTCGGCACTGATGAAGGCGGTGTACTTCTGCGAGCTGGTCTTGCGCTCAAAGACGATGACGGGGATGCCGCTGTCGAAGGCACGGTCAATGGCGGGCGAGATGGTCTGCACCTGGTTGGGAGCCACGATGAGCAGGTCGATGCCTTCGTCTATAAGGCTGTCAATCTGCTGCACCTGTCGCTCGTCGCTGTCGTAGGCTGCCGCAAAAAACAAGTCGACGTTCTCGTGGAAGTAGGCGCCCATGCGCAGCTCGGCGTTCTGCTTTTCACGCCAGATGTCCTCAGAGCACTGCGATACACCTATTTTGAAATGCTTGCTGCCCTGCGAGCAGGATGTCAGCACCAACGAGAGGAGTATAGTGTAGATGATTGTTCTCGGCATAATGTTTATGTTGTGTAGCTTCAAGAATGCAAAGGTAATGCTTTTTTCCCCACATTTAAAGAAATAAATGATAAAAAATCTTATTTTGTTCGATAAATCATTTTTTTGTGTTACCTTTGCACAAACATAGTAAATATCACAATAACAAAGAACAAACGAACAAACTATGGATTTATTAAGTCAAATCGTGGCGCGTGCCAAGTCAAACAAGCAGCGCATCGTGCTCCCCGAAGCTACGGAGGAGCGCACTCTCCGTGCAGCCGACCGTGTGCTGGCTGACGGCGTCGCTAACATCATTCTCCTGGGCAATCCCGACGAAATCAACGGCCTGGCAGCCCAGTGGGGACTCCAGAACATCGGCAAGGCCACCATCATCGACCCGCTGACCAGCCCCAAGGCTGAGGAGTATGCCGAGAAACTGGCCGAGCTGCGCAAGTCGAAGGGCATGACCATCGAGCAGGCCCGCGAACTGGTGAAGAACCCGCTCTACTACGGCTGTATGATCATCAAGACCGAAGGGGCCGACGGACAGATCAGCGGTGCACTCTCGACGACGGGCGACACCCTGCGCCCTGCCCTGCAGATCATCAAGTGCCAGCCCGGCATCACCTGCGTCAGCGGCGGACTGCTGCTCATCTCGAAGCAGAAGCAGTATGGCGAGGACGGCGTGCTCGTGGTGGCCGACGTGGCCGTGACGCCCATGCCCGATGCCAACCAGCTGGCCCAGATTGCCGTCTGCACAGCCCAGATGGCCAAGGCCGTGGCCGGTTTTGAGGATCCCCGCGTGGCCATGCTGAGCTTCTCGACGAAGGGTTCGGCCAAGCATGAGGTCTGCGACAAGGTGATTGAGGCCACCCGTCTGGCCAAGGAGATGGCTCCCGACCTGAAGATCGACGGCGAGCTGCAGGCCGACGCCGCCCTCGTGCCCTCAGTGGGTGCCAAGAAGGCTCCCGGCAGCGACATTGCCGGACGTGCCAACGTGCTGGTGTTCCCGAACCTCGAAGTAGGCAACATCGGCTATAAGATGGTGCAGCGCCTCGGCGACGCCATCGCCATCGGTCCCGTCCTGCAGGGTATCGCCCGCCCGGTCAACGACCTCTCGCGCGGCTGCTCTGTCGACGACATCTACTACATGGTCGCCATCACCGCCTGCCAGGCAATGGATGCTAAGAAATAAAATAAAAGCCCTAAGGGCCCACCCAAGCCCTCCCAAAGGGAGGGATGTTTGATACTTGGGTGGAAAAAACAAAATAAACAATTAAAAAATGGAGCACCCAGTATGTAACTAAACATCCCTCCCTTCGGGAGGGCTTGGGTGGGCTTTCTGTATGAAGATATTAGTTTTAAACTGCGGTTCGTCCTCTATTAAGTACGCACTGTACAACATGGACGACAAGAGTGTGATGACATCGGGCGGCGCCGAGCGCGTAGGCTTGGACGGCGCCTTTGTGAAGGTCAAGCTCGCCAACGGCGAGAAGCGCCAGATTATGCACGACATCCCCGAGCATACCGAGGGCGTGAAGTTCATCTTCTCACTGCTCACCGACCCTGAGATTGGGGTCATCAAGAGTCTCGACGAGATTGACGCCGTAGGCCACCGCATGGTGCATGGCGGCGAGAAGTTCAACAAGTCGGTCGTACTGACCGACGAGGTGCTGAAGGAGTTTGAGAAGTGCTCAGACCTGGCACCGCTGCACAACCCCGCCAACCTGAAGGGCGTCAACGCCGTGAAGGAGCTCATGCCGGGACTGCCACAGGTGGGCGTCTTCGACACCGCCTTCCACCAGACCATGCCGCCCAAGGCCTATATGTATGCCATTCCCTACGAGCTGTACGAGAAGTACGGCATCCGTCGCTACGGCTTCCACGGCACCAGCCACCGCTATGTGTCGCAGCGCGCCTGCGAGTTCCTCGGCATTCCCGCTGAGGGCACGAAGATGGTGACCTGCCACGTGGGTAACGGCGGCTCCATCGCTGCTGTCGTCGACGGCAAGTGCATCGACACGTCGATGGGTCTGACGCCCCTCGAGGGCCTCGTCATGGGTACCCGTGCCGGCGACATCGACGGCGGTGCCGTGACGTTCATCGAGAAGAAGCTCGGCCTCGACGCCGACGGCATGTCGAACCTGCTCAACAAGAAGAGCGGCGTGGCCGGCCTGACGGGCGGAAGCAGTGACATGCGCGACGTGGAGAACGCTGCCAAGAGCGGCGACAAGCGCGCCCAGCTGGCACAGGACATGTACTTCTACCGCATCAAGAAATACATCGGTGCCTACGCTGCCGCCATGGGCGGTCTCGACGTGGTGGTCTTCACCGCCGGCGTCGGCGAGAACCAGATTGGCATGCGCTCCGAGGTCTGTAAGAACATGGAGTTCCTGGGCATCAAGTTCGACGAACAGAAGAACAACGTCCGTGGCGAGGAGGCTATCATCTCGGCCGACGATTCGCGCGTGAAGGTCGTCGTCATCCCCACCGACGAGGAACTGATGATTGCCACCGACACGATGAACCTGTTGTAGGCGGATGAGTGGCAGCCTGCTGAAGAAGAGCCTGACAACCATCGTCCTGCTGCTGGCCTGCGCCGGCAGCAGGGCTGATGTCGTTGACTCGCTGCTCAGGGCTTTCGAGAGAAATGCCGACCTGCAGGCCGCCAACCGGCTGATGCGCATCTACAGCGAGGCCGACCTCTGCGACCCCATTACCTATGGCAACGCTGCATCGAAGGATTCGCTGCGCATGGAGGTGTGGTACTGGACGGGCGAGTACTACTATGCCCGCCAGCGCTATCAGGATGCCGTGAAGCTGGCCCAACGGGCACTGCCCCTGCTGCGTGCCAGCAACAACCACGACGAGGAGGCCGACTGCCTGAACCTGCTGGCCATCAGCCATATACGCCTGAGCAACTACGACGAGGCGGCCACCTACGCCAAGCTCTGCTACCAGCTCGACAAGCAGAGCGGCGACCCTGACCGCATGAGCTCCAGCCTGAACACGCTGGCTGGCATCTATGTGTCGGCCAACCAGCCTAACGAGGCTGAGCAGTACATCACAAAGGCGCTCGCGCTGACCGACGAGACGAAGAACCCGCAGCGAAAGGCGGTACTCTTAGGCATGGCCTCCGAGGTCTACCACGCCATGGGCAACGACCAGCGGGCACTGGAATATGCCGACGCCGCCTACAACATAGAGGAGAAGTTAGGGCGCGAGGACCATGCCAAGGTGCGCATGGCGCAGAAGGCGTCCGTGCTCATAGGACTCCACCGCTACCGCGAGGCACAGCAGCTGCTCCAGCAGGTCATCCCCGCCTTCCGCGAGAAAGGCAACCTGCAGTCGCTCGGCATCAGCTGTAACAAGATGGGCATGGCACTGCTCTCGCTGGAACGCCCCGCCGAGGCCCTACCCTACTTCCGCGAGGCAGCGCAGATCTTCCGCCAGCTGCACGACACCTACAACGAGCTGCACGCCCAAAAGGGTATCTATGAGTCGCTCTGGATTACCAGCCCTGACTCGGCACGCACCGAGCTGGACCGTTTCAACGCCCTGAAGGACTCGCTCTACAACAATGCTACGGCTGAAAGCCTGGCACGCTTCAAGGCGGAGTTCGACACCGACGAGCTGAGGATGGAGAATGAGGCCGAGCGCCAGTCGAAGCACCGCGTGATGGTCACGGCACTTGTCATCACGATACTGCTCCTGCTGCTCGCAGCCGCCATCTGGTATGCCATGCGACGACGCAACCGCCGCCAGAACGAAATCAACCAGCAGCTCAGTGCCGACATCCAGGAACTGCGCGAGAAGTACCGCCAGCTGCAAATCAACTACGACAAAGCCCTCGTCACCCGACATGACGGCGGCAGCGACCCGACTGACATCAAACCCGCCGACCGCGACTTCATAGAGCAGGTTGTCAACGTTATCAACGAACAGATTAACAACGGACAGGCCGATGCCCCCTCCGTGGCTGCACGTTTCAACATGAGTCCATTCCAGTTCCGCCAGAAGCTCACGGCCATCACCGGCGAGACACCGCAGACCTTTATCCAGATTGTCAGGATGCGACGGGCACGCCACTTGCTCGACCATAACCACGAACTCACCGTCACACAGATTGCTACCCTTTGCGGTTACAACGATACAGCTAATTTTACCCGTGCGTTCAAGAAATCTTTTGGCCTGACCCCCTCACAATACCAGGAAAAACAAGCTGATTTGACGAAATGACAAAAGATTTTGACGAAATGATAACGATGGAATGAGCAAATAGTTGTATCTTTGCACCGCCATTAACAATTGACGGAGATGCCAAAGACGGAATATCAGGAAGCAACCATGGAGTTTGCCATACATTATCTGGATAAACTGCTACGTTTGGAGGATATGCTTCGCCAGAATGTTGGGGCGCAACAGAGACAGAAACCATAAAAAGGAACCGATTAAAAGAAAAAACTATGAAGAAGAAAACAATGACACGCACGCTCATGGCAGTAGCTATGTTGTTTGCAGTACAGACAAATGCCAGCGCACAGCTTGGCGGACTGATGAAAAAAGCCAAGAACGCCGCCGAGAAGACGGTGAAAGGAGTCGCCAACGGTGGAAACGTAGCCACGGAGGCTTCTTCGAACGCAGCGGCTGAACAGGCCCGAGCCGACTATGAAAAGGAGCATCCTGCTATACAGGAGAAAAGAAATGCTGAGAAGGCTGGCGGCATGGACAAATATCTGGGACTTGACCAGACGGAGAACGGACGTATTCTCTGGAAGTATGCCAACCTGACCTCTGACGAGTACACTGGCGGACAGAATATCCGCAACGCCTTTGAGGCTGCACGGCAGCTGACATTCATCCTGCGCTACCTGAAAGGCAACACCGAGGAGTTCTCTGCGCACGCACAGCCCGCATACGTGTTGGATATGGTTAACAACCAGATTCCCGCTAATATCAAGCGCGCCCGTGAGTCGAAGGGCGTTAACCTGCCTAAGGGCGACATCGACGCCATTGCCGCCGAACTGCCCCGCATCAAGCAGCTCTATCTGAGCCAGACCGGCACCAAGGAGAAGACTGCTGGCGAGAAGCAGGCCGAGGCCGACGCTGAGTACGTCAAGAGCGTCCAGAGCCAGAACTACCTGCTGAAAGACCTGAGGGACAAGAACCCCAATGCGAAGGTGGTTGCCGACTATAAAAGCAAGTTCAACGCCAAGGTTAAGTCAGCACTGGCTCCGACCAAGATCCTGGCTACCTATTCTTCCTCTGTAGCATGGCAGGGACTGCCAGTGTTCACCATGCCCGAATACAAGGACACCTGGTCGTCTATACAGGAGATGCAGTTCAAGACCTTCTATGAGAAGGACGGCAAGTACTATGTCGTGGAGGGCGGCTTCCGTCATGGCATCAAGAAGTCTGACAACGCCCAGGGTAAAACCACGGACTGGACAGACTACTGGCCCGGCCTGAAAACGCCCGTCGAGATTCCCGCCGACAAGATTCAGGGCGTTAAGTTCTAAACAGAAATCACTTTTTTATTTATTAATTAATTATTGTATAACATGAGAACAGTTAAACAAAGATGGAAGACCTTAGCCTTGGCAGCCATAGTGGCCGCAGGGCTGGGCTGCTCCCTCGATGCTGGAGCTGCTGCCTCGAAGCAAAGCGTCATGTGCGTGAAGACTAACACAGGGCAGTATTTTCCAGTTGTTCGAGTGAGCATGATGGTGGTGGCCGACGGTGCCAGCACTTTTGAGATTGTGCTCAAAGACGGACAGGGTGAAGCCGGCGTCGAGAGTATCAGCTTCGAAAAGCATGAGGAGATGATTGACTTCAACCTCTACAAGACAGAGAGCGACGGAACTCCTTACATTGACGTAAACAAGCCCTCATGGATGATTACAAATACGGGCAAGTTTTTCAAGATGATGAATGTTACCAGTATGCTGGCAAAGGAAAACAGCGACAAGTTCGACATCATCACCTCTCAAGGTATTGAAAGCAATGTTAGCTCGGTATTCTTTATGCGTGGCGATGAGGACTATGTGAAGGATGTCGCCACAGACATTGAAGGTCCTGTGGCTGCTCCCTTGACCGAGAAGCTGCAGCTGATGACTCCCATCAGCGAGACGATGTCAATCTCGGGCTGTGGTAACGCTACGAAGGCCATTGTCTATGCCATGGATGGTAAGCAGGTGGCTGAGGCTGCTGTCAATGGTGGTAATACCACTATCTACGTTGGCAGCCTGCCTGCAGGTGTATACGTTGTGAACGTCGGCCACAAAAGTCTGAAATTCGCCAAGAAATAATTTCTAATTACAACAATTCTAAACATCAAAAAACGTAAGATAACTATGAAGAAAATATTTACTACACTCGCCATGACAGCTTTCGTCATGACCGGTTTTGCACAGCAGTATCAACAGTACTGGCGCGTAGAGTTTACCGTACCCATAACAGGCAATGCACACGGTACTAACAACGCCGTTGCAGCTACCATGAAGGATGACTATACCTACTGCAACGCCGAGAATGAATATCTGGACTTCCAAGCTAACGGCAATCTCACCGCACGTGGAGAAGCTAACGCCATGGGCTTCCGCACAACCTCTACGGCGTCGGCTAATTCGTCATTCTATTTGGAGAATGGGCGTCTTGTACAAGGAGGAGTTGTTCAAACTTATCCATATCTGGTAGATAAGATTAAGAGGATAACTGCTTACTCCATTCCCGTAGAAAAGGTCTCCCTGATTGACTCGATTCCCACTCGAGATGTCGTTTTCATCGGTAACAATAAAACCTATCGAGCTTCGGACTTTACGTTCAATCGCCTGCCTCGCAACGTGGCCGAACTGAAGACCCTCATGGAGAACCCCGACGGCAGCCGCGTCGAGGCTACCAACAACCCCATGTTCTTAGCAGCAGTAACATATCTCGTTGTGCCTCGTCTGCGTGATTGCAGTCAGGATTGCTGGGATATGCTGAACTACCTTTGGGGTGTACAGTATAGCCAGCTGAACACAATCGGTGTCTCTAACGGATCTTTCCAGGATCAGTGTATCTCAAAATTCTCGGGTAATGGATGCAAGGATGCTAATGGCTTCTGGCTGACTAATAAACTGTATCAGCACTTTGCAGGAGCATCACCCTTAAACGAGTATTGCCCCGATGGAAAGAATCACGGTTATGATAATGGACCTTATAAGGTCCGTGTCGCCTGGGATACTGCATCGCCAATTATGCACTCTGGTCAGTTGAACACAGATATTGCCCGTTTGCTTCTGTGGCCTAACCCTGATGCAACCGACAAGGCTGATATTTCTTTTGAAGAGTTAGCCGCTCACATCGTACAGGTTCGAGCCACGAAAAAGAACGGATGGTTCATGCACGATGGTGAGAAGATTTACTTCCAGCAGGGTAAAGACCAAGTCGCCGACTTCTAAACCGCAAGTCTAAATATACACAAGACACCCCGGGGCGCAAATACCTGGGGTGTCTTTTTGCATTCTTTGGTCATCTCAATGCGTGTTGACGCGCAAGAATCTCAGTCTTTATGTTTTTTTAGCATTGTTTGGCCTGTATGTCGCGGAAAAATCGTATCTTTGCACCCGAATAAGCAATCAAGACGAATGACGATGATGAATACCATTAAAATTCTGATGATGGGTGCCGCGGCCGCCATAATGGCAGCCTGTAGCAATAATAAGTTCCACGTTGAGGGCGAGTTGACGGGAGCCGCCGACTCGGTACTCTATTTCGAGCACATCGGTCTGAGCGGTATCGAGGAGACGGGGCGACTGACACTTGACGAGGACGGCCGGTTCTCGTTCAGCGGCGAGGCTCCCGAAGCCCCGGAGTTCTACCGTCTGCGTATCGACGGCCAGATTATCAACGTGGCCATCGACTCTACGGAGACCGTTACCATCAAGGCTCGCTATCCGCAGATGGCCACCGACTACGAGGTCAGCGGCTCTGCCGACAATCAGAAAATCAAGGAGCTGGCATTGAAGCAGATAGACTTTCAGGAGCGTACCCTCGCCCTTGAGGGCAGTGGCAGTCTGTCTACCGACGAGCTGCGCGACTCGCTGCAGCGTATGCTGGCCACATACAAGGAAGAGGTGACGAACGACTACATCTACAAGGAGCCTTATCGCAGCTACGCCTATTTCGCCCTGTTCCAGACGCTGGGGCCGTGGCTTATCTTCGACCCGAAGAACAACGCAGATGACATCAAGGTGTTTGCCGCCGTTGCCACGAGTTGGGATACTTTCTACCCTGGTGCCGAGCGTGGTGAGAACCTCCACAACATCGCCATCGAGGGCATGAAGAACGTGCGCGTCATGAATGCCAGGAAAACGCCGATGGACGTAGACCAGACCAAGATAGAGGAGTCGGGCGTCATAGAGATTGGGCTGGCTGACAACCACGGTCGCATGCGCCGTCTGACTGACTTGAAGGGCAGGGTTGTCCTGCTCGATTTCCACGTCTTTGCCCTCAAGGACTCTCCGACGCGCATTCTTTCACTCCGTGAGTACTATAATAAGTATCATGCGCAGGGCCTGGAAATCTTCCAGGTTTCACTCGACAACGATGAGCACTTCTGGAAGCAGATGACCGAAGCCCTGCCGTGGATATGCGTCCGCGATGCCGAAGGTACGAATTCGCCGCTGATGGTATCGTATAATATTTTTAGCCTGCCGGAGTTCTTCCTGATTGACCGCCAGAACAACCTCGTGAAGCGGTCAAGCCAGATGGAGGACCTCGATGCCGAAATCAAGGCCCTGCTTTAGAAGGTCTGGAGCCAGGCTCTCAGTTCGAGAACCATCTCAATGTGATAGTTGAACGATTCGCGGTAGCCCCATCCGTGGCCACCCGAGGGATAGACGTGCAGGGTGGCCGGTACGTCGTGGCGGCAGCACTCCAGGTAGTAGTTTACGCCGTTTTCAGGCTGTACGGCTCCGTCGTCGTCGCTCAGTGTGATGAATGCCCGTGGTGTGGCGCGCGTCACCTGCTGCTCGCTGCAGAACTGCCGTTCCAGCTTTTTCTTCGGGTTCTTGCCTAAGAGGTTATCGTGCGATCCCATGTGGGTGTAGGCGGGGTCCATCGTGATGACAGGGTAGAACAGAATCTGGAAGTTGGGGGCTGCGTCGCCCTTCGACTGCGTGGCCACGGTCGAAGCCAGGTGTCCGCCGGCCGAGCTTCCCATGATGCCTACCTGCTTCGGGTCGATGTGCCACTCCTTGGCCTTGCGGCGCACCAGTCTGATGGCTTCCTCGGCATCGCTGACGGGCACCTCGTAGTTGCCGCGTGGCATACGGTACTTCAGCACGACGACGGCAATGCCCTCGCGGTTGAAGAAGGGTGCCCAGTCAGTGCCTTCATGCTGCATGGCCAAGTGTGAGTAGCCTCCGCCGGGGCAGATGACGACGGCCCGTCCTGTTGCCTTCTTCGCGTTGGGCAGGAAAACCGTCACCTTGGCCGTGTCGGTCAGGTTGCCGTTGGTATTCGGAGCCCCGTCGGGCCACAGGTTATACGTCTTGCCCTGCTGGGCGAACACCGTTGTCGAGAGCATGGACATCATGGTCAGAATCAGCAGTCTAATAGTTCTTTTCATACTTTTTTTGTTGATTTGCGTGCAAAGGTACGAAAAAAAAGCGTAACTTTGCACGCTGATAGCTTAAAACAAATTAAAAATGAAGAGATTTCTACTCCTGCCAATGGCGGCTGTGCTGACCTTGTCGGCACAGGCCAGGGTGAGGCTGCCCCACCTGATTGGCGACAACATGGTATTGCAGCAGCAGTCGGAGGCGCGACTGTGGGGCTGGGCCAAGCCCGGCAGTACGGTGAAGGTGACGACGTCCTGGCAAGGCACTGCCACTGCGAAAGCCGGCAGCGACGGAAAGTGGCTTGCCAGGGTGACGACCGGCCAGGCCTCGGACACGCCGCAGACCGTCACCTTCGACGACGGCGACGGCACGGTGGCCATCAAGAACGTGCTCATCGGCGAGGTGTGGGTATGCGCCGGACAGTCGAACATGGAGATGCCGGTCCGCGGCTTCTGGGGCTGTCCCGTCGAGGACTACAACCAGACCGTCATCGACGCACGTAACCACGGGGCCGTGCGCAGCGTGAAGATTCCCAGCGTCATGCGCATGGAGCCGCAGGACGACGCCCAGTGCGAGTGGCGCGAGTGCGGGCCGCAGACCGTCGGCGACTTCTCGGCCACGGGCTACTTCTTCGCCCGCACCATGCACCAGGCCCTCGGCATACCCGTCGGCATCATCGAGGCCAACAAGGGCGGCTCGCGCGTAGAGAGCTGGCTGACGAAGGAGAACCTGCAGCGCCATACAAGCGAGCCAACCGACTCGGCGGGCATCGTGGCCTTCAAGCCCGAATGGGACTACCATCGCGCCATGGTCTGGGGAAACGGCACGTTCAACCCCATCCTCAACTATACCGTCAAGGGCATCCTGTTCTACCAGGGCTGCTCAAACGTCGGCGACCCCGGCAACCAGTACTCCGAGCGGCTGAAACTGCTCGTCGCCCAGTGGCGGCAGCAGTTCGCACTTGGCGAGATTCCGTTCTACTTCGTCGAGATAGCGCCCTATCACTATGACGACGTGAACGGCACACAGGGCGCCCTGCTCCGCGAGCAGCAGCAGCGGGCCGCGCAGATGATTCCCAACAGCTCGCTGGTGTGTACCAACGACCTGGTCTATCCCTACGAGACCACGCAGATACACCCGGCACAGAAGCGCCAGGTGGGCGAGCGCCTGGCATGGACGGCCCTGAGCCGCGACTACGGCTTCAGCGAGGTGCTCTACAAGAGTTCTTCCTACAAGGACATGACCGTCAAGGGCGACACCGTCTTCATCCATCTGCAGGACAACTATCACGCCGATGCGCCGTATGAGATGATCAAGGGCTTCGAGGTGGCCGGCCAGGACCGCGTGTTCCATCCCGCCCGTGCCCGCCACTTCTGGCGCCCCGGCGGCGGCTATTGGGACGAGGCCATCATGGTCGTCAGCGACGAGGTGAAGCAGCCCGTGGCCGTCCGCTACTGTTTCCGCAACTTCCAGTTAGGCAATGTGACCAACGGCGCCAACCTGCCGTTGTTCCCCTTCCGTACAGACAATTGGTAACACTATGGGACATCCGTTAGAGAAATTCAAATTCTGCCCTGTGTGCGGCAGCCGTCGCTGGGTGGAGCATGACTTCAAGAGCAAGGCGTGCCAGGACTGCGGCTTCGTCTACTATGCCAACCCGTCGTCGGCCACGGCGGCCTTTATCCTGAACGGCCGTGGCGAACTGCTTGTCGTCCGCCGCGCCAAGGAGCCTTCGAAGGGCACCCTCGACCTGCCGGGCGGCTTTGTCGACATCGGCGAGGACATCGAGCAGGGTATGCGTCGCGAGATAGCTGAGGAGACGGGGCTTGTGGTCGAAGACATCAAGTATATCTTCTCCACGCCCAACGAGTACGTCTATAGCGATATGCTGATACACACCCTCGACTCCGACTACCTGGTGCGGGTGGGCGACGACGCCCGGCCCGTGGGAGCCGACGATGCCGCTGAGGCTTTCTGGCTACCGATAGAAAAGATACAGCCCGCCGACTTCGGACTGCTGTCCATCCGGCGGGCCTTAGAGCGCTTCTTGCGGGAGCGGCTTTGGGAGAAGTACTAAGGCCGTGTCTGGCCTTCGCCCTCAATCAGCCATTTGTAGGTGGTAATCTCCTCCAGGGCCATCGGTCCGCGGGGGCCGAGCTTCTGTGTCGAAATACCAATCTCGGCACCGAGGCCGAACTGTGCGCCGTCGGTAAACGAGGTGGGCGCGTTCCAGTAGACGCAGGCTGCATCGACGTGGGCCTGGAAGCGGCGCGCGGCCTGCTCGTCCATCGTGATAATAGCCTCACTGTGGCCGGAGCCGTTCTGGTCGATATGCTCGAGGGCCTCGTCCAAGGAGCCGACGGTCTTGACGGCCATCTTGTAGTCCATGAACTCCGTGCCGAAGCTCTCGTCCGTGGCGTGCTCCAGATAGGGGTACTTGCCGTCGAGGGCGGCGAAGGCAGGCTCGTCAGCATAGATGGTGACGGGGGGCTTCGTCGTCCCGTTTGTTGCTGTATTACAGCAACATACAGAACCGGCCATCGGGGCAACGAGCGCGGCCAGGTCGCCCAGACGGCTCTCGTGGACTAACAGGCAGTCCAGGGCATTGCAGACGGAGACGCGGCGCGTCTTGGCGTTGTTGACGATGGCCTTGCCCATCTCCAGGTTCCCGTCCTTGTCGAAGTAGGTGTTCACCACGCCGGCACCCGTCTCGATGACCGGCACGCGCGCCGTGTCGCGGACAAAGTCGATGAGCTTACGGCCGCCACGGGGAATGCACAGGTCGACGTAGCCCACGGCACTGAGCATCTCGCCCGTCGCCTCATGGGTGGCGGGCAGCAGGGCCACAACATCCTCCGACACCCCGAACTGCCGCAGCACCTCGTGAATCAGCGCCACGCCTTCCTCGTTTGATGCGACGGCGTCGCGTCCTCCCTTCAGCACACAAGCATTGCCGCTCTTGAAACAGAGCGAGAAGACGTCGAACGTCACGTTGGGGCGTGCTTCGTAAATCATGCCGATAACCCCGAAAGGTACAGACACGCGGCACAGCCGCAGGCCGTTGGGCAGCGTCTTCTGCTTGGTGATATGTCCGAGGGGCGAGGGTAGGGTGGCCACGTTTCTCATGTCGGCGGCTATCCCTTCCAACCGGCTTTCCGTCAGTTGCAGGCGGTCGTAGAGCGGATTAGCTTTGTCCATTTTGGCCAAATCCAGCCCGTTGGCTTTAAGAATCCGCTCCTTCTGGTTGATGATGGCGTCAGCCACGGCCAGCAGAATCTCGTTGCGCTGCCGGTCGGTGAGCAAGGCCAGCTCGCGGCTGGCCCGCTTCGTCTTTATAAACTGTTCGTTCATGTTGTTAAGTTATGTGTTATTTCAGTATGATACCGCCGTTGGGCTGCATGGTGATCTTCGCCTGCCCCTTCTTGTCGAACTTCAGCTGGCGCTGCTGCGGGCCGGCCTTCGGGTCGTCGACGTAGTAGCTGACGGTCTGTCCGGCCCACTCCTCCATCTTGATGGTCAGCGTCTTGGCCTGCGGCTCGGCGTTCAGGCCGGCCACGTACCAGTTGTCGCCATTGCGGCGGGCCAGAACCACGTACTTGCCGGGATAGCCGTCGAGGAAGCGGGTGTCGTGCCATACGGTGGGCACCTCGCGCAGGAAGTCGAGCTCGAACTGCGGCAGTTCGTCGAGGTTGTTGGGCTGCATGGCGATGCACTGCACACGCGTCTGGGTGGTGATGGCGGCGGCCATCTCGAAGATGTCAGTCGTGTAACGCTTGTGGCGGCTCTTGTTGTCGCGGCTCAGGTATTTGTTCATAATCGTGCCGCCCCAGTCCATCGGCCCCATGGCATTGCGGACGAAGGGGTGCATACACAGCTCGAAGGCCTCGCTCTTGGCGTGACCCTCGCTGAAGAAGACGTTCTCGCTGGCGAGCACGGCCTCCGAGGCCACGTAGTTGGGGTACATCATCTCCCAGCCGCGCGGCATGGTGCAGCCGTGGAAGATGACCTGCAGGCCGTAGCGGTTGGCATCGAACAGGATGTCCTCGTAGAGCTGCATGGTCTGCTGTTTGTCGCCGCCGAAGAAGTCGACCTTGATACCCTTCACGCCAATCTTCTGCAGCCACGCCATCTCCTTGTCGCGGGCAATGGCCGTCGACATGCAGTCGCGCGGCGTCTGCGGGGCGTCGTTCTCGTAGCCGTTAGAGTTGTACCACAGCATCAGGCTGACGCCCTTCGACTGGGCATACTTCGACAGCTCCTCAATCTTGTCGCGCCCGATGCGCTGGTCCCACCAGTTGTCGACCAGGCAGTACTCGAAGCCCATCTTGCCGGCGAGGTCAACGAACTGCACCTGGTCGGCGTAGTTGATGCTCTCGTCCTGCCAGACGAGCCACGACCATGTGTAGCGGCCGGGCTTGTACTCCGTCGACGCTTTGTATTTGGCCGGCAGTGAGGGCAGCCCGTATTTGCTCTCGACGATGGGCTTCAGCGAGGTACCGATGACGATGGTGCGCCAAGGCGTGGTGTAGGGTAGGGGAATGCCGGCAAAGGGCGTGCCGTTGCCGTTGTTCTCGCCAGCCTGGGGGAAGGCGATGGTGTAGCCCGTCTCCGGCGCATAGTCGCTCAGGTGGCTGCCCACGTAGCTGCCGTCGACGCCCGTCTCAGAGACCAGCGCCCACAGTTCGCTGTGCTGCGGCGCCGCCGCAGCCCCCACCCGAAACAGGCACGGGAACGTGTACCCCTGCCCGAACTGCGACCGCTCGGTCATGGGCTGGTCTACCTTGTAGTCCTCCTCGTAGCTGGGCTTCGTGCGCTCCCAGCCCGTCATCGGGCCTATCTGCGGACAGAGGAACGTCGTCGTACCCTCGGGGAAATTGAACGAGCTGACCTCGCGGCGGATGACGCCACACTTCGGGTTTTCGCCCGGACGGGGAATCTCGTAGCAGTAGGCCACGCCGTTGTCCGTCACGTTGAAGACGACCGACATCTGCTGGCCCTTGGCATTGGTGAACGGCACGGTGTAGCGCACGGCGTTCACCTTGCGGTTCTTTCCTCCTTTCACGAAGATGGTGGCATCGCGCAACTGCATCTTGTACTGGCCCATCGTCAGTCCCTTGGTAAAGTCGCCGAAGTCGGCCTCGAAGCCTAAGCGCGAAGCGGTCAGCACCGGCACACCGTCGTAGCTGACGCTGTAGGTGGCCACGCCGCCCTCGTCGCTGATTGTCAACTCAAGCCTGTTGTTCGACGAAGGCACGGTCTCCGTCCTTGCCATCATGGTGACGGCGGTCAGCACTGCTGCTGCAAAAGTCAGAATCTTTTTCATGTTTGGTCAATGATTAAGTTTGTGAGTGCAAAGATAGCACAAATCGGGCGAAAACCCAAATATTTTTTCCTGTATCACTGTTTTTTTGTAATTTTGCACGCGCAATACCCATCAATTAAAACTTACAATTATGAAGAAGCTTTTCTTTGCGGCTTTGCTGACAGCCCTCGCAATCAATGTCAGCGCTCAGAACAACGTACCCGCCGAAGCCCCTCAGCTGGAGTTTGCCCTGCAGCTGAAGGTGACGCTTGGCGAGGCTTTCTCCATCAACAATACCCAGCACGGGCGGCGCACCGTCATACCCATCACCGGTGGTACGTTTGAGGGTCCGCAGCTGAAGGGTACCATCATCAACGGCGGTGCCGACTACCAGTTGGCCAATGCCGACGGGCGCACGGAACTTGAGGCCATCTATTGCATCAAGACCGACGACGGCACCTATATCCATGTGCGCAACCGTGGAATCATTGCCAATGGAAAGGATGCCGACGGGAAGCCTTCTTTCTATTTCAGGGCTGCCCCGCAGTTCGAGGCTCCTGCCGACAGTAAGTACGGATGGCTTAACAACTCGCTCTTTGTCTGCGCCCCTACGTTCTCGTCTGACTTCAAGGGTATCGTGCTCAATGTCTGGAGAGTGAAGTAAGACAAATAAAAGTCAACCGTCCCCTGATTCATGCAGTAGCGGCGCACCCACCGATGTGGATGCGCCGCTCACTTTAAGAACTACCTTTATTCAATCAGATACCGCTCTCCCACGGATTCAGACCGGGGACGATGTCGGGAGGCAGCAGTTCGTCGTCACCGAGCTCGGGGGTGGCGATGTCCGTTACCGACCCAGCCAGCACCAGCTCGTTCATTTCCATCTCAGCCGTCTCTATAGCGGGCTGCAAATATTCTTTCTTCTTCATAGTCGTTTCCACCTATTACTTAATGATTACCTTCTTACCATTCACGATGTACACACCCTTCTTGGCGGGGTTGTTTACCTTGCGGCCGTCGTCGGTGGGAATGAGCATGATGGTCTGCGTGTCTTCTTGTCTTCTTGACTTCTTGTCTTCTTGTCTTCTTGACTTCTTCGCCCTCCGACGATACTGGGACAAACGGAACCGCCGGGGCATCTTGGTGATGTCTCGGCGGATATTTTCTTTGTGGGGAGCGGGGATGTGCTACTGCGGCTTGTTGGCACGGAACATGGCAATCTCCGAATCGAAATGCTTTATGATGTCATCCAGGTAGGGATGGCTTTGCGGCACGATAATGGCGATGAAGTTCTCTATACCCTCGTCAATCACCATTTCGCTTTTGAAGAAAAACTGTTTGCTCTGTTCTGCTCCCGTGAACCAGCGCAGGAACAGGCGGTTGCGCATGGCCTGCTGGTCGTTGGCACTGTCGCACATATAGAGCATGATGTCGGGATTGGCACGGAAGAACTCCACGATGATACGTATCACCGTCTCGCGCACCTTCGGGTCGCTGGGCGAGGCCATATCGCTGCGGTTCGTCAGGTCGAACCAGTAGGCAGGTATCGGGTCGAAGAACGGTTCCGACTTAAAACTCACGGCATAGACAATGTCGTGGTCAGTCCTGAAGATATATTCTCCGTCGTCCAGCTTCACCGGATAGGGGCTGTCGTAGAACAGATGCTGAGGGTCGAGTTCCTTCATAACGTTTCCATCTTGAAAAAGGGGTCCTCCTTGGCACGCTGTATCTGCTCTTCCATCTTCGTCAATTTGACTTCCATGCGTGCGCGCCACTCTTTCTT
>CAMHIS010000043.1 GCA_946185285.1 uncultured Prevotellaceae bacterium
TCCCGTACTGACGGGACTAACAAATGCCTTGTAATAAGGGGTGGGAAACTTTAGTGTACTAACTGCATCATGCACTTCTCCAACTTGCATACAAGTGCCATTGCCCTACGTTCAGAGAAGTGGCTTTTCAACTCTTTTAAAGTTTGGTCGTAATTGTTGCCTACTATACGGAACTGAGCATGAAAGTCGCTCAACTTGGTATAATACTCATGCAGACTCTTGTCGAATGTCACTACATGGAATGGTTCGCCAAAGATTCGTGCTCTTGCAGGAGAACTGCGCCATCGAATTGTTGAGGGTGATGCGTCCCATAATGGGTGTCTTTCCTCGTTTGTCTGTGCTGCCTTTCTTCAGGTACAGCAGCACCTTGAATAAAGAATCCGCTATTCTATCCCCTATATACCGAGAACGCTACAGATTTCGGAGATGTACTTCAGCATCGTGGCAGACTCCCATTTCCCGTTAGCATTACTCCTCACCTTTTTGTATTTTGACAGATACCGAAAGATTTGCTTCTGAGAGTAGTTCTTGCTCAAGCCCGTTTTCTTCAGCTTTTTCTTTACCCTCATGGTGATGATGACCGTCAGGAAGTTGATTAGTTCTGTAGCGTATGTTCGGTAGTCTGTGTGCACGTTGACCTCATCCCTGTCCACGATGTTCTTGTAATGGTCGAAGAACACCTCTATCTCCCACCTTCCCAAATAGGCCAGATAGACGTTCAGCGGCTCAAGGTTTCGTTTGCTCTGGAACACAATCAGTCCGAACCGTTTCCTCTTCTGCTCATAGTCCTTCGCAGAAAAGTTCTTGTTCTTCTCTGCTCGTTCCACATAGCCCACCTCCTGTTCGTATGCCGCTTTCGCATCGCGGAAGGCATATAGCCACTTGCCATTCTTCATCTTCACCTTCTTGTACATGACCGTTCCGTCGGTATATCCTTCGAGGATGTCCACTGGGTTGTCCATGCCGTATTTGCCGATGAGCTTCGAGTCGCTCTTCAGGGGAATCAGCGCGGCCATATCCTTGTTCTTGTCTATATACTCAAAGAGCGCGTCATTGTGGAATCCCTTGTCAAAAATCATCAGGCCAGAAGTCACCTTGTACTGGGACAAGAAGTCCGATATGGCTGTGCTGTCAAGCATGTTGCCTGGGTATGCCTTCACGGCTATCGGCTCCATTGCCTGCGGGCTGTAGGCATACATGAGCGATATGTCCTTCGAGCCTTTCTTCAGTGCCTTCCTTGAGAACTCGGACAGTGAGCCGGTCACGGAGTTATAGTCCTTCAGCATACCGTCGATGATGATGTTCTTGTCCGCGTATCTCGCCACCCTGTTGCGCATGAACTCGCAGATGTGCGAGTAGTCCTCCCCTATGGAAGAGAGGAAGGCTGACACGGCGTTCTCCGACAAGGCCACCCCTGGTATCTTCTCGG
This sequence comes from uncultured Prevotellaceae bacterium, assembly GCA_946185285.1. Taxonomy (GTDB): domain Bacteria; phylum Bacteroidota; class Bacteroidia; order Bacteroidales; family Bacteroidaceae; genus Prevotella. Next base: position 1,430 of record CAMHIS010000043.1, read on the forward strand.
ATACGAAAGATGTCTGGTACTGTAGCTGTAGGTCACGGTTCCTGACGTTGCCGTATGCTGCTCTCAGCAGCGCGATGACGTAGAGACGCTTCGCATCGCCTAAGTCCCACACGTCTGCCAGCTCCTGCAGCAAGCCGTCTGCACAGCGGTCGCACAGCTCAATCTCACCGAAATCCTTCACGTCAATCTCCTTGCGGCGCGGCTCGTTGCGCTTGGCCACATACCTGCCGTCCACTATCTCGCCGATGGTGCCAAGGTCAACAGGAATATTTCGGCCTTCCACTCGCTTGCAGGTGCGCTTGATTACAAGATAACGTTCACCCGACTTCTTCACCTTGGTGTTTTTCGGTCTTTCCACCGCTAATATCTCTGCTGGAATTGCCATAGTTCATGTATTTGAATGTTATAGTTTATATACCCTATGCAAAAGTATAATTTTAGTATCTAAAATCAATCAAAAGTAATACAGATTTAAGGATAAATAACAAAAAACTCAGCTTTTGGAGAGGGAATGGGCGCAAAAAGCCCCGCGAAATCACTTTCACAGGGCTTATAAGGGTGTTTACAGATGAAACTATATAGGGGATAGAATTGCGGATTCTTTATTGAATTTTATTACTTTCATTATGCTCTGAATTTGGGTTGCAAAATTAAACAATCTCAGAGCATCCCCTGCTATGCAAAATATGTCAGAACATATATATTATTCCGAGCCACTAAGAATCTTGTACAGATTACCCGATTCTACACATATTACCCAAACAATCGCAGGTAACACTTTGGTAACGGAACTGCCTCAATATTCGTCCGAGTTAGTAAGTAAAAGAAAAACGCAAATTAGCTCAAATGGGCTAATTTATAACAACTTACGCATAAATCGATGTAATAACTTCTACATTCCAAACTCCCTTGATTTCCTGTGGAATATTTACGTTCGTAAACGTCCTTTTTCCACTAAGTTTCGACCCGCTCACCCTGACGGGCTACCTGAGTCGGGGACAAAGATACAAAGAAAACTCCGAACCGCCAAGCGATTCGGAGAAAATTTTTGAACTGTTGTTAATCAGTCTTTTCTTTTCTTATTTTAGCCGTTCGACAAACTCCATGAGTTTTAGTACGAACAGTTTTGGAAAACTGATATTGTCCAGTGGTTTGAAATGTTTGTCGTCGCTTACAATGTAAGTCGCGTTTGCTGCTATTGCGCAGTCCACAAATTTGTTGTCGTCACGATCGGCCTTTATGAGATTGAAGCGGTAGTAGGGTGTTATGAGTTCAACGAACTCGCTGTTTGTTATGTACTGAATCACGTTTTCTGCTATTTCAGGGGAGGTTTTTCGCCCAATCATCTCCTGATATTCCATAAGGATTTCGTTGGAGACGCAAAGGATGTACTGGCCGTCATGCAGTCCTCGCCACACGCTGTAACTCCTACTGGTGCGCGAAAGAGAGGCAATAAGGCAGTTGGTATCGAGAACGATGCGCTTCATGTATTCAGGATTCGTATGGAGTGCGCAAATGTTCGTTCATTACCGCATCGCTCTGCTCGCGCCCCCAAAGTCCTTGGTCTTCAAGGTTGGCCATACCTTTTTCCACCTCGTTGAAATAGTATTCGGCGAGCACTTTTTTAAGTTCTTTCAACTGAGCCTCACTCTTCATGTACGAAAACATTCTCAATAGATGCAGTTGTACAGGGTTGAGAACTGTAGCTTGTCCTTCTGTTATTCTTTCATTCATTGCATTCAATATTATTATACGCCGCCCACGAGTGGGCTGACTAAGCGACGGTGCAAAGATAAACAAAAAACTCCGAAGCGCCAAGCGATTCGGAGATTATTTTTCAACCATCGACAACGTTGCGTAAGCTTTTATTGAAGACTTCGATAAAGGATGTCGAACTTATGCTTAATCTTTAAACAATGCTTTCAAGACCTGTCTGTTTGATTAAAGAACTCCGTAGTAGTAAGTACGGGAATTGTACTCTTCTGAAAATCCTTTTTGTTACGAGTTACAATACAATCAGCATCTACGTCAATAGCTGAACGATATTGTGTTGCGTCTTCGTAGTCTTTCCAGTCACTACTAAGCATATCTACAACGTTCATTCCACGCAGGTCTGCCACCTCCACGAAATCAGCTATTAAGCGAAGAGTATTGTACACGCTATCAATAGGGTACTTGTATTTCCTTGCCAAATAAACAGTATTGACAAACGACAGAGCTGAGACAACTAATTGCACTTCACCTGCATATCCCAACGCAAATATACGCTGAGCATCAGAAAGCCACTCTTCTCTTGAAAGGACAAGGTCTACAAGTATATTTGTGTCAACGTAAGCTTTCATCAATTGCTGTATTTTTCATCCACGAGTGCATCAATGCCTCGTTCGTCATCTGGTACCTTTTGGTCTCCGATTACAGACAGCGTTTTAACAAACGACATAGCATCTTCCATCTTTCTTGGTGCCTTCTGTCGTTCTATGCCAGCTTGCCGTGTTCGTCTGGTTAGCCTCTTTACATAACGCGATACGTTTTCCAACATATCTGCGCTTAGCAAATTAAGGTCTGCCGCTATAGATGTCTTGAGTTCAATTGTTGTCATACTTCTATCCTGTTAATGTACAATGCGTCGGCAAAGATAAACAAAAAAAACGAGAGTGCAAAGAAAAAGGCAGGAAAAATGGATGACACGAAAAACTTCCTGCAAAGGCATTTCGGAAGAAAACGGGAGGTTGGGAGGTCTTTTTCTGCCGCGCAATGCAATAAAAGGGGAGTTGCAGCCGTTATTGAGAATGTATTAATACAAAAAAGGAGACATCATGATAGAATACATCAAGGGCGAGCTGACCGAGCTGACGCCTGCATACGCTACGGTTGAAGCCGCCGGAGTGGGGTATGGCCTGAACATTTCGCTGAACACGTTCACGGCCATCCAGGGAAAGAAGGAGGTGAAGCTCTACGTCTATGAGGCCATCCGTGAAGATGCCTACGTGCTCTACGGCTTTAAGGACAAGAAGGAGCGCGAGATGTTCCAGCTGCTCATCACCGTGAGTGGGGTGGGGGCGAACACGGCGCGGATGATGCTGTCGGGCATGAGCGTCGCGGAGCTGTGCAACGCCATCTCGACGGGCAATGCCAAGCAGATACAGAGCGTGAAGGGCGTTGGCAAGATGACGGCGCAGCGCATCATCGTCGACCTGAGAGACAAGATTGTAGATCTCGGCATTGCCAGTGAGATTCCCGCCGGCGGCACGATGACAGCTCCCGTGAACAACGCCGTGCGCGACGAGGCCGTGGCCGCCCTGACGATGCTGGGCTTCTCGCCCGCACCGACGCATAAGGTGGTGACGCAGATTCTGCAGGAGCAGCCCCAGCTGCCCGTTGAGCAGGTGGTGAAGCTGGCGCTGAAGCAGATAAAGTAAAAGACCCAACAGACCCACCCCCGGCCCCTCCCTGTGAGGGAGGGGAGTAGATAGTGAAGAGGATGAAGAGGAACGATATATATAAGGTGATTAGGAAGTACGCTTCTTCGGGAGGTGTGCTCTATCTTGTATTGTTCCTGTTCATTGCCGTTTCGCTGTTTGCCACGCCCCCGCAGGACGATAACCGCAGGCGCCAGCCGCAGCGCAACCAGCCGCAGCAAGGTAACCCCTCCCCTCCCTCACAGGGAGGGGTCGGGGGTGGGTCTGCTGGGTCCGCTGGGTCCGTAAAGGCCCAGCCCAAGCTGGCGGTCGAGGACGAGACCATTCCCGACTCGCTGCTGAATGCCCGCTGGAAAATTAAAAAGACTGCGCCGATGATGACCGAGGACCTCGACTCGGCGGCAATAGACTTGAAGACGCCCGACAACATCAAACAGCAGGTGGAGTATGACGACTCGCTGAACCTCTACTATGTCGGTTCGAAGATAGGTGACGGCTACCTGAACGCCCCCATCCTGATGACGCCCGACGAGTATCTGAAATGGAGCGAGCGTCAGAGCCGCACGGCATTCTTCAAGAGTAAGAACGCCGAGGCCGTCAAGACGCAGGGCAAGGAGAAGTTCTCTTTCAGCGACTTGCACTTCGACCTGGGTCCTGCCGAGAAGATCTTCGGTCCCGGCGGTGTGCGTGTGAAGACGCAGGGAACAGCCGAGCTGAAGCTGGGTGCCACAATGAAGAACATCGACAACCCCTCGCTGCCCATCCGCAACCGTAAGACCACGAGCTTCGACTTCGATGAGAAGATCAATATCTCGGCCAACGCTAAGGTGGGCGACAAGATGAACTTCAACTTCGGCTACAACACCGATGCCACCTTCGACTTCGACACGCAGAACCTGAAGCTGAAGTACGACGGCAAGGAGGACGAGATTATCAAGAAGGTGGAGGCTGGCAATGTCTCGTTCCCCACGAACAACTCGTTGGTGAAGGGCGCTTCAAGCCTCTTCGGTATCTTCGCCGACATGCAGTTCGGCAAGCTGAAGCTGCAGACGGTGGTGTCGCAGAAGAAGTCGACCACGAAGAGCGTCTCGTCGCGGGGCGGCACGCAGACCACGCCGTTCGAGATTGACGCTGCCGACTACGAGGAGAACCGCCACTTCTTCCTGGCCCACTACTTCCGCCAGAACTACGACAAGGCCATTTCGACGCTGCCCAACCTGACCACCGGCGTGAAAATCAACCGTGTGGAGGTGTGGGTGACCAACAAGACTGCCAACACCAACAATACCCGCAACATCGTGGCCTTCACCGACCTGGGCGAGAACCAGCATTTGTCGAACCCCCGCTGGACGGGTGGCAGCGAGACCGTGCCCAGCAACATGTCGAACGATGTCTACACGACACTCGTGAGCCGTATCGACTCTGCCGCCCGCAGCATCGACGCCGTCAGCACGGCCTTGGAGGGCATCGACCGCATCGCGGGCGGTACCGACTATGAGAAGCTGGCCTCGGCCCGCCTGCTGTCCTCGTCGGAATACACGGTGAACGATGCCTTGGGCTACATCACGCTGAAGACCGGACTGCAGACCGACCAGGTGCTGGCCGTGGCCTTCGAGTACACCTACGCCGGCCGGACATATCAGGTGGGCGAGTTTGCCGGCGACCTGACCGACACGAAGAAGTGCCTGTTCGTGAAGTCGCTGAAGAACACGTCGAACAGTCCGTCGCAGGGCAACTGGGACCTGATGATGAAGAACGTCTACTACCTGGCCTCGAACATCGAGAAGGAGAAGTTCCGCTTAGACATCAAATACCAGAGCGACACGGCGGGCGTCTACCTGAGCTACCTGCCCGAGGAGAAGCTGAAGTCGCAGACGCTGCTGAAGCTGCTGGGCTGCGACCGCTTGGACAACAATATGAAGCCGCACGCCAACGGCCAGTTTGACTTCGTCAGCGGCTACACCGTACAGAACGGCCGCGTCTTCCTGCCTGCCGCCGAGCCTTTCGGCGACTACCTGCGCCAGAAGATGAAGGAGGCCGGACTGGGCGACCTGGCCGACAAGTACGTCTTCGACCAGCTCTACGACTCGACCAAGACCATTGCCAAGCAGACGGCCGAGAAGGACAAGTTCCTGATGACGGGTCAGTTCAAGGGCTCGAGTGCCAACGTCATCTCGCTCGGCGCCTACAACGTGCCGCAGGGCTCGGTGAAGGTGACCGCCGGCGGTGTCGAGCTGATGGAAGGCTCCGACTACACTGTCGACTACTCAGCCGGCGAGGTGACCATCATCAACCAGAGCATCCTCGATGCCGGTACCGACGTCAAGGCCTCGTTCGAGTCGAACACCGACTACGGTATGCAGCGCAAGACGATGTACGGCATCAACTGGGAGTACGACTTCTCGAAGAACTTCATCCTCGGCGGTACGCTGATGCACCTCTCCGAGCAAGCCCTGACCACGAAGGTGTCGATGGGTGAGGAACCGCTGAACAACACGCTGTGGGGCCTGAACCTGAGCTGGAAGAAGGAGTCGCAGTGGCTGACGAACATGCTCGACAAGATACCTTTCCTGCATGTGACGCAGCCCTCGCAGATACAGCTGTCGGCAGAGTTCGCCCAGCTCGTGGCCGGACGGGCCAGCGGCACGCAGGACAACGCCTCCTACTTAGACGACTTCGAGAACACGAAGAACCTCATCTCGGTGAAGGAGCCGAAGGCGTGGTCGCTGTCGAGCGTGCCCTCGATGATGCCCGAGGCCGGCGACAAGACAGGCCTTACCTCTGGCTATGGCCGTGCCCTGCTGTCGTGGTATTATGTCGACCAGCTGTTCACCAACCGCTCGTCGAGTCTCACGCCCGGCCACATCAAGAGCGACCTCGAACAGCTCTCCGACCACCGTGTCCGCGAGGTCTATATCAAGGAGCTTTATCCCAACCGCGACCAGTCGAACTACAACGGAGCCACGTCGAAGCTCGACGTGCTCAACCTGGCCTACTATCCCCAGGAGCGCGGTCCCTACAACCTGACCACCCAGCTCAACCCCGACGGCTCGCTGATGAACCCCTCGGCGAAGTGGGGCGGCATGATGCGCCGTCTGGAGACCACCGACTTCGAGCAGGCCAATATAGAATATGTGGAGTTCTGGCTCATGGACCCCTTCATCTACCAGCGCCGTGAGGGCACCGCCTCGCAGTACTCAGGCGACCTCTACATCAACCTCGGTGAGGTCAGCGAGGACGTGCTGCGCGACGGCAAGAAGTTCTACGAGAGCGGCATGCCCGTCGACGGCACCAGCGCGTTCAGCACGACACAGTGGGGCAAGATACCCGAGCAGCCCTCGCAGACCTACGCCTTTGCCACGACCACCGGCTCGCGCGAGCTTCAGGACGTCGGTCTCAATGGTCTCAACGACGAGGAGGAGCGCACCTACGACGCCTACAAGGAGTGGCTCGACCAGGTGGCCACCATCGTCACCAACGACTCGCTGCTCCAGGCCTGGCGCCAGGACCCTGCCGGCGACGACTACCACTACTTCCGCGGCTCGGACTTCGACCAGGCCGAGACCAGTATCCTGGACCGCTATAAGCGCATCAACAACCCTCAGGGCAACTCGCCTGACACCGACAACCGCACGGAGACCTACGACACGAGCTACAAGACCGGTCCCGACGTGGAGGACATCAACCAGGACTTCACGCTCAACGAGTATGAGCGCTACTTCCAGTACCGCGTGCGCATCAGCGACGACGAACTGCAGGCCTACAACAACGGCACGGCCACCGACAGCTACATCACCGACCGCCGCGACAGCTACGTCAAGCTGCGCAACGGCGACTCCATCACCGTGCGCTGGTACCAGTTCCGCATACCGCTGGCCGAGTGTAAGGACCGTGTGGGCAGTATCAGCGACTTCACCTCAATCCGCTTCATGCGTATGTTCCTCACCGGCTTCGAGAAGCCCATCGTGCTGCGCTTCGGAAGCCTCGACCTCGTGCGCGGCGAGTGGCGCCAGTACAAGCAGAGCCTGATGACGGCCACCGGCGCCGAGACGGGAACGATGGAGATGAGCGCCGTCAACATCGAGGAGAACACCGACCGCCAGCCCGTGGCCTACACCCTGCCGCCGGGCATCAGCCGTGCCACCGACCCCAACCAGCCGCAGCTTGTCGAGAACAACGAGCAGGCCCTCTGTCTGACCGTCCGCAACCTGAGCCAGGGCGAGTCGAAGGCCGTCTACAAGAACCTGAACTACGACCTGCGCCAGTACAAGCGCCTGCAGATGTTCGTTCATGCCAACCACCTGCTGCCCAACGCCACCAACCTGCAGGACGACCAGCTGGCCGTCTTCATCCGCCTGGGCAGCGACTACAAGAATAACTACTATGAGTACGAGATACCGCTGAAGCTGACGCCCGAGGGTCACTATTCGTGGCAGTCGGCCGGCGACCGCTCGAAGGTGTGGCCCAGCGAGAATATGCTCGATGTCGACATCAGCGTCTTCACCCGTGTCAAGAAGGCGCGCAACAAGCTCAGGAGCGAGGGAGGCACCAGCTACAACCAGCTGTTCTCGCAGTACGACGACGACCGTCCCAACAACAAGGTGAGCGTCATGGGTAACCCCAGCCTGGGACAGGTGAAGACGATGGTCATCGGCGTGCGCAACCTGTCGAGCACGGAGAAGTCGGGCGAGGTCTGGGTCAACGAGCTGCGCCTGAAGGAGTATAACAACGAGGGCGGCTGGGCAGCATCGGGCAATCTCAACGTGCAGCTGTCGGACTTCGGCAGCGTCAGTCTGACGGGCCGCTACATGACCGACGGCTTCGGCGGACTGGAGGAGAACGTGCTGCAGCGCTCGAACGAGAACCAGCGCTCGTACTCCATGACGGCCAACCTCGAACTGGGCAAGTTCTTCCCCGACAAGGCCCAGGTGAACATGCCCTTCTACTACAGCGTGACCAAGGACGAGGTGCGACCGAAGTACAACCCCCTCGACACCGACATGGACCTGGAGGATGCCCTCGACGCCATGAGTGCCCGCGAGCGCGACTCCGTGGAGTCGATAGCCGTCAGCAAGCGCCTGTCGCGCAACTTCTCGCTCTCCAACGTCCGCGTGGGCATCAAGAACAAGCGTCACCCCATGCCCTACGACCCCGCCAACTTCTCGTTCTCCTACAGCCACCGCCACAACCACACCACCGGCGAGACCACCGTCTATGAGAACGACGACCACTGGAGCGGCGGACTGTCGTATAACTACTCGCCCGTCTACAAGACGTGGGAGCCGTTCAGTAAGCTGAAGGGCAAGTCGAAGTGGCTCAACTTCCCCAAGGCCTTCGGACTGAACTACCTGCCGCAGACCATCGCCTTCAACAGCGAGATGACGCGCGACTACAGCGAGCTGCAGGAGCGCGACCTCGAGAACACCGAGTCGCCCAACCTGCCACTGACCTTCAACGAGCAGTTCCTCTGGAACCGCGACTTCCAGCTGCGCTGGGACCTGACGAAGAACCTGCACATGAACTTCCAGTCGGCCACACGCGCACAGATTGAAGAGCCTTACACACCCATCAACAAGGACCTCTACCCCGAGCGCTACACGGCGTGGAAGGACTCCGTGAAGCAGAGCATCCTGCACTGGGGCGAGCCGCTCGACTACCAGCAGACGTTTACCGCCTCCTATCAGCTGCCGCTGAACAAGCTGCCCATCTTCGACTGGGTGAACAGCGACGCCTCCTACAACGCCACCTACTCATGGGTGCGTGGTACGGAGATGGACGACGGCCGCTCGCTTGGCAACATCATCACCTCGAACCGCAACGTGAACATCAACGGTGCGCTGAACCTTGAGACGCTCTATAACCACTCACCCTTCCTCAAGAAGGTGAACGAGCGCTTTAAGAAGGCTCCCGCCAAGAAAACCGAGAAGAAGTCGAAGAAGAAGACGACGGAAAAGGCCGACAAGGACGCCCAGCCGGGCCAGGACGCCGAGAAGGCCCGCAAGGACGCCGCCAAGGAGGAGAAGGCCCTGCCCAAGAACAAGAACACCTTCCAGAAGGAGATCACCCTGACGCCCGACACGACGCTGACCATCCAGCACGGCAAGAAGTCGAAGCGCCTGCTCGTCTCGGCCCGTGGCCAGGACGGCCGCCAGGTGAAGCTGAAGTGGAAGGTGAAGGACGACAACAGCATCACCGTCAAGCTGCCGAAGGACCTGGCCGCCAAGCTGCGCCACGCCCCCAGCGACTCAACGGCCACCGACTCGCTGCTGAAGCTGAAGCTCAGCGTGCTGCCCAAGGCACCGCTCGACGACCAGTGGTGGTACGAGCCGGCCCAGCAGGTGAGCCGCCTGCTGATGATGGTGCGCACGGTGAACATCAGCTACCGCAACCAGCGCTCGATGACGCTGCCGGGATTCCTGCCCAACGTGGGCGACGCTTTCGGCCAGCGCACGGGCAGTGTGCTCTCGCCGGGCCTCGACTTCGCCTTCGGCTTTGCCGGCGACGACTATCTTGACAAGGCCGCCCGCAACGGCTGGCTGATGAGCGACTCCGTGGCCACACCCTTCACCTCGTCGACCAACGAGGACCTGCAGCTGCGCGCCACCGTCGAGCCGATCCGCGACCTGAAGATTGACCTCAATGCCTCGCGCACGATGACCCGTGCCCAGAGCGTACAGTATATGTACGAGGGGTCGCCGACTACGCGCAGTGGTACGTTCAACATGACCACCATCTCCTTAGGCTCGGCCTTCGAGAAGACGGGCGACGCCAACTCGGGCTACTCGTCGAAGACATTCGACAAGTTCTGCCGCCTCATTCCTGAGTACCAGGCCCGTGTGCAGGCCCAGTATGCCGGCGTGCCTGAGTCGGTGGGACCGGTGGGGCAGTATTCTGCCGACGTGCTGGTGCCTGCCTTCTTGGCTGCCTATACCAGTGGCTCGGGCTCCTCGCTCGACCTCTTCCCGTCGCTATGGCGGATGCTGCCTAACTGGACGGTGCGCTACAGCGGCCTGTCGAAGATTCCCTGGCTGGCCGACCGCTTCAAGAGCGTCAACATCAACCACGGCTATAAGTCGGTGTTCGCCATCGGCTCGTATGCCAGCTACTCGTCGTGGCTCGAGTATATGGGCGACCTCGGCTTCGTCAGCGGTGCCGACGGTTCGCTCTCGGCCTCTTCTATGTATAACATCTCGACCGTCAGCATCAACGAACAGTTCTCGCCCCTGCTTGGTATGGACGTGACGCTGCATAACAACATGACCGTGAAACTGGAGTACCGCACCACCCGCGTACTGAACCTCTCGATGACCAGCGTCCAGCTGAACGAGCAGCGCTCCAACGACTGGGTCATCGGTCTCGGTTATAAGATCAGCGACTTCAAGCTGAATCTCTTCGGCGCAAAGGGCAGCCGTAAAATCAAGAAGGCACAGAACCGCAAGGGCAGCCAGTCGCAGGAGAACGACAAGAAGTCGCAGCAGAAGTCCAACTCCAAGGGCGTCAATCACGACCTGAACCTGCGCGCCGACTTCTCGCTGCGCTCCCAGGCCGCCATTACCCGCGACATTGCCACCGGTGTCTCGTCGGCCAGCAGCGGTAACTCGGCCTTGAAGTTCTCATTGGCCGCCGACTACACGCTGAGCCGTCTGCTCACCCTGACGTTCTATTACGACCGCCAGACCAACACGCCGCTGCTCTCGGCCAGCTCGTATCCCACGACGACCCGCGACTTCGGCCTGTCGGTGAAGTTCTCGCTGACGAGGTAATAAAAAAAGCGTCACATCCGTCACTTTGTCAGAAATATCTGGTAATCAGCTTGATACAGTGTGACGGTTTTTGTGACGGGTGACGGATGTATGTGCAGTCCCCTCGTGGGCGCAGTTCTCAGGCAGCTTCGGCCTCTTTTGTTCACGGGCGGTGAATAATTGTTCACGGCCTGTGAATCTCCGCTGCCGGTCAAGATAGCCGCGCAGCTCCTTACAGTGGTCGAAGCCCTGGGGCCAAGAAGCGCCATCCGTCACCCATCATCACCATCCGTCACCCCGTAATGCTCTCATTATAAGCTGGATAGACGAAAAGTGACGGAGTGACGGATGGAAAAATATTTCAGGTCGAGAACAGGACGTCAGTCGGCTCGTCGCCTTTGCCTCGGTTCGACTCCATCAGTCGGATGGCTTCCTGGTAGAGGTCGCCCTGAGGCTCGTCCGGCTGAACCTCGTCTTTCTTGTCGTAGGCGTGGACAGGGTAGTCGGTGGTGAAGTGCAGTCCGCGGCACTCCTTGCGCTCCAAGGCCCAGCGGGTGATGAGGTAGCCCACGTTGATCATGTTACGCAGTTCGCAGATGTCGCGGCTGGCCTTGACGCGCTTGAACAGGCGCTCGGTCTCCTCGTAGAGCATGTCGAGGCGGTCCCAGGCGCGGTGCAGGCGCAGGTCGCTGCGCACGATGCCCACGTAGTTGGCCATAATCTGGTTCACCTCGCGTACCGACTGCGTGATGAGCACCTTCTCCTCGTTGGTCATCGTGCCCTCGTCGTTCCACTCCGGCACGCGCTCGTTGAAGTCGTAGAGGTCGACGTGCTGCAGCGAGTCGCGGGCGGCGGCGTCGGCGTAGACGACGGCCTCGATGAGCGAATTCGAGGCCAGGCGGTTGCCGCCGTGCAGCCCCGTACACGAGCACTCGCCGAGGGCGTAGAGGCGCTCGATCGACGACTGTCCGTTGAGGTCGACCTTGATGCCGCCGCACATGTAGTGGGCCGCCGGGCGCACGGGGATGTAGTCCTGGGTGATGTCGATGCCCATCGACAGGCACTTCTGGTAGATGTTCGGGAAGTGGCGGCGCGTCTCCTCGGCCGGTTTGTGTGTCACGTCCAAGCAGACGTGGTCAATGCCGTGAATCTTCATCTCCTTATCGATGGCACGGGCCACGATGTCGCGCGGTGCCAACGACAGACGCTCGTCGTACTTCTCCATGAACGTCTCGCCGTTGGGCAGCTTCAGAATGCCGCCGTAGCCGCGCATGGCCTCGGTGATGAGGTAGGCGGGGTGGGTCTCCTTGGGGTTGTGGAGCACCGTCGGGTGGAACTGCACGAACTCCATGTCGGCCACCGTGCCCTTGGCGCGGTAGACCATGGCGATGCCGTCGCCGGTGGCAATGACGGGGTTCGACGTGGTCAGGTAGACGGCACCGCAGCCGCCGGTACACATGACGGTCATCTTCGAGAGGTAGGTGTCGACCTTCCCGGTGTCGGGGTTCAGCACGTAGGCGCCGTAGCACTGTATGTGGGGCGAGCGTCTCGTCACCCTTACGCCAAGATGGTGCTGCGTGATGATCTCGACGGCGAAGTGGTTCTCCTTGACGGTGATGCCGGGGTTGCTGCGCACGGCCTCCATCAGTCCGCGCTGTATCTCGGCACCCGTGTCGTCGGCGTGGTGCAGGATGCGGAACTCCGAGTGGCCGCCCTCGCGGTGCAGGTCGAACGTGCCGTCGTCCTTGCGGTCGAAGTTGACGCCCCAGTTCACCAGTTCCTGAATCTGCTCAGGGGCTTTCCTCACAACCTGCTCCACAGCAGCGCGGTCGCTGATGTAGTCGCCGGCAATCATCGTGTCCTCGATGTGCTTGTCGAAATTGTCGACGGCTAAGTTCGTCACACTGGCAACGCCGCCCTGTGCAAACGAGGTGTTGGCCTCGTCGAGCGATGTCTTGCAGATCATGCACACGCTGCCCTTTTTAGCCCGGGCAACCTTCAGGGCGTAACTCATGCCGGCCACTCCGGCACCGATAACGAGGAAATCGTATTTGTAAACCATAAAATTCTTGTTTGACGCTGCAAAGATAATAATTTTTTGTATCTTTGCAGACGAAATGAAGCATTTTTTGTTATTTGTACTCGCTTTTTTCCTTTGCACGACAAAGGTGGTGGCTCAGACGGAAGTCTTTGCGGCCGATACACTCGTGACCGACACACGGCCTTGGACTGTGCGCCTCAAGGCACGGATGGACTCGATACTGACGTCGCCCCTGCTGGAGACCACGCAGCTGGGCCTGATGGTCTATGACCTGACCGCCGACTCGACGGTCTATACCTATAACCACCGGCAGCGGCTCCGCCCGGCGTCGACGATGAAGCTGCTGACGGCCATCACCGCCCTCGACCGGCTCGGTGCCGACTATCAGTTGCGCACGTCGCTTTATATTACCGGCCGTATTGCCGGGAACACGCTCATTGGCAACGTCATCTGCGTGGGCGGCATGGACCCGATGTTCGACCGCACCGATATGCAGGCCTTTGTCAGTCAGCTGCGCCAGATGGGCATCGCAACCATCCAGGGGCGCATCGTGGCCGACACGTCGTTCAAGGATGCCGACCGTCTGGGCGAGGGCTGGTGCTGGGACGACGACAACCCCGTGCTGACCCCGCTGCTCTGCGACCGCAAGGATACGTTTGTCGAACAGTTTACCGCCGAGCTGAAGCGCGGCGGCATCACCGTCAGCGCACAGGGCCCACAGAACCAGCCCCGGGCCACCCGCCGACTCGTCGGCACCCGCAGCCACAGCATCGCCCAGGTGATGGTGGATATGCTCAAGGAGAGCGACAACCTCTATGCCGAGTCGATGTTCTACCAATTGGCCACCCTCACCAACAACAAGACGGCTACCGCCAAGCTGGCAGCTTCGCAGGTGCGCCAGACCATCCAGCGCGCGGGCCTGCAGCCAGGCGACTACCGCATAGCCGACGGTTCTGGACTGTCGCTCTACAACTATGTGTCGGCAGAACTCGAGGTGGCCTTCCTGCGCTATGCCTGGCAGCACGAGGCGATGTTCATACCCCTCTATGACGCTCTGCCCATAGCGGGACTTGACGGTACGCTGAAGAGCCGTATGCAGAAGGGGCGCGCCATCGACAATGTCCACGCCAAGACGGGGTCGGTGAGCGGCATCTCCAGTCTGGCGGGATATTGTACGTCGGCCGAGGGCCATCTGTTGGCTTTCTGCATCATCAATCAGGGGGTGGCGCGGATGGCCGACGGTCGTGACATGCAGGATAGCCTTTGTGAGGCCATGTGCAGATAATCAATAAGGAATGATGAGCGACTTCACCCTAACCCTGCTGCGCTGGTTCCGAGAGAACGGCCGCGACCTGCCCTGGCGGCAGACCCGCGACCCATACGCCATCTGGCTGTCGGAGATTATCCTGCAGCAGACGCAGGTCCGTCAGGGCTGGGAATACTGGGAGCGCTTCATGCGCCGCTGGCCAACGGTCGATGACCTTGCCGCTGCCACCGAGGATGAGGTGCTGCGCGAGTGGCAGGGACTTGGCTACTACAGCCGCGCCCGCAACCTCCACGCTGCCGCCCGCCAGATCATCGCGGGTGGTGGCTTCCCCACCACCATCGAAGGCCTCCGCGCCCTGAAAGGTGTCGGCGACTACACTGCCGCCGCCATCGGCTCCTTCGCCTTCGACCTCCCCGCCGCCGTCGTCGACGGCAATGTCTACCGTGTCCTTGCCCGTCACTTCGGCATCGCCACCCCCATCAACACCCCCGATGGCAAGAAGGAGTTTGCCGCCCTCGCCCAGTCGCTCCTCCCCGAAGGTTCGCTGTGCAACGGCGGTGCCGCTGTCTACAACCAGGCCATCATGGACTTCGGCGCCACCCTCTGCACCCCGCAGTCGCCCCGCTGTCAGCAGTGCCCCCTTATGGAGACCTGCGCCGCCCTGCGCGAGGGCAGGGTAGGGCAGCTCCCCGTGAAGCTCAAGACCACGAAGGTCAAGGAGCGCCGCCTCACCTATGTCTATATACGCTGCAACGGCTATACCGCCATCCACCGCCGCCCTGCCGGCGACATCTGGCAGGGCCTCTACGAACCGCTACTCACCAGTCAGGTCCCGTCTGGCGCAATATTATTGCGCCGTAACCAGAAGCACGTCCTCACCCACCGCGTCCTCTACGCCGACTTCTATCTCTGGACTCCCGCCGGGCGCCCGCCGCTGCCCGCCGACTACTTCTGGATTCCCGAACAGGACATCGACCAATACGGTGTGCCCCGACTCATTGAAATACTCTTAGAACAACTGCCGCAATGAACAGAATCATGGAATGCGTGCCCAACTACAGTGAGGGCCGCGACAAGACCGTCATCAACCAGATAGCCGACGCCATCGGGAGTGTCAGTGCCGTCAAGGTGCTGAACGTCGACCCCGGAGCCGACGCCAACCGTACCGTCATCACCTTTGCCGGTGAGCCGGAAGCCGTCAGCGAGGCCGCCTTCCGTGGCGCGAAGGCCGCCAGCGAGCTCATCGACATGAGCCGCCATCACGGCACCCACCCCCGCATCGGCGCCACCGACGTGCTGCCCTTCGTGCCCGTCCGTGGCATCACCCTCGACGAGTGTGCACAGTTGGCCCGACAGTTAGGCCGCCGCATGGCCGACGAGTTGGGCATTCCCGTCTACCTCTACGAGGCTGCCGCCCTTCGCCCTGAGTTCCGCAACCTTGCCGTCTGCCGTGCCGGCGAGTACGAAGGCATTGCTGAGAAATTGGCTGACCCAGCCCGTTGCCCTGACCTGCTGCCCCATTCCTCATTCCTCATTCCTCATTCCTCATTAAAGTCCGGCTGCTCCGTCGTCGGTGCCCGCGACTTCCTCATCGCCGTCAACTTCAACCTCGCCACCACATCCGTAGATACCGCCACCGCCATCGCCCGCCAAGTCCGCGAGCGCGGCTACCAAGGCCGTCCCGGCACGCTGAAGTGCGTCAAGGCCATCGGCTGGTACATCCCTGAGTACGGCTTCGCCCAGGTCAGCTGCAACCTGACCAACTTCCACGTCACCTCGCTGCGCCAGCTCTTCGACGAGGTGAGCCGCGTGGCCCTGCTCCAAGGCACCCGCGTCACCGGCACTGAGATTATCGGTCTTGTTCCCGAGGAGGCACTATTCCCCGATGCCGTCAGCTATCTTGGGCTCGAGCAGCTGCGCCCCTTCCGCCAGGAGGAGAAAGTGTTAGAATATGTATTGAACAGATAGAATATGAAAAAAGTAAATATAGCCATCTTCGTGTCGGGAAGCGGCACGAACTGCGAAAATCTCATCCGCTATTTCGAGGGCAGCGACCGCGTCAACTGCGCCCTCGTCGTCAGTAACAAGGCCGACGCATTGGCACTCGACCGGGCTACGCGCCTCGGGGTGCCGACTGCCGTCACGCCGAAGGCTCAGTTGAACGACCCGCAGGTCATGCTGCCGTTGCTCCGTGAGCACGCCATTGACTTCATCGTGCTGGCGGGCTTCCTGCCATTGGTTCCCAACTTCCTTATCGACGCCTTCCCGCGCCGCATCGTCAACCTTCACCCCGCGCTGCTGCCGAAGTATGGCGGCAAGGGCATGTGGGGGCACCACGTACATGAGGCCGTCAAGGCTGCCGGTGAAACTGAGACGGGCATGACCGTCCATTGGGTCACGCCCGTCTGTGACGGCGGTGAGATAATTGCCCAGTATCGTTGCGCCCTCAGTCCTGACGACAGTGTAGACGACATTGCCGGGAAAGAGCATCTGCTGGAGATGGAATACTTCCCGAAGGTCGTTGAGCAAGTGCTTGCCGAGACATTCTGACTTTCAGCCTTCATCCACCTGCGTCTTTGGCCAGTTGACCAGAAACAGACGGTCAGTGGCACGGGTGAAGGCGGTGTAGAGCCAGTGCAGGTATTCGGGGGTGAGCATGTCGTCGGTCATGTAGCCTTGGTCGATGTAGACGTGTGACCACTGTCCGCCCTGTGCCTTGTGGCAGGTGACGGCGTAGGCGAACTTCACCTGCAGGGCGTTGTAATAGCGGTCCTGCTTCAGCTTCTTCAGACGGTCGGCTTTCAGGGGTATGTCGGCATAGTCTTCCATCACGCGGTCGTAGAGCTGCTGTTGCTGCTCACGGGTGAGTGACGGGGCTTCTGAGGCCAGGGTGTCGAGTAGTACGGTGGCTGTCAGCTCGTAGTCATCGTAGTCGGGGAACTGTAGTGTCACCTCAGCGAAGCGGAAACCATATTGTTCGTGGATATTGCGGATACGCTGCACGGTGGCGATGTCGCCGTTGGCGATATACATGCCCCCTAACTTAGTGGGCGTAGTCACCCAGAAATAGTTGTTTTTCACAATCATCAGCCGGTCGCCACGGCAGAGTTCTTCCTCACGGTCAAGAACGGTGCGGCGTATGCCCTGATTATAGATGTTTGCGCGCTTGTTGCTACGGGTGATGACGATGGTGTCGTCGAGTCCGGCACGACTGTAGCTGGTGGCCAGCGACTCTATCAGTTCGTCGCCAGGAACCACCTTGATGTCGGGGAAACCGCTGAAGCGGATGCGTGGCAGAATGGGGACAGGCATTTGGCGGATAGCAGTGGCATTATAGAGAATGCCCGACTCCTGGCTCTGGCGGAGTACTTCGTGGAGGCTGGTCTCGTAGACCCTCATGCCGTAGGCACGGAGCATGGCGGCAGAAAGGGCGGGACTCTCATCCTCGCCGACTGGTGGCAGCTGGGCCGGGTCGCCAATAAGGAGCATACGGCAATTCTGGTCAGTACTGTAGACGAATTCTACGAGGTCGTCGAGCAGACAGCCCGAGCCGAATGCTGACTCTCCCAGTCCTTGGTTGGCTATCATCGAAGCCTCGTCTATAATAAATAAAGTGTCTCGCTGAAGGTTTACATTCAGGTTGAAGGCTGAGAGGTCGCCCGCCGTCTTCTGGCGGTAGATGCGGCGGTGGATGGTGTAGGCCGCACTGCCGGCATAGAGCGAAAAGACCTTTGCCGCCCGTCCCGTGGGGGCCAACAGCACGAGCTTCTGTTTCAGACTGTTCAAGGCACGGACGACGGCACCGGCCAGCGTGGTCTTTCCTGTGCCTGCCGACCCCCGGAGTATCATTACCGTGCGGCTGTCGCGGTCGGCCATGAAGTCGGCGAACACACTGATGGCCTGTTCCTGTTCAGCCGTCGGTGGGAAGCCCAGTGACTGTCTGATACGATATTTTATCTCCTCGTTGACCATTATTCAGAATATTTGAAAATTGTCTTTCAACGCGCTCGGCTCTGCCGCTTTGCTCGCTTTTTTGTTTCACTCAATGATAATCATAATACCTTATCATCAATTACTTCCCAATGTCCACCGAAATCTCCACCTATGCGACGGATCTTATTCTTCTTCTTTAAATTCCTAATGTGATAGTTTACACCATCACGGGTTATTTCGCATGTAGCTGCCAATTCTTCTATAGTAATCTCTGAATTGGCTTTCATCATCTCAATTATTCTCTGTGTAGTTGTCTGTGTAGATGTCTGTGTAGTTGTCTGTGTAGTTGTCTGTGTAGTTGTCTGTGTAGTTGTCTGTGTAGTATCCGTCTTTGCAACATCTGCAATAATATTACCTGCTGCTTCATGACATGGGATTGTGATACGGAAGAAAGTACGATCGTCATCAGTTACCACTATGGCACGAGGCGATCCATTCTTTTTCAATTCGTTTTGAATGGTTGGAATACCTGTGCTACGTCCTTCAGTCATATCCAATTCTTTCAGGTATTCACCCAGACGACGATTACGATAACGTTTTGATACCAGCAATTCGCAACGACTAATATCAGCAGACGAGATACTACGGTCTGGACCACCTACGTTTTGGATAGTAATACCCTTGGGTTCAACAGTTATCACCACAGGTTCCCACTCACGATAATCCCTATGATAGAGCGAATTGGTAACACTCTCCTCCAAAGCTTGATATGGATAAGTATAAAACTTCTTGCTGTGGTTGTCATCCTTGGGCTTGCTGACGTTCTGCATCACCAACATTCTATCCATATATTCCAGCGTACGATCTATGATTTGAGGCACAGAGCCCTTAATAACAGGCCCCTCATAGAGATTATTGGGATTTACTAATCGTCCTTCAGGGAAAAACACGATTTCGACTTGTGTCCGCTTGAAGAACTTGCTGGGATTCTCGCAGAACATCAAAGCCGCTACGTTTCTTAGCATTCTGTTCTCCGTTGGCCCAACAAACAAATCCATCTGTTCCAAGATTTCACTCAATGGCTTTTCATACAGTTCATTAGCCAACTTACTGCCAACTTTTACCAGATAATCACGTAATAGAACTGTCGAGATGTCCTCCAACTTAATATCTGGATTACCTCGTTCATCAAATGGCACTCGACTGGCCAACTCCCTTAATTCATCAAGAACATCGCCTTTTGCAATAATACTACTTGTACCACTGCGAACATAAAAGAACTCCTTAGGATTGTTTTTAGAAGTAACATTCTCAGGCACAGAATATGGTCTATTGATACCGGCAGGGCACCATATCACGAGAACAGGTTTACCATCGACCTCTTCTACACTTGTCCTAGGCAAATAATAGGGTGACATTTTATTGTTAAAGCCAACCATATCTTGTAGGATACCATCTATCTGCTCGATGGGTACCCCTTCCACAGGTCGAATGGCCAAGCCTGTATCTTCTTCTGTATCCACACCAACGACGATATAACCACCTCCAAGGTCGTCAATATCATTTGCAAAAGCACAAACACTATGGTATATGCTTGCAGGGTTCCAGCCCTTTTTGAACTCAATCCTATTGGATTCAATTTTCTGCTTATTCAGCAGGTCTTCTATGTTTACTGCCAGTGCCATAATTAAATATTTCTTTCTGCAAAGGTACAACTTATTTATTTTCTTTGTGCTATAAATGTTTTTTCTTCTTAACTCTTACAGCTTCATTCTTACATCATACATCCGACATCTTTCAGCCATATTTCGTTTGCCGCTCGATCCCTGGTCGCTTTGTTTACAAAGAAAAATAATCAATTATTTTGGAATGCTACAGTTTATATTTATGAATCAAGTACCTGTCCCCATGATTCTTTTTCCATCAGGCAGATATTGTGTCGCCACGGTAATTGTGCAACGGTGCGTTGCACAATTACTTCATCTGGCCAGATTTCATAAAAGCGCCGCATATATTTCAGGTTGCGAGGCGAGAAACCATGCATTTCAGGGAAAGCATTTTTCAAGTCCGCTGAAAGACGGTCAACAACTTTGCTCCCCCAGCCTTCGTTATTTTGTCGTTGCAGAATAATCTGACCAATACGATAGTACATCATCGACATCTGGACATTGGCAGTAAACATAACCTGCCTTCTGCCATTTGTGACAAGTTCTTTAATGCTTACAAGCATATCGCCATACCAGTCAGGCATTTCAAACTGGGCTGCAGGGGTTGGAAAAAAAGCGCCCTTTACATCTTTTGTACGACCATTCCTGTCGTTATTATTATCCATATTCATCTAACAATAGTTCGTTAAATTTTGAATAACTACGCCGCATTAGCGACGCCATAATA
>CAMHIS010000044.1 GCA_946185285.1 uncultured Prevotellaceae bacterium
GGATGGCTGCCGTCGTCGGGCAACGGACGGGCAAACTCGTAAGCCCAGGCCTTGCCGCCCTTCTCGGCACGAACCTTGCAGAACTCAGCAATGTTGGGAGCCATGTTGCCCATATCGTTGAGGGTGAAGCCAATCATATAAGGTACGTCGGCCAGCGTGCCCTCACGGGTGGCATCGTCGAAGCTCTTCTTGCTGACGTAGCCGTCGAGCATCGGCATGAAGCCCATGCCCATGCGCATCATACCGCCGAAGCCGCCCTGCTGCTGTTGTCCGGCGCTGTTCACCTGCTGATAGATGGTGGGCAGTGCGAAGACGGTCTCTGTCGAGGCCTGACGCATCTTTTGCAGGTCGGTCATGCCAGCCCAGTCGAACATCTTCTTGGCGTTGTTGGCTGCATCCTCGATAGAGCCGCCACTGTAACGGCCACCCATCATGCCGCCGCCATTGGGATTGGGGATGCTCAGTCCCTGGGCACTCATGATGACAGCCTTGTGGAACAGGCCGCGGGCCAGGGGCGACTCACAGAGCGTGCGCACGCTGCCGCCGCCGGCACTCTGTCCGAAGATGGTGACGTTGTTGGGGTCGCCGCCAAACTGTGCGATGTTCTTCTTAATCCACTTCAGAGCCTCAATCTGGTCGAGGATACCGTAGTTGCCTGACACCTTGTTGGGGCTCTCCTCAGCCAATGCGGGATGACAGAGGAATCCGAAGATGCCGAGACGGTAGTTGATGGAGACGAGCACGACGTCCTTGGCGCCCCACTCCTGTCCGTCGAACTCAGGCTCAGAGCCGAAGCCCTCGCGATAGCCGCCACCGTGAATCCACAGGGCAACGGGCAGTTTCTTATTAACCTGACCAGGAGCCTTCGTCCATACGTTCAGATAGAGACAGTCCTCGCTGAAAGCGGCCTCCTTGCCATAGCCCCACTCGGTATAGTAGCCGCCAGTGTACTGGATAGCCTGATAGCTGGGCCTCCCGAAGGTGTCGCAAATCTTCACGCCCTTCCAGGGCACGACGGGCTGCGGGGCCTTCCAGCGGTTCTCACGGATGGGAGGTGCGGCGTAGGGAATGCCACGATAGACATACACATCAGGATGGTCGTCGGCCAGAACGCCTTTAACCTGACCACCTTCGATTGTCAACACGGGATTTTCTGCTGCATTGGCAGCCACTGCAAACATGAGCAGTAAGGGTAAAAAGAGTTTTTTCATTTGTTGTTTTGGTTATGATTATATTTATCTTTAGGTAATACGAAAGATTCGTAATGTATGTTCTATGATTACTGTGCAAAAGTAGTAAAAAATCCGATACGACAGTTTGCAAAAGCGTTAAATTTGTATAATGCCGGCGAATTTGTGCAGACGTAGACTTTTACATCAGGCAAAGGCCGCCGTTTCCAACTGTCAGGGAATCTACCCGGAAGTTTAGGGAAATCATCCATAAGCTGTAGGGATGAGGCGTAGGCTGTCGGCAATCGTTTCATTATCTCTGCAACGTCAAACCAATAAAACTGTACGACGATGAAAAGAGCAATGATGATTAGCATGTTGTATATAATTGTGATTCACAGGAAACAACCCTCACTTCCGTCACTTCCGTCACCCCGTTCAGGTGAGGGAAGTGACGGAAGTGAGGGTTGAAAAGTACGAATGACAATCATGCAGGAAAATGAGACAAATACGAAAGTGAGACGCTGAGACCTGAGGCCCGCCGCCTTTTCCGCAAAACCCGCCACGTTTTGGCGAAAACGTGGCGGTTTTTCGGAAAAACGTGGCGGGTTTTGCTCTTCCCAGGGAGTTCTGCGCTGTAATATAATAAGGTAGAAATGTTAAAAAAGCATTCCCACCTTATTTTTTCTGCCAAAAAGTTTGGAGGGAACGAAGAATTGTATTACCTTTGCAGTGTTCTATTGAAGTAGTACACTAAAACGCTAATAAAAATGATAGAAGTAAACAACATCAGTTTCAGTTACCCGGGCCAGAAGGAACGGGTGTTTGACGGTTTCAGCCTGCGGGTGGAGGAGAGCAAAATCTACGGGCTGTTAGGTAAGAACGGTACGGGCAAGTCGACGCTGCTCTACCTCATTGCGGGTCTGCTGCGGCCGCAGGCCGGTTCCGTTTGTTGCTGTAATACAGCAACATACGCAACAGACAAGCGGCAGGCGGAGATGCTGGAGGAGATTTTCCTCGTGCCGGAGGAGTTTGAGCTGCCGGCGATGACGCTGAAGCGGTATGTGGAGCTGATGGCGCCGTTCTACCCGAAGTTCAGCCAGGAGCGGTTGGAGGCTTGTCTGCGCGACTTCGAACTGACGGCCGACCTCGACCTCGGCGCGCTGTCGATGGGTCAGAAGAAGAAGGTCTTTATGTCGTTTGCCTTGGCCACGAACACGCGGCTGCTGCTGATGGACGAGCCGACCAACGGGCTGGACATCCCCTCGAAGTCGCAGTTCCGCAAGACGGTGGCGCAGAACATGAGCGACGACCAGACCATCATCATCTCGACGCACCAGGTACACGACGTGGAGGCGCTGCTCGACCACATCCTGATGCTGAACCAGCGCGAGCTGTTGCTCAATGCCTCGGTTCAGGAGATAATGGATAAGTACGTGTTTGAATACCGCCAGCCCGGCGCGATGGACGCGCGATTACGCGCTACACCCGACATGGCAGACGGCGTGCTCTATGCTGAGCCTACGCTGCAGGGCAATGCCGTGATGGCTCTCCGCCGCGACGGACAGGCCGAGACACAGGTGAATTTGGAATTATTGTTTAACGCTGTAACGAAAGGATTGGTAAAATGAAACAGTTTGATATGACACGCTTCGGGCGCGTGCTGAAGCTCGATTTCTTTGAGGGCCGCAAGGCCATGATGTGGGGTGCGCTATGCATGGTGCTGCTCTATCTGTTCTTCTTCTGGTTTGCCCATGAGATAGGTTTCCATGACTCCAGATTTGACTATGAACAGAACCCTGAGACACGGATGATGATGAGGGTTAGCGCCATCTGCGAGGCAGTCGGGGTGTTCAGCGTAATGGCCATGTACATCTTTTTTCTCATCAGCGCCAGCACGCTCTATCGCGGCGAGCAGAAGAAGCAGCAGCGCATTGCCTGGCTGATGCTGCCGGCCTCGAACATGGAAAAATTCCTGTCGCGCTGGATTTACCTGTTAGTATTCTCTATTGTAGGAGGATTTCTACCCTTCTTCGTAGCCGACTTGATTCACATGGCCTACCTCACGATGACAGACTACCCCGTGCAGTCGGCTGCTGACGATTTCTTCAAGATATTCCCCCATACGCGAACCTTCCCTTCTGGAGAGTACACGGGCGACAACCCGCTGAGTGTTACCTCGCAGTACACCGCCCTCATTGCCATCCATGCCTTCTTCCTGCTGGGCGGCGTGTTCTTCAGGAAGTTCCACTTCATTGCCACCTCGGCTGTGGTTGTCATCGCATTTGCCTGCATCGTCGCAACGGCCAATATGCTGGGCTACCGCGACACACCGGTTGCGCAAGATGAAGTTACGAGACAAATAATCTTCTGGATTATCGCTAATTCTGGCCTCATCGCCCTCTTCACCTGGCTGGCCTACTGGCTGTTCTGCCGCTGGCAGGTTGTAACCCATAAATTTGCGAACGTATGAATTTCACTAACGACAAAGCAATATACATCCAGATGGCCGATAGGCTGATGGACGAGATACTGGCCGACAAGTACAAGGACGACGACCGCATACCGTCGGTACGTGAGTACGCCGTGCTGCTGGAGGTGAATACCAACACGGCAGTGAAGGCCTACGACGAGCTGGCTCGCGCGAACATTATATATAATAAGCGCGGCCTGGGCTACTTCGTCACCCCTGGTGCCAAGAAGCAGATACTGAAAGAGCGCAAGCGGGCGTTCATGAAGGAGCGCCTGCCCGAGCTGTTCCGGCAGATGCAACTGCTCGGCATCACGTTAGAAGATGTTAAAGTTGCGTACGATACGCAACAATCCTGACCCTTCTTGCGTCTAAAGAGTAAAATGAAGACAAAAGCATGAATCAACTGTATAGCCTGCTGCTGTTTACACTGGCCTTCCTATGGCCCGCTACCCATGCCTCGGCACAGCGCGGAGAGAACCGCGTGGTGACGGGGCGCGTGGTAGAGGCCTTCACCAACCAGCCGATGCCCGATGCCTCCATCGTGCTGATGGCGGCTGCCGACAGCAGCGTGATTGCCACCTTCCACCCCGAGCCTGCCGACACGTTCCTGCTGAACCACTTCGGTATGTTCGAACTGCCCGTCAAGGAGAAGGGCAAGTACCTGCTGCGCGTGTCGTGTCTTGGTTTCAAGACGCAGTACAAACCCTTCGAGGTGAAGTACAAGCGCGAGGGCGACATCGACGTACGCCGCATCGAGATGCGGCCTGAGTCGAAGATGCTGGGCGAGGTGACGGTGACAGGCACGAAAATCAAGATGGTGACGCGCGGCGACACCATCGTCTATAATGCCGACGCTTTCAACCTGGCCGAGGGCTCGATGCTCGACGCACTGATACGCCAGCTGCCCGGAGCCGAGCTGAACAAGGACGGCGAGATCAAGGTGAACGGCAAGAAGATAGACAACCTGCTGGTCGACGGGCGCGACTTCTTCGAGGGCGACCCGAAGGCGGCCTTGGAAAACCTGCCCGCCTACACGGTGAACAAGATCAAGGTGTTCGACCGCAAGGGCAAGCTGACGCAGATGATGGGGCGCGACATGAACGACAAGAGCTTCGTGATGGACGTGCGCCTGAAGAAGAAGTACTCCGTCAGCACCTTCGGCAATGCCCAGGTGGGCGGCGGCACCGACGACCGCTACCTGGCCAGCCTGCTGGGTGTCCACACGAAGGGCAAGTCGCGCCTGTCGGTGCAGGGCTCTCTCAACAACCTGAACGACCAGAGCTACGGCTTCACGGCGATGGGTGCCGACGCGGCCGCCTTCGAGCCGCAGACGGCCCAGGGCGTCACCACGATGCGTATGGCCAACATCGGCTACAACTATGGCAACTTCGACGACAAGTTCTCGGCAGGCATCAGCGTCAACGGCTCGCACAACAACAGTCACACCGACACATGGACCTCGTCGCAGACCTACCTCGCCGGCGGCGACACCTACAGCCGGCAGGCCAACTACAACCGCAACCGCTCGAAGAGCCTCGGTGCCAATGCTACTGTGAACTATTCGCCGGAGGGGTTCGTAGGCAGAACCAGACTCAACGTGAACTATACGTCGGGCGACAGCTGGGGCACCAACCGCTCGGCACAGTTTGATGCCGACCCGGCACAGTATGGCGACCTGCTCGACGACCTCTTCGTGAATCCCGACAAGTACCGCCAGCTGACCCTCAACCGCCGCCAGACGCAGAGCCAGAACGACAACGAGGCGCTGAACCTGAGCATCTACAGCAATGCCGACGTGAAGGTGATGGCCGACGTCATCTCGCTCTCGGCAGGCGTGAATTACAACAACAGCAAGTCGCACAACTACCAGCTGCAGGACCTGCAGTATATGAAGACGGGCGGCAGCCGTGACTTCCGCAACAGCTACACCGACGCACCCTCGAAGAGCTGGGATGCCGAACTGGGTGCTGGCTATGACTTCGGGTTGGGCAATCACGGCCTGCGCCTCGAATATCAGTACAGCCACTCCTATGATGACAACGAGAACGCCCTCTACCGCCTGGACCGTCTGGCCGGACACGACTCCACGCAGATTGACCTGCTGCCGTCGACCATGGAAGCCCTGCTCAGCGTGCTCGACTCGCCCAACAGCTACAACTACACCCGCAAGGACGACAACCAGCAGCTGAAGGCCACCCTGTTTCTGAAGCCCCGCTTCCTGGGTGAAGGCCACGTCAGCATCGAGCTGCCCCTGAACTACGAGCGCAAGACGCTCGACTACTTCCGCGAGACCCGCCAGGAGCTGTCGCAGAACAACTGGCTGCTGAACCCGTCGATAGGCATCGAGTATGCCCCGAAGGCGGAGGAAAAGGTCAACTGGTTTGCCGACGACCTGCCCTCGCAGGCCATCCGTCGGGCCAACATCAACGCCTCGCTGCGCACCAGCGTGCCCGACATCATGTCGCTGGTCAACTACCGCGACGACAGCGACCCGCTGCGCGTCAGCTACTCGAACCCCGACCTAAAGAAGACGCGGACATTCAGCCTGATGGGCTACTACTACCTGATGGGCGGGCCGAAGAAGCACACCCTGAACGTGATGGCCAACTACAGCCGCACCTACGACGCCGTGGCCACGAGCATGGTCTACGACAAGCAGAGCGGACGCACGACGACGAAGCCCGTCAACGTCAACGGCAACTGGCAGACAGGCTTCGGAGGCTCCTACGGCCGGCCCCTCGACAAGAAGGAGCGCCTCAGCTTCGAGAACCAGCTCAATGCCAACTACAGCCACAGCGTCGACCTGAACAACGTGGCAGGCATGGAGGCTACGAACAGCATCGTCCACAACACCACCCTCAGCGACCAGCTGAAGTTCACCTTCAAGTTCGGCGCCAACAAGGACGGGCGCGGACAGCACCAGATAGCCGCCAACGTGCGCGGCTCCTACAACCACGTGACCAGCGACCGCGAGGACTTCCAGCGCATCAACGCCGGCGACTTCAGCTACGGCGTTTCAGCCTTCCTGCTGTTGCCGTGGGAGTTGCAATTCAACACAACGCTCGTCAACTATAGCCATCGCGGCTACAGCGACCCCGACATGAACCGCGACGAGCTGATATGGGGGGCGAAGGTGAGCCGTCCGCTAATCAAGAAGGTGCTGACGCTGAGCCTTGAGGGCTTCGACCTGCTCGGCCAGCTGAGCAACCGCAGCTACAACATCAACGAGCAGGGGCGCACGGAGACCTACACCAACGTCGTCTCGCAGTACGTGATGCTGAAGCTGACATTCAACTTCCAGCGGTTCCCGAAGGGAAGAAACGGTGCCGCTATGCCCATCTTTTGGTGAATAAAGAATAATGATAATATGATACACTTACAAGACGTCAACAAGACCTACTTTGGAGCGCAGCCGCTCCACGTGCTGAAGGGCATCAACCTCGACATCGAGAAGGGCGAGTTCGTCAGCATTATGGGTGCCAGCGGCAGCGGCAAGTCGACGCTGCTGAACATCCTCGGCATTCTCGACAACTACGACTCGGGCCTGTACGAATTAGCCGGCGTACCTATCAAGAACCTGTCGGAGCGCAAGGCCGCCGACTACCGTAACCGTATGATAGGCTTTATCTTCCAGTCGTTCAATCTCATCTCGTTTAAGACTGCCGTGGAAAACGTTGAGTTGCCATTATTTTACCAGGGCGTGAGCCGGAAGAAGCGCCACGCCCTGGCTTTGGAGTACCTGGAGCGTCTGGGGCTCCTCGACTGGGCCGAACATTACCCCAACGAACTGTCGGGCGGACAGAAACAGCGCGTGGCAATAGCCCGGGCACTCATCACCCACCCGCAGATTATCCTGGCCGACGAGCCTACGGGCGCATTGGACTCGAAAACCTCTGTGGAGGTGATGCAGTTGCTGAAACAGCTGAACCAGGACGACGGCATGACCATCGTCGTGGTGACGCACGAAAGCGGCGTAGCCAACGAGACAAATAAAATAGTACACATCAAGGACGGCGTCATCGGACAGATTGAGGAGAACCTCAACCACGATGCCTCACCGTTCGGCAGCGGAGGACTGATGAAATAGGCTATGAGAGATATCATTACAGAAATATGGCAGACGGCGCGCCGCAACAAGCTGCGCACCACGCTGACGGGCTTTGCCGTGGCGTGGGGCATCTTCATGCTCATCGTGCTGCTCGGTGCGGGCAACGGTCTGATCAATGCCAACCTGAAGCAGAGCAACCGCTTCCTCTCGTCGTCGATGGTGGTGTTCGGCGGATGGACGTCGAAACCCTACCAGGGACTGAAGGAGGGCCGCGACATACGCCTGCACGAAAGCGACATGGAGATTACCGCCAAGGAGTTCAAGAAGAACGTCGACGAGGTGGGCGCGCAGTACAACACCAGTGCCGTCATCAGTCTCGGACAGCAGTACATCTCGACGAGCATCAGCGGTGTCTACCCGAACCACATCAACATCGACAAGGTGGAGATGCTCCACGGGCGCTTCATCAACGAAATCGACGTGAAGGAGAGTCGCAAGGTGCTCGTCATGAGCAACAAGCAGGCCAAGGAACTGAAGTGCGGCATCGGCGACTTCGTCAACGTGGGCAACTTCGCCTTCAAGGTGGTGGGCATCTACAAGGAGCAGGAGAACGGGCGCGCCAACGTCTTCAGCAGCTACTCGGCCATCAAGCGCATCTATGGTGCCAACACCGACGATGCCGGCCGCATAGAGTTCACCTTCCACGGACTGCCGACGGAAGAGGCCAACGAGGCCTTCGAAAAGGACTACCGCCGCCGTCTGAACGCCGTGCACCAGGCCCACCCGGAGGACGAGGATGCCGTCTGGCTGTGGAACCGCTTCACGCAGAACCTGCAGATGGAGCAGGGCATCGGCATCATCCGCACCGCCCTTTGGATTGTGGGTCTGTTCACGCTGCTGAGCGGCATCGTGGGCGTCAGCAACATCATGCTGATCACCGTCAAGGAGCGTACCCATGAGTTCGGCATCCGCAAGGCCATCGGTGCCAAGCCGTGGAGCATCCTCAGGCTGATCATCGTCGAGAGCGTCATCATCACCACGTTCTTCGGCTACATCGGCATGGTATTGGGCGTGGCCGCCAACGAGTATATGGATGCCACCTTGGGACATGAGACCATCGACACAGGGCTGTTCAAGGCCACGATGTTCCTCGACCCCACCGTCGGTCTCGACGTGTGCTTCGAGGCTACGATGGTGATGATCATTGCCGGCACCATCGCCGGGATGATTCCCGCCTACAAGGCCAGCCGCATCCGTCCTATTGAAGCATTAAGAGCAGAGTAGGCCTCCCCAAGCCCCTCCTAAGGAGGGGATGTTTAAATACCTAATTAAAGCAAAATGAAGAAAGAAAACGATAATACAGTAACTGAACACCCCCTCCTTTGGAGGGGCTTGGGGAGGCTTCCGCGTTTCGACTTAGACTCGTATCGCGAGGTGCTCGACACCCTGACGCGCAACAAGAGCCGCTCGTTCCTGACGGGCTTCGGCGTGTTCTGGGGCGTGTTCATGCTCGTGGCACTGATGGGCGGCGGCAACGGACTGAAGGAGATGCTGGAGCAGAACTTCGCCGGATTCGCCACCAACAGCGCCATGGTGTGGGCACAGCCTACGAGCAAGGCCTACAAGGGATTCCGCAAGGGCCGCTACTGGCACATGGACTACAAGGACGTGGAGCGCATCCACCACAGCGTGCCTGAACTCGACGTCGTCACGCCCCTGCTATTCAGCAATGGCGGCACGGCCTACTACGGCGACCGCAAGGCCACCGTCGGCGTCAACGGTGCCATGCCCGACTACAGAAAAGTCAACGAACCGAAGATGTTCTATGGCCGCTACATTGACGAGGCCGACATCAAGGACCACCGCAAGGTGTGCGTCATACAGAAGAAGACCTACAAGGAACTGTTCCCCGGTGGCGGCGACCCCTGCGGCAAGCGCATCCGCATCGACAACATCTACTACCAGATAGTGGGTGTCGACTATAACATGTCCGAGGCCATCAGCTTCGGCGGTGAGGCCGGTACGAGCGTCATCCTGCCGCTGACCTTCATGCAGCAGGCCTATAACCGGGGCAACGCCGTCGACATGATAGCCGTCACGGGCCGTCAGGGGGTGGTGATGTCGAGCCTCACCGACCGCATCCGCGAGACCATCGCACGTGCCCACACCATCGACCCAACGGATGAGCAGGGTGCTATGGTGTTCAACACCGAGGTGCTCTTCCAGTTGCTCGACAACCTGTTCAAGGGTGTCAACTTCCTCATCTGGCTTGTGGGCCTCGGCACCCTGTTCGCCGGCTCCATCGGCGTGTCGAACATCATGATGGTGACTGTCCGCGAGCGAACCACAGAGATTGGCATCCGCCGTGCCATCGGCGCCACGCCCCGCATGATTCTCGGACAGATTATCAGCGAGAGCATCGTGCTGACCTTGGTGGCGGGCATGAGCGGCATCCTCTTTGCCGTCATGATTCTCCAGATGCTGGAGCTTGCCAACACAGAGGACG
This sequence comes from uncultured Prevotellaceae bacterium, assembly GCA_946185285.1. Lineage (GTDB taxonomy): Bacteria > Bacteroidota > Bacteroidia > Bacteroidales > Bacteroidaceae > Prevotella. The sequence continues at coordinate 10,197 of CAMHIS010000044.1, forward strand.
GCATCCTCGCCGCCCACTTCCAGGTGGGCTTCTGGACGGCTATCGCTGCTGCCCTGATGGTATCGGCAATGGGTGTCCTCGCCGGTCTCGCTCCCGCTGGCCGTGCCATGTCCATCAAACCCGTCGATGCCATGAGGGATGAGTAAAGAAAAAATAAAAAGGTAAAAAAGTAAAGATATGAAAAAGTACAGCAAACTGATTATCGCCGCTATTATCGCGCTGATTTTCATCGGAACATTCGTGTTCCTCTGGCAGAAGAGCCAACCCAAGGAGACGGTCTACAACGAGTTCACGCCGACGACCGACAGCATCCAGAAAACAACCATCATCACCGGCAAGATTGAACCGCGCAACGAGGTGAACGTCAAGCCGCAGATCTCGGGCATCATCGCCGAACTGATGAAAGAGCCCGGCCAGTATGTGCAGGCCGGCGAAGTCATCGCCAAGGTGAAGGTCATCCCCGACATGGGACAGCTCAGCTCGGCAGAGAGCCGCGTGCGCCTGGCCACGCTGAACCTGAAGCAGGCGCAGGTCGACTTCCAGCGCGAGGAGAACCTGCACAACCAGCAGCTCGTCTCCGACGATGAGTTCGAGAAGGTGCGCCAGCAGTTGCGCCAGGCCACCGAGGAGAAGGCTGCTGCCGAGGACGCTTACCAGATTGTGCGCGAAGGTGTGTCGAAGTCGAACGCCAAGGCCTCGTCGACGCTTATCCGCAGCACCATCAGCGGCGTCATCCTCGACATCCCCGTCAAGGTGGGTAATTCGGTCATCCTGGCCAATACATTCAACGACGGTACCACCATTGCCACTGTGGCCAATATGAACGACCTTATCTTCCGCGGCAACATCGACGAGACGGAGGTTGGTCAACTGGTCATCGGCATGCCGATGAAGATTACCATCGGTGCCCTGCAGGACTTGCAGTTCGATGCCACCCTGGAGTACATCTCGCCGAAGGCCACCGAGTCGAATGGTGCCAACCAGTTTGAGATCAAGGCCGCCGTCCAGTTAGCTTCGCTGAAGCAGGAAAAAGACGGCAAGCCCGTCGTGCTGGCTCATTCCAGTACCCTCCGCAGTGGCTACAGTGCCAATGCCGAGATTGTCCTCGCCCGTGCCGACAATGTGCTCACCGTCCCTGAGAGTGCCATCGAGTTCAGCGGCGACACCACCTTCGTATATATTATAAAAGGTGAGGGCAACGACAAGACCTACGAGCGCAAGCAGGTGACGACCGGTCTCTCCGACGGTGTGAACATCGAAATCAAGAAGGGCATCGGCGCCAAGGACAAGGTGCGCGGCCCCGAAATTATCTCCGACGACAGTAAAGACGAGTAAGCCATGAAGAAAACCGCCACTTTTGTCCTGTTTGCTGCGATATTATCGCAGCCCGCTACGGCTCAGAAGCAGTGGTCGCTCCGCGAATGCTGCGACTACGCCGTCAGCCATAACATCGGCATCCTCCAGCAGGAGAACCAGTGCCGCCAGCAGGAGCTGCAGCTCTCGACGGCACGCAACAGCCGTCTGCCCGACCTCAACGGCTCCGTAAGCCAGAACTTCTCGTTCGGCCGCGGTCTGACCGCCGAGAACACCTACTCGAACACCAACACCTCGTCGACGTCGTTCTCGCTCGGCTCCAGCGTGCCCCTGTTCACGGGCTTCCAGATTCCCAACCAGATCAAGCTCAACCAGCTGAACCTCGAGGCCGCCACGCAGGACTTGGAGAAGGCCAAGAACGATATCTGCATGCAGGTGGCCCAGGCCTACGTCCAGATTCTCTATAACATGGAGATCAGCGACGTGGCCCACCGGCAGGTCGGCATCGACTCAATGCAGGTGGTCCGCCTCCAGGCACTGGTCGACAACGGCAAGGCCAGCGGTGCACAGCTCTCGCAACAGCAGGCCACGCTCGCCAACAGCCGACTCACCGCCACCCAGGCCGACAACAACCAGCAGCTCGCCATTCTCACGCTCACCCAGCTCCTGGAGCTGCCTACGGCTGACGGCTTCGCTGTGGTGAGGCCTGATGGGCTGGATGGGCAGAATGGGATGAGAGGTTCGCTGTTCAGCGGCGGTGCCGCTGTCCCCTCCCCCGACGTCATCTATGCCGAGGCCTTGGGCATCAAGCCTGAGATTGCCGCCCAGGAGCTGCGCCTGCGTGCCACTGACCACAGCATCAAGATTGCGCAGGCGGGCTATCTGCCCACGCTCAGCCTCAGCGGCGGTCTGGGCAGTAACTACTACACCACGAGCGGATTCCCCGCCGACGCTTTCAGCACCCAGCTGAAGAACAATTTCTCGCAGTACATCGGCCTTAACCTGAGCGTGCCCATCTTCAACCGCTTCCAGACGCGCAACAGCATCCGCAACGCCCGCATTGAGCAGGAGAACCAGCAGCTGCGGCTCGACAACACGAAGAAGACGCTCTATAAGGAGATTCAGCAGGCCTGCCTGAACACGACGGCGGCCCAGGCCAAATATGAAAGCAGCACCGTTGCCGCCAAGAGCAGCCACGATGCCTTCACGCTGATGCAGGCCAAGTACGAGAACGGCAAGGCCAACATCACGGAGTTCAACGAAGCGAAAAACAACTATCTGCGTGCCGAGTCAGACTGTGTGCAGGCCCGCTACGAACTGCTCTACCAGCAGGCGCTCATCCAGTTCTACCGTGGCCGTCCCCTCGACTTCTAAAAAAAGCCTCCCCTTTTGGGGGAGGTTTGGAGGGATGGGGTAGAAAAAAAGCCTCCCCTTTGGGGGGAGGTTGGAGGGGGCCTACTTTGGCTGCTCAGCCTCCAACTTATCGATGTCGCCCGAGATGGGGTTTAGCCACAGGCGGGTGCCATAGTGCTTGTTGAAGAGGTCGGCGCTCAGCAGCTCCACATAACCAAACTGGCCGGCGGGGAATTCAGCCTCGTCGGCTATTTTGTTGGCATCGTAGATGGTAGAGCGCATCCTGCCCGCCACATTATAGTAGAGTCCGTAGGCGGCCTTTTTCTTCTTGGCATTCTTATCGTCGACCGGCGGCAGTTTGGTGAGGTTCTCGATACTGATATAGTAGGGCGTACCACTCAAGTCGTCGGCCTCTACCAGTCCGAAGTGCTTCGAGAAGCGGAACAGGGGCTTGCGGTGCATGGCACTATCGGCGATGATGGTGAGCACTGTCTCGGTGGTGTCCTTGACGGTGATGCCTGCAAACAGGCTGGTCAGGACCCGGTCCTGATTGTCCAGTTGACTGAGCATCAGCTTCATCTGCTCACCGTCCTGGGGCATGAAGTCGGCCTGGCCCTTCACCAGTTCGCTCCGGCTACTGCGTATGTCGTATATCTCCTGGGCCGTCAGCTGGGCCATCTTGGCCGTACTGCCTGCTGCCAGTATATCTTCCTTCATATATTGACGGGGATTGACGGCTGACGGCTTCGGTGAGGGTTTGAATACTTCGGGAACCGACTGGAACCGAGGCTCAGCATTCAGCGCTAACAACACGCCGTCATCAGCCCTTGCTACGTTGATGGCCGCCGTCTTGTTGTTGAACCTGATGGCATAATACTTCGTGGAGTCGCTGACGCCGAGTGCCGACTGGCTGACGGAGATAATGCGATAGCTCGTCGTCGGCTCCATGCCGACATCCTTCAGTCGCAGGAACCGTTCGGCGTAGGGGGCAAAGTCGCCAGGTGTGAAAGTGGTCTTCTCTACTCGCACGGCTATGCGCACCGCCGTCTTCGGCAGTGAGTAGATGGCTCCTTCGGTAGTGATACCCGGCAAATATTGTTCCGTCTGCGTTTGTGCCACTGAGGCCGTAAAGCCCGATGCTATAAGTGCTGCTATAATCAGTGTTCGTTTCACCATTTTTATCGTTTTCGTTTTTTACGTTATTCTCTCATTCTTATAAACGCCTTAGGCAGACAGCGGATGATGTCGCGGGCAATGAGGCTCTCCTGCCCCACCTCAGCGGCAGCAATGTCGCCAGCCAGACCGTGCAAGTACATGCCAACGACACAGGCATTAAGACGGCCGTAGCCTCGGGCCAGTAGTCCTGTCAGGATGCCCGTCAGCACGTCGCCGCTGCCCCCAGTTGCCATGCCCGCATTGCCCGTCGAGTTGAACACGATATGACCGTCAGGACAGCACAGGGCCGTGCGGTGGCCTTTCAATATAATGTAGGCATTGATGCGTTGAGACAGGTCGCGGGCCTTCGACAGCCGCTCGAAGCTGTCAGACGAGTGCCCTTCCAAGCGGTCGAACTCCTTGGGATGGGGGGTCATGATGATTTCCTTGGGCAGCTGCTGTAGCCAGGCGCGATGACTCGACAGAATGTTGATGGCATCAGCGTCGCACACCAACGGGCACTGTGTGCGCCGAAGCTGGGCGATGATGGCTATGGCCGTCGTTTCACTCGTGCCCAGTCCCGGACCTATACCCACAGCTTGGAAATCCTCGGTGTCGATAGCCTCGGCAAAGGCGGTCTCCTCGTTGCCTACATGCAACACGGCCTCGGGTACGGCGGTCTGAAGCACGGCCACATTCTTTCGCGGAGAGTAAGCAGTCACCTTGCCTGCCCCCGAGCGAAGACAGGACTCCGTGGCCAAAATGGCGGCTCCGGCCATACCGTAGCTGCCGGCAATAATCAAGGCATTGCCCATCGTGCCCTTGTGGGCAAAGGGGTCGCGTTTCAATAACAAAGATTTCACGTCGTCGCGCTCCAGCATCGTGTACTGAGAGTCTGTCTTTTCAATGCCCTCACGACTCAAACCGATGTCAAGCACCTGAAGGTCGCCAATGAACAGCTGGTTCTCGGCAAAGAGCATGGAGAGCTTCTTCTGACCGAGCGTCAGCGTCAGGTCGGCACGAACAATGTTCTGGCGAACGTTATAGGTATTGTCCTCTGTCATCAGTCCCGACGGCATGTCGATGCTCACCACCTCGGCCTTCGACGAATTGATATATTTCACCAATGAAGCGAAGCCACCGTTAAGCGGTTTGTTCAGCCCTGAGCCGAACAGCCCATCGACGACCAGCATACCTCGCTCTAACTGTGGCGGGTCGAACTCCTGAGTTACTTCGACAAACTGACTTTTAGCTTTCTTCGTATCCATCAACCGCTTCTTGTTCTCGGCACAGTCGGCCGACAGATGCCCGTTGATATTGAACAGATATGTCTTTACCTGATAGCCCTGCTCCGTCAGCAGACGGGCGACGGCCAAGGCATCACCGCCGTTATTGCCAGGCCCGGCAAACACGACAACAGACACCGTCGGCATCCATCGTCCGGTGATGGCGTGCGTCAGTGCTTTCGCAGCCCGTTCCATCAAATCAATCGACTTAATCGGCTCGTGCTCTATCGTGTAATTGTCCAGCTCGTGTATCTGAGCGCTTGTGAAAATCTTCATTCTGCCTGCAAAGATACGGCAAATTCGTCAGACAACAAAACTTTTTTCTGTTTTTTCTGTCATAGATGTATATTTTTGCATACGCACTAACATAATAGCCTGTTTCTATTATCTTTTTGCCGATTTATGATGAAAAGTGGAGAAATCGTTGGGCTATTTAAAAACATTTTGCTACCTTTGCAGCCGACTTTGCAAGCAAATTGATACAAACAAATACGATTATGAATAAAATTGTCAGAAAAGAACAGTTCTCTGAGAAGGTTTTTCTCTTCGAAATTGAGGCCCCGCTGATAGCCAAGAGCCGCAAAGCGGGCAACTTTGTCATTGTTCGCGTAGACCAGAAGGGTGAGCGCATGCCGCTGACCATCGCAGGAGCAGACATTGAGAAGGGCACCATTACGCTGGTTGTGCAAATGGTGGGTCTGTCGTCGAAGAAACTCTGCGCGCTGAACGAGGGCGAGTATGTGGCCGACGTGGTGGGGCCGTTGGGAAATCCCACCCATATTGAAAATTACGGCACCGTTGTCTGTGCTGGCGGCGGCTTGGGTGTAGCTCCGATGCTGCCTATCATCCAGGCACTGAAAAAGGCTGGTTGCCGCGTGCTGTCGGTGATGGCTGGCCGCTCGAAGGACCTGATCATTCTCGAAGACAAGGTACGCGAATCGAGCGATGAGGTCATCATAATGACCGACGACGGCTCATACGGCGAGAAAGGCGTAGTGACCGTCGGCATCGAGAAGTTTATTGAGCAGGAGCACGTCGACAAGGTGTTTGCCATCGGTCCTCCCATCATGATGAAGTTCTCGAACCTGACGGCACAGAAGCACAACATTCCCTGCGAGGTCTCGCTGAACACCATCATGGTCGACGGTACGGGTATGTGCGGCGCCTGCCGACTGACCATTGGCGGCAAGACGAAGTTCGTCTGCATCGACGGTCCTGAGTTCGACGGCGCACTCGTCGACTGGGACGAGATGTTCAAGCGCATGGGCACGTTCAAGCGCGCCGAGCAGGAAGAGCTGGAGCACTACGAGGAGCACTTGATGGCCTCCCCAAGCCCCTCCAAAGGAGGGGATGTTGAAGTGTCCTCTACTGATAACAAGTCTAACCAAACACCCTCTCCTTCGGAGGGGCTTGGGGAGGCTTCAGACCGCAATGCCGCTTGGCGCCAGGAGCTCCGCACGGCCATGAAGCCCAAGGAGCGCATGCTGATAGAGCGCGTGGTGATGCCCGAGCTCGACCCCGTCTATCGCGCCACAACCCGCACAGAGGAAGTGAATATCGGCCTGACCAAGGAGATGGCCATGCAGGAGGCCAAGCGCTGTCTGGACTGCCCCAAGCCGTCGTGCATCGAGGGCTGCCCCGTGAGCATCGACATCCCCTCGTTCATCAAGAATATCGAGCGCGGACAGTTCCTCGCAGCCGCCAAGGTGCTGAAGAACACGTCGTCGCTGCCTGCCGTATGCGGTCGCGTCTGCCCGCAGGAGAAGCAATGCGAGAGCAAGTGCGTCCACCTGAAGAGTGGCGGCAAGGCCGTCGCCATCGGCTATCTGGAGCGCTTCGCCGCCGACTATGAGCGCGAGAGCGGCAACATCAGCCTGCCCGAGATTGCGCCCTCGAACGGCATCAAGGTGGCCGTCGTGGGCTCTGGTCCTGCCGGACTCAGCTTTGCTGGCGACATGGTGAAGAAGGGCTACGACGTCTACGTCTTCGAGGCGCTTCACGAGATTGGCGGTGTGCTGAAATATGGTATTCCCGAGTTCCGTCTGCCTAACAAAATCGTGGACGTAGAGATTCAGAATCTGGCCAAGATGGGTGTACACTTCCAGACCGACGTCATCGTTGGTAAAACTATTAGTGTTGAGCAACTTGAGAAGGATGGCTTCAAGGGAATCTTCGTAGGTTCAGGAGCCGGTCTGCCCAACTTCATGAACATCCCGGGCGAGAACGCCATCAACATCATGTCGTCGAACGAATACCTGACGCGCGTGAACCTGATGGACGCTGCCAACCCAACGACCGATACGCCTATCAACTTCGGTAAGAACGTGCTCGTCGTGGGTGGCGGCAACACCGCTATGGACTCCTGTCGCACCGCCAAGCGACTGGGCGGCAACGTCACGCTGGTCTACCGCCGCTCGGAACAGGAGATGCCCGCCCGACTGGAAGAGGTGAAGCACGCCAAGGAGGAAGGCATCAACTTCCTGACGCTGCACAACCCCATCGAGTACATTGCCGACGAGCAGGGTGCCGTCTGCAAGGCCGTATTGCAGGTAATGGAGCTGGGCGAGCCTGACGCCAGTGGCCGCCGCTCGCCTGTGCCCGTTGAGGGCAAGACGGTGACGCTCGACGTCGATCAGGTCATCGTGGCCGTCGGCGTGAGCCCCAACCCGCTGGTGCCGAAGTCTATCCAAGGGCTGGAGCTTGGCCGCAAGAACACGATAGCCGTCAACGAGGGCATGCAGTCTTCGCGTCTGGAAATCTTCGCCGGAGGCGACATCGTGCGCGGCGGCGCTACCGTTATTCTGGCTATGGGCGACGGCCGTCGTGCTGCCCAGAACATGGACGAATTTCTTAAGAAATAATAGTGCGCCTTGCGGTTCCCCCGCAAGGAATAATTATGAACGGATTATATACCATTGTACTGCTCATACTAAGCAACATCTTCATGACGCTTGCTTGGTATGGGCATCTTAAATTGTCGGAGTCGGGTGTCAGCAACAACTGGCCGCTGCTCGGCGTGATTGTGTTCTCGTGGGGCATCGCCTTCTTCGAGTACTGCTGTCAGGTGCCCGCCAACCGACTGGGGTTCATCGGCAACGGCGGTCCCTTCACGCTGGTTCAGCTGAAGGTGGTCCAGGAGTGCATCTCGCTGGCCGTCTTTGCCGTCATTGCCAACATCATGTTCCAGGGGCAGAGCCTGCACTGGAACCACATTCTGGCCTTCCTCTTCATCATCCTTGCCGTATATCTCGTGTTTATGAAATGACGGAGCAGGAACAGCTGTTCAAGCGGCTCAACGAGCGGTTCGTACGGGCCTTCGCCACCTATCGGCTGTTAGAGGACGATGACTATGTGCTGATTGGCCTTTCGGGTGGTAAGGACTCGCTGCTGCTGACGGAACTGTTGGCCAGACGCGCACGCATCCTTCACCCGCGCTTTCGCGTAGAGGCCGTTCATGTGCGTATGGAGAACATCCGCTACGAGACCTCGGCCGACTACTTGCAGCAGTTCTGCTCGTCGCTCGACGTCCCCCTCCATCTCGTCACCACCCGCTTCGAAACCCTCCAGCCTACCGCCACCGCTGACGTTCGCTGTGCTGCGGCGCCGCCGCAGCCCTCCCCTCAAAAAGCCAAGCCTCCCTGCTTTCTCTGCTCCTGGCACCGCCGCAAGCAGCTGTTCAACCTGGCCCAGCAACTGGGCTGCAACAAGATTGCACTGGGCCACCATCGCGACGACATCATCCATACAACGCTGATGAACCTGACGTACCAAGGCCGCTTCGGCACGATGCCAGCTCTGCTGCGTATGCGCAAGATGCCGCTCGCAATCATACGGCCGCTCTGCCTCATCGACGAGGCCGACATCAGGCGCTATGCCGAACTCAGCGGCTACCAGAAGCTGGTGAAGCTCTGTCCGCACGAGCACGACACCAACCGCACGGCCATTGCCGACCTCTACAACCGCATCGAACAGATGAATCCCGAGGCCCGCTATTCCATCTGGAGAGCGCTGGAGCAAGAGGGGAAATTGACCGAAGAGTATTAAAAACATATAATTCTTCAGGCCGGATTCACGATTATTTGATTTTTCTCCGTATCTTTGTAAATCAAAAACTTTTGAGATAATGAGAAAAATGAAGATAACGACCATATTATTAGCGGCCATGATGGCAATGCCGGTAATCGCCCAGAAGCGCAAAGCCCCTGTCAGAAAGAAGGTTGTGCCCGTTGTGGTAGAACTGTCAAGAGAGGAGCAGTTGTTTGAGAATATGCTTGAGGCAACCCAGCAGATTATGTTCATCGACAGCGCCGTGGTCGACAAGCAGAGTTTTCTGGAGTCATACCGCCTGAATGCTGAGGCGGGCACCGTCACGGGCTACAACAGATTCTTCAGGAGCGAGGACCAGCCCTACTCGACCGTCTACGTCAACCAGCTTGGCAACAAGTGCTGGTTCGCACAAAACGGACGGCTCTACACGGCCGACCTGCTTGGCAACACGTGGAGCGAGCCGGCACCGCTTGAGGGACTCGGACAATACCAGCGCACCAACTATCCGTTTATGATGTCGGATGGTACCACGCTCTACTTTGCAGCCATCAGCGACGAAGGGCTGGGCGGACTCGACATCTATGTGTCGCGCTACGACTCTGAGACAGGCAAATACCTGCTCGCCGAGAACATCGGACTGCCCTTCAACTCGAGCGCCAACGACTATATGTACGCCATCGACGAGATGAACGGCATCGGCTACTTTGCCACCGACCGCCGACAGCCTGAAGGGAAGGTGTGCATCTATACCTTTATTCCCAACCAGAAGCGCATCACTTACTCGACTGAAGAACTCGACAAGGCGGCCATCAGGAGCAGGGCCAGGATTGAGCGAATTGCCGATACCTGGGGCGACGGGGAATTGCGAACGGAAACGCTCGACCGACTGAACAATGCCGGCAGACGCCCCAAGGAGGAGAAGAAGAAAGAACCTGAATTCACGTTTATCATCAACGACGATATTGTCTACAACAGTTTGTCCGACTTTCAGGATGCCGACAACAGCAAGCGCATCGCAAACCTGATGAAGATGCGCAAGTCGTACGACGAGCTGGGAAGCAATCTGGAGAAAATGCGCATCTTTTATGCCACAAAGGCCGACATTGCCGAGAGAAGCAATATGCAAGCCGAGATTCTTGGCTGCGAACAGGAATACTACCAGCTGGAGAGCGACATACGACAGATGGAGAAAATCATACGCTACGCTGAGATAAAAGCTATAAACCAATAAAACAAAACAAGCCCTATGACAACAAAAAGAACCTTCCCGGAATCTGAACTGATCATCAATAATGACGGTTCGTGCTTCCACCTGCACCTGAAGCCTGAGCAGCTGGCCGACCGCGTCATCCTCGTCGGCGACCCTGCCCGCGTAAATACCGTAGCCGACCACTTCGACTCTCGCGAGTGCGAAGTCAGCAGCCGCGAGTTCCACACCATAACCGGTATGTACAAAGGCAAGCGTATCACTTGTCAGAGTCATGGCATCGGCTGCGACAACATCGACATCGTGGCCAACGAACTCGACACGCTGGCCAACATTGACTACACCACGCGTGAGGAAAAAGACGAGCACCGCACGCTCACGATGGTGCGCATTGGTACCTGCGGTGGATTACAACCGTTCACCCCGACCGGCTCGTTTGTGGCCTCGGTGAAGAGCATCGGTTTCGACGGCCTGCTGAACTATTATGCGGGGCGCAACGTCGTCTGCGACATCCCGATGGAAAGAGCGTTCATGGAGCACATGAAGTGGGACCCCGTCAAGGGCAATCCCTATGTCGCTGTGGCCGACGAAGAGCTCATCGACCAGATTGCACAGGACGATATGGTGCGCGGCTACACCATCTCGTGCGGCGGCTTCTATGGCCCGCAGGGGCGTGTGCTTCGTGCCGACATTGCCGACCCACAGCAGAACGAGAAGATTGAGGCATTCGAGTATGAGGGCATGAAAATCTGCAACTTCGAGATGGAGAGTTCGGCCCTCGCCGGAATGGCTTCATTGCTCGGACATCGCGCCATGACCTGCTGCATGGTCATCGCCAACCGCTACGCGCTGAAGATGAATACGGAGTATAAGAACTCCATCGACACGCTCATTGAGAAAGTCCTCGACCGCATTTAACCAAAACTATTTTATACCATTATGGATCCAATTACACTTTACACACTCATTGTGGTAGCTGTGCTGCTGCTTGTCCTCTTCGTCTTCATTTCCTACGTCAAGGCGCCACCTTCGTTTGCGTACATCATCTCTGGTCTGTCATCCCAGCCCCGTGTGCTTATCGGTAAGGGTGGATTCCGTGTACCGTTCCTCGAGCGTCTCGATAAGGTATATCTCGGACAGATTACCGTCGACATCAAAACGGAAGAAAGCGTACCCACCAACGACTTCATTAACGTCGACGTAGACGCTGTGGCAAAGATTCGCGTGACACCTAATAACGAAGGTACACGACTGGCTGCCAAGAACTTCCTGAATATGATGCCTGAGGAGATAGCCACACAATTGCAGGACTCGCTGCAGGGTAATATGCGTGAAATAATTGGTACACTCGACCTGCGTTCGCTCAATACCGACCGCGACGGTTTCTCTGACCAGGTGATGCAGAAGGCGCAGCCCGATATGGCCAAACTGGGCATCGAGATTATCTCGTGCAACATCCA
>CAMHIS010000045.1 GCA_946185285.1 uncultured Prevotellaceae bacterium
TCGGCGGAACGTCCGTAGGTTCCGTGAAAAGCATTTTGAGCTTAAAAGAGATTGTAGAGGCAGAAGCCGGACGGGGGCCTGTCGTAGTTGTAGTAAGTGCGCTTGACGGCATCACCGACAAGCTGATAGCCACGTCGGAGATGGCCCGCAAGGGCGACGACCGCTATCGCGAAGAGTTCGACGCGATGGTGAAGCGCCACCACCAGATGATTGACACCGTCATCCTGGACGACCGTAAGCGCATCGACTTATTTAATAAGGTAGACCAGCTGTTCGACCAGCTGCGTAGCATCTACTATGGTGTCTACCTCATCCACGACCTGAGTGCCAAGACCCAGGACGCCATTATCAGCTACGGCGAACGCCTGTCGTCGAACATCGTGGCGGCTCTTGTCAAGGGCGGCATCCGCATGAACAGCCGTGACTTCATCCGCACGGAATACAAGCAGGGCAAGCACGTACTCGACACGGAGCTGACCAACCAGCTTGTCAAGGAGGCTTTCGCCCCCATCACCAACGATAAGACGGTGGCCGTCGTCCCCGGCTTCATAGCCCGCGACCGTGACAGCCACGAGACCACCAACCTGGGGCGCGGCGGCTCCGACTACACCGCCGCCATCATCGCCGCCGCCCTCGACGCCGAGGTGCTGGAAATCTGGACCGACGTCGACGGCTTCATGACAGCCGATCCGAAGGTCATCAAGAGTGCCTACACCATCAACGAACTCTCGTATGTAGAGGCGATGGAGCTGTGCAACTTCGGCGCCAAGGTCATCTACCCGCCGACCATTTACCCCGTCTGCATCAAGAATATACCCATCAAGGTGAAGAACACCTTCAACCCCACACACCCGGGCACGCTCATCAAAGAGAAAATCGACGACGACATGAAGCCCATCAAGGGTATCTCGAGCATCAAGGGCACCACGCTGATTACCGTCACCGGCCTCTCGATGGTGGGTGTCATCGGTGTCAACCGGCGCATCTTCACCACACTGGCCGACCGCGGCATCTCGGTGTTCATGGTCAGCCAGGCGTCGTCAGAGAACTCTACCAGCATCGGCGTACGCGACGAGGACGCACAGGCTGCCGTCGAGGTGCTCAACCACGAGTTTGCCAAGGAGATTGAGACGGGAGCCATGTTCCCCATGCAGGCTGAGAGCGGACTGGCCACTATCGCCATCGTGGGCGAGAACATGAAGCACACGCCCGGCATCGCCGGTAAGCTCTTCGGCACACTGGGACGCAGCGGCATCTCTGTCATCGCCTGTGCACAGGGTGCCTCCGAGACCAACATCTCGTTCGTCGTCGACGGACGCTTCCTGCGCAAGTCGCTCAACGTGCTCCACGACTCGTTCTTCCTCTCTGAATATAAGGTTCTCAACCTCTTCATCTGCGGCATCGGAACCGTCGGCGGCATGCTTCTCGAGCAGATACGAACCCAGCAGCAGTTCCTCATGCAGTCGCGCCGCCTGAAGCTGAACGTCGTGGGCATCAGCGACGTCGACAACTTCGTGCTCGACCGCGACGGCATCGACCTCGACAACTATGAGAAAACGCTGCGCGCAGGATTCCCCGCAAACACGGAGCACATGCGCGAGGAAATCATCAAGATGAACATCTTCAACAGCGTCTTCGTCGACTGCACGGCCAGTCGCCAGATAGCCCAGCTCTACCAGACGTTCCTCGAGCACAACATCTCGGTGGTGGCTGCCAACAAGATTGCCGCCTCGAGCGACTACGACAGCTACCTGAAGCTCAAGCAGACGGCACGCGACCGCGGCGTCTGGTTCCGCTACGAGACGAACGTCGGTGCCGGACTGCCCATCATCGGCACCATCAACGACCTGTGCAACTCAGGCGATAAGATACTGAAAATCGAGGCCATTCTATCGGGTACGCTCAACTTTATCTTCAACGAGATTGCAGCCGACGTGCCCTTCTCCGAAACGGTGCGCAGAGCCAAGGAGCAGCGTTACTCTGAGCCCGACCCGCGCATCGACCTCAGCGGTACCGACGTCATCCGCAAGCTGGTCATCCTGACCCGCGAGGCCGGATACAAGGTTGAGCAGGACGACGTAGAAAAGCACCTGTTCGTGCCCGACGACTACTTCGAGGGCTCACTCGACGATTTCTGGCGCCGACTGCCCGAGCTCGATGCCGACTTCGAAGCCCGACGCAAGGTGCTCGAGGCCGAGGGCAAGCGCTGGCGCTTCGTCGCCACAATGGAGAACGGCAAGACGAGCGTCGCCTTGAAGGAGGTGCCGAAGGGCCATCCTTTCTACCCGCTGGAAGGCTCCAACAACATCGTGCTGCTCACCACCGAGCGCTATAAGGAGTATCCGATGCTCATCCAGGGATACGGTGCCGGTGCTGCCGTCACGGCCGCCGGCGTATTCGCCAATATCATGTCAATCGCCAATATCTGATGAAACACATAATCATTCTTGGAGATGGAATGGCAGATCTTCCCGTCGAGCGACTCGGCGGGAAGACCTTGCTGCAGTATGCCCACAAGCCCATGATGGACCAGCTGGCCCGCCGGGGCCGCACGGGTCGGCTCATCACCGTCCCCGAAGGTTTCCCGCCAGGCTCCGAAGTGGCCAACACCGCCATCCTCGGCTATGACCTGAACAAGGTCTACGAGGGCCGCGGCCCCTTGGAGGCTGCCTCCATCGGCTATGAGATGCGCGACGACGACTTCGCCATCCGCTGCAACATCATCACCTTGGAGAACGGGAAAATCATCACCCACAACGGCGGCAACCTCGAGACCGACGACGCCCGCGTACTCATAGACTACCTGAACGAAACGCTGGCCGCCCCCATCAACCGTGAGCAGGGCTGCGAGCGCATCCGCTTCATCACCGGCATCCAGTACCGGCACCTGCTGGTCATACGAGGCGGCTCAAAGCACATTGTCTGTGCCCCGCCCCACGACCACCCCAACGAGGAGTGGCGGCCCCTGCTGGTAAAAGCCTCCCCAAGCCCCTCCGAAGGAGGGGATGTTAAGTCACCTATTGCTACCGATTCTTCTAACCAGACACCCCCTCCTTCGGAGGGGCTTGGGGAGGCTCTCACGCCCCAGCAGACCGCCGACCTGCTGAACGACCTCATCCTGAAGTCGCAGGAGCTGCTGGCTGCCCATCCCTACAATCAGGCCAAGGCCGCAAGGGGCGAGCGCCAGGCCAACAGCATCTGGCCCTGGAGCGGCGGCTACCGTCCGTCGATGCAGACGCTGCAGCAGCAGTACCCGCAAATCAAGAGCGGCTCCGTCATCAGTGCCGTCGACCTCATCCAGGGAATCGGCCGCTATGCAGGCTTAGACATCGTCAAGGTGCCAGGAGCCACCGGCCTTGCCGACACCAACTACGAGGGCAAGGCGCAGGCCGCTATCGACGCACTGCGCACGCAGGACTTCGTATTCGTCCACGTAGAGGCCAGCGACGAAGCTGGCCACGACGGCGACCTCGAGCTGAAGCTCCGCACCATCGAGTATCTCGACCAGCGGCTCATCGCCCCTATTTTCAATGAAGTAAGCTCCTGGGACGAACCCGTCTGCATAGCCGTACTGCCCGACCACCTGACCCCCGTCGAGCAGCGCATACACGTCGGTCAGCCCGTGCCCTTCCTCATCTGGCACCGCGACATACAGGCCGACGACGTACAGCAGTACGACGAAGTCGCCTGCGTCAGCGGCAGCTACGGTCTGCTGAAGCTCAACGAATTCATGCAGGCGCTGATGAACATCCAATGAAAACAGTTATATTATGAAGAAATACTTAATACCGCTTATCATCTTGGTACTGGCACTTGCTGGCGGGCTGGTCTACCTCTACACGAACCTGGAAGAGCAGAAGCAGGCCAACGAGGACATGCAGGAGCTGGCACGGCTCGACAAGCAGGAAATGGAGAACGAGTACGAACGCTTCACCCTGCAATACAGCGAGATGAAGACGAAAATCAACAACGACTCCATCATCGAGCAGCTGACGCAGGAACAGATGCGCACACAGCAGCTGTTAGAGGAGCTGAAGAAGACAAAGGCCGAGGATGCGCGCGAGATTACACGACTGAAGAAGGAACTGGCAACGGTGCGCGCCGTACTGCGCGACTACGTGATGCAGATTGACTCGCTGAACCGGCAGAACGAACAGCTGCGGGCAGAGAACACGCAAGTGAAGAACGAACTGGCCGAGCGCAACACACAGATTGCCGGACTGAGCAATGAGAAGGCATCGCTCTCTGAGAAAGTGGCCATTGCAGCACAGCTGGATGCCACGAACATACGCCTCACGGCGCTGAAGAAGAACAACAAGCCGGTCAAGAAGATTGCCGACTGCAAGACGATGCAGGTGAACTTCACCATCACGCGCAACATCACTGCCGCAAACGGCAACCGAACGGTCTACGTACGCATACAGAACCCCGGCGGCAACACACTGAACGGCGGCGGCACCTTCAGCTACGAGAACCGCAACCTGCAGTACACGATGAAGAAGAACATCGAGTACACAGGCGAAGAGACCAGCCTGGTACTCTATTGGGACGTTTCGCAAATGCTGGAAGCCGGCGACTACCGCGTCAGCATCTTCGTCGACGGCAATATGATAGGCAGCAAGACGTTTTCGTTTGACTAAAACATTCGCTATATGAGAAGATTTCTGGCTTTCGGTGCTTGGCTCTTGGCCGTGGGGACTTTGCCTGCGGCGGCACAACGCGTGCTGACACTTGACAGTTGCCGCGCTATGGCACTGAACAACAACAAGCAGCTGAGCGTAGCAAAGGTGAAGCAGGAGATTGCCGCCAACCTCAGACGGTCGGCACGAACCAAGTACCTGCCTCATGTCAGTGCCCTGGGTACCTACATGCACACAACGGAGCCTGTGCAGTTGATGAGTACCGCTGACCAGCAGCTGCTGTCGAACTTAGGAACGGTCGCCACTCACGGCGAGGGCTTCACAGCAGCGATGGGAGCCTTAGGCGAACTGACTGGAACAATCGGGAAACTGGCTCCGACACTGAGTGCCCTCGGCCTGAACACGACGCAGATGGAGACTGTTTCAAACCTTATCAGCAGCTCGCCCGAGGTCATCGAGAGCAAGCTGAACGCCATCGGTCAGCACGTGGTCGACGCCTTTGAAAGCGACACGCGCAACATCTGGGCCGGTTCGGTCATGCTGACACAGCCTCTGTTCATGGGCGGCAGCATCGTGGCAATGAACCGTCTGGCCGACATCAGCGAGCTGATGGCACAGAACAGCCACGACGCCAAGGCGCAGGCAACCATCTATGCCACCGACAAGGCCTACTGGCAGGTGGTCTCGCTGCGCCACAAGCAGCGTCTGGCACAGGCTTATCTCGACCTGGTGAAGAAGCTCGACGAGAATGTCAACAAGATGATTGCCGAGGGCATGGCCACCCGCAGCGACGGTCTGAGTGTCGACGTGAGGGTGAACGAAGCCGAAATGGCACTGACAAAGGTCAACGACGGACTGGTGCTGTCGCGTATGCTGCTCTGCCAGACCATCGGCCTGCCTGTGAACGAGCAGATTATTCTGCCCGAGGAGGAAGCCGGGAGCGTAGCGTCCGTCAGCCCGGCCCCGCAGCTCAATGTAGCATACGCCTTGGAGAACCGCCCCGAGATAAAGTTATTGGAGAACACGGTCGCTATGTCGCAGCAGGCCACAAACATCCTGAAGGCTGCCAATCTGCCACAGGTGGCCTTGATGGGGGGCTACGTCATCAGCAACCCGAACGTGCTCGACGGCTTCCAGAAGAAATTCGCCGGCCTCTGGAATATAGGTATCCTGGTGCGCATTCCCGTCTGGAACTGGGGCGACAATATGTATAAGGTGCGCGCGTCGAAGGGGACCACTACCATCCTCAACCTTGAGACGGCGGAGGCGAAGGAGAAGATTACCCTGCAGGCCACGCAGACGGCCTACCAGCTGGACGAGGCCAACAAGCGGCTGGCACTCGCCGAGACCAGCGTGAAACGTGCCGACGAGAACCTGCGCACCGCCAACATCGGCTTCAGCGAGGGTGTCATCACGCCGACGACGGTGATGGAGGCACAGACGGCCTGGCTGCAGGCAAAGTCGCAGCAGATAGACGCCGAGATTGACCTCCGGCTGTCGCAGGTGAACATGAAGAAGGCCATGGGAACGCTGAGAGTTGAGAATTGAGAATTGAGAATTGATAATTGAGAATTGAGAATTGAGAATTGAGAATTAGGATATGAGCGCAAAAACACAGCATAACAACATTCTGCTCGCCATCCTCGGATTTGCGGCAGTCGTCATCATTGTGGCCCTGATAGGCTTTTTCACGTTGGGGCGCGAACCTGAGGTAATTCAGGGACAGGTGGAAGTTTCGGAGTATCGTGTGTCAAGCAAGGTGCCGGGACGCATCTTGGAAATTCGAGTCAAGGAGGGTGACTACGTGAAGGTCGGCGACACGCTGGCCATTCTCGACGCCCCTGAGGTAAGAGCCAAGATGGAGCAGGCACGCAGCGCCGAGGATGCAGCATCGGCCATCGAGCTGAAGGCACAGAACGGAGCACGAAAGGAGCAGATACAGGGGGCATACCAGGTGCTGCAGCAGGCCAAGGCCGGACTGGAGATTGCCGAGAAGTCGTACGGCCGCGTACAGCGTCTCTTCGACGAGGGTGTACTTTCTGCACAGAAGCGCGACGAGGCTTACGCGCAGTACAAGGCAATGGAGGCCCAGTGCAAGGCCGCACAGAGCCAGTACGACATGGCCGTCAACGGTGCACGCCGCGAGGACAAGCTGGCTGCCCAGGCTCAGGTGGGCCGTGCCCGCGGTGCCGTCCAGGAAGTACGCTCCTACATCAACGAGACCGTGCAGACGGCTCAGATGGAGGGCGAGGTCAGCACCATCTATCCCAAGGTGGGCGAACTCGTAGGCACCGGCTCTCCCATCATGACCATCTCCATGATGAACGACATGTGGGGCACGTTCAACATCCGTGAAGACCAGCTGAACGGTATGCAGACGGGCACGGAGTTCACAGCTTTCGTCCCTGCATTCAACAAGGATGTCAAGATGAAAGTCTACTACATGAAGGACCAAGGCTCGTATGCCGTCTGGAAGGCTACGAAGGCCAATGGCCAGTACGACCTGAAGACCTTCGAGCTGAAAGCCCGCCCTGTGGAGAAACTCGAGGGCTTGCGTCCCGGTATGTCGCTAATCGTCAGGCAATAGATGAAGTCACTCAACCAGATATGGCTGTTGATGAAGCGCGAGATGAGGATTCTCTGGACGAACCCCATCTACAGTTTCTGCATGGTGGTCTTCCCCATCGCGGTGATGCTGTTCTTCACCACCATGATGGACGAGGGACTGCCCGAGGACATGCCTGTCGGTATCGTCGACCTCGACAACACTTCGACCACACGCAGTCTGGTGCGCCGTCTCGACGCTTTCCAGAGTTCGCGCATCGTGGCTTCCTACCCTTCTGCAGCTGCGGCGCGACACGCTATGCAGCGAAACGAGATTTACGCTTTCCTATACATTCCAAAGGGCACTACGGAACAGCTGCTCAGCAGCCGCCAGCCCAAGGTGTCATACTACTACAACATGGCCTCAGTCATGTCGGGCTCGCTGCTGATGAGGGACATGAAGACCATCTCAACACTCGGCTCAGCGGCTGTCGGCCAGGCTACCATGCGCGCAAAGGGCATCGGCGACGAGCAGACAATGGCATTCCTACAGCCCATACGCATCGACCTGCACCAGGTGGCTAACCCATGGACCAACTACAATGTATACCTGTCGACAATGCTCGTACCGGGCGTTTTCATGCTGTTCATTTTCCTGATAACAGCCTACAGCATAGGCACTGAGCTGAAGTTCGGCCGCTCTAAGGAATGGATGCGAATGGCCAACGGACATATGCTCACCGCCATGCTCGGCAAGTTCCTTCCCCACACACTCATCTGGCTCTCACTGGTCTACGGCTACGAGTACTACATTTTCGGCGTGCTGCACTTCCCACATGAGGGCGGTGCGGGCTACATCATACTGCTCGGACTGCTCCAGGTACTGGCCTCGCAGGGCTTCGGCATCTTTGCCTTCGGACTGTTCCCCTCGCTGCGTATGTCGATGAGTATCTGCTCGCTGTGGGCTGTGCTGTCGTTCTCGATGGCCGGGTCGGCTTTCCCCGTCATGGGCATGGACGCAGCCCTGCAGTCGCTGTCGTGGCTGTTCCCACTGCGCCACTACTATATGCTCTACCAGATAACAGTGTTCAACGGTTTCCCCCTGCTCGAGGCTTGGTTCCACTTTGCGGCACTGACTGCCTTCATGCTGCTGCCGTGCCTCGTCATCGGGAAGATTAAAAACGCCATGCTGAATTATGTCTATATTCCATAACATAGGCGAGGCCGTCAGCGACGCCTGCTACATCTGGGCGCAGGAGATGAAACAGGTCTTCCGCGACGAAGGTGTGCTCATCTTCTTCATCATCGTGCCGCTGGTCTATCCACTGCTGTACTCATGGATATACAACAACGAGGTGATCCACGAGGTGCCTGTGGTGGTCGTCGATGACTGCCGCTCAACCCTCAGCCGACAGTTCGTGAGACGCTGCGACGCGTCGCCCGACGTACGTGTGCTCTGCCACGCTGCCGACCTCGACGAGGCCAAGTCGCTGGTGAGCCGACAGTTGGCAAAGGGCATCTACTACATACCCTCCGACTTTGACTTGAAGCTCAGCCGCATGGAGCAGGCTACCGTCAGCGTGTTCTGCGACATGAGCCTCATGCTCACCTACAAGGCCATCTACCAGACATCAGTTGCCGTATCGCAGGCTATGGGAGGCGAACTGCAGGTGAAGATGGCACGACCCTACACCAAGCGCGAGGAGCAGATTACCGCCCGCCCGCTGGACTTCGACGATGTTCCTGTGTTCAACCCAACGGGAGGCTACGGCAACTTCATACTGCCTGCCGTGCTCATTCTCATCCTTCAGCAGACGCTCGTACTGGGCATCGGACTCTCAGCAGGAACGGCACGCGAGCGAAACCGATATCACGAGCTGATACCCATCGACCGCCACTATCAGGGCATTTTCCGAATCATCAGCGGTAAGTTCCTGTGCTACTTCATGATCTACTCCGTCATGGGTGCATACCTGACGATGGTCGTGCCGCGCATATTCTCATTCATAACGCTCGTCAGCTGGCAAGACCTGCTGGCAATGATGCTGCCCTACACGCTGGCCTGCATCTTCTTCGGCATGATTGTCTCTTGTATCGTGCGCTACCGCGAGAACGTCATGCTGCTCATGGTCTTCGTCTCCGTACCACTGCTGTTCCTCACCGGGGTGTCGTGGCCCCAGGTCAGCATCCCGCCATTCTGGCAGGGCGTCAGCTGGCTCTTCCCCTCCACATTCGGCGTGCGTGCATACGTCCGCATGAGCACCATGGGCGGCTCGCTCAGCGACGTGACAATCGAGTATCAGGCATTGTGGATTCAGACGCTCGTCTACTTCATCATCACCACCATCGTATATCGCCACCAGATCATACTTTCCCGTGCCCACGCCCTCGAGCGTCTCGACCGCATAGGCCGCAAGAGTGAGGTCGTTGAGCAGATACGGCGGCGCAAGAAGTCGAAATAGCAAATAGTAACTTAACTCCCCCCAAACAAAACATGGCAACAGTTGACGACAAGAAAGTGATTTTCTCGATGGTCGGAGTGAGCAAGACCATCCAGCAGAACCAGAAGCAAGTGCTCAAGAACATTTACCTCAGTTTCTTCTATGGGGCCAAAATCGGTATCATCGGACTGAACGGTGCCGGTAAGTCGACCCTGATGAAAATCATTGCCGGGCTGGACGAACAGTTCCAGGGACAGGTTGTGTGGAGTCCTGGCTATACGGTGGGATACCTGCCGCAGGACCCGCCACTCGACGAGACGAAGACGGTGAAGGAAAACGTGCAGCAGGGGGTGCAGAAGGTCTACGACGCACTGGCAGAATACGACGACATCAACGTGAAATTCGGACTGCCCGAATATTACGAGGACCCCGACAAAATGGACAAGCTGATGGCGCGACAGGCTGAACTGCAGGACGTCATCGACTCAACCGACGCCTGGAACATGGACTCGAAGCTGGAGCGCGCGATGGCCGCACTGAACTGTCCGCCGGGCGACTGGCCTGTGACCAACCTCTCGGGCGGTGAGCGACGCCGCGTGGCCCTTTGCCGGCTGCTGCTGCAGAAGCCCGACGTGCTACTGCTCGACGAGCCTACGAACCACCTCGACGCCGAGAGCATCGACTGGCTTGAACAGCACCTACAGCAGTATGAGGGCACGGTCATAGCCGTCACACACGACCGATACTTCCTCGACGACGTGGCCGAGTGGATTCTGGAACTCGACCGCGGCGAGGGCATCCCCTGGAAGGGCAACTACTCCAGCTGGCTCGAGCAAAAGTCGCAGCGGCTGGCACTCGAGGAGAAGGTGGCATCGAAGCGACGCAAGACGCTGGAGCGAGAACTCGAGTGGGTACGTATGGCTCCGAAGGCCCGCCACGCCAAGGGCAAGGCCCGCCTGAACAGCTACGAGACGATGCTCAACGAGGAGCAGAAGCAGAAGGAGGAGAAGTTGGAGATTTTCATTCCCAACGGGCCGCGTCTGGGCAACAAGGTCATCGAGGCCGAGCACGTGGCAAAGGCCTACGGCGACAAGACACTGTTCAGCGACCTGAACTTCACGCTGCCGCCCAACGGTATCGTCGGCGTGATAGGTCCCAACGGTGCGGGCAAGACGACACTCTTCCGCCTCATCATGGGACTGGAGAAGGCCGACAAGGGTACGTTCAGCGTGGGCGACACCGTCAAAATATCGTATGTTGACCAGCAGCACAAGGACATCGACCCCGCAAAGACCGTCTACCAGGTCGTATCGCAGGGCAACGAGACCATCCGCATGGGAGGCAAGGATATTAATGTACGCGCATACTTGAGCCGTTTCAACTTCAGTGGGGCCGATCAGGAGAAGAGGTGCGGCGTCCTTTCCGGAGGAGAGCGTAACCGTCTGCACCTGGCCATCGCACTGAAGCAGGAGGGTAACGTACTACTTTTAGACGAGCCTACTAACGACATAGACGTCAACACCTTACGAGCACTGGAAGAAGGCCTCGAAGCCTTCGCCGGCTGCGCCGTCGTCATCAGCCACGACCGATGGTTCCTCGACCGAATCTGCACACACGTACTGGCTTTCGAGGGAGAAGGAAACGTGTTCTACTTCGAGGGCAACTATTCGGAATACGAGGTCAACAAAGCCCAGCGCCTCGGACTGGAAGAGCCAAAGCGCATCCGCTACCGCAAACTGATGGAGGAATAATCCATGAAGAGAATATGTATCGTCGTGGGGGCACGACCGAACTTCGTGAAGGTGGCTCCGCTGATCCGGGCCATACGCAAGAGCGAAGAAACCGAGTATGAACTGGTCTATGCCGGACGGCAGGACGACCCGACGTTAGAACCGTCGCTGTTCGACGACCTGCAGATGCCGAAGCCCGACGTTTACCTGGGCGTCGTCAGCCAGAGCCTCAACGAGATTACGGCTCAGGTAATGGGACTCTTCGACCGGCATTTGGACCAACACCCTGCCGACGTGGTCATCGTGGTCGACGACCTGGCCTCGACAATGGCCGCTGCCATCACCGCCAAGAAGCGCGGCATCAGACTGGCCCACCTCGTAGCAGGCACGCGCTCATTTGACATAACGATGCCGAAGGAGGTGAACCGCCTCGTCATCGACGCACTCAGCGATTATCTCTTCACAGCTGGGGTCAAGAGCACTGGCGTAGCAACGCGCGAACAATCGGACGGCAACAACACCTACATGGTGGGAAACATACTGATGGACTCACTGCGCTACAACCGGCAACGATTCCGCCGACCCGACATCGGCATCGAGCAGGGGCGCTACATCGTGCTGACGCTCAACCGACACGCCCTGCTCAGCGACAAGGAGAACCTCCGGCAGATGCTGCAGGCGGCGGTCGAGTCAGCAGGCGGCGTAACCGTCGTCGCCCCCCTGCGCAACGAAGCACTAAGTGTCGTCAAAAGCCTTTCACTACCCATTGTTCTTCAGCCCTCACTGTCATATCTGGAGTTCGGCTGGCTCACTGCTCATGCCCTCGGCATCATCACCGACTCGGGCAACGTTGCTGAGGAGGCAACGTTCAACGGAGTCCCCTGCATAACCCTCAACAGCTACACCGAGCATCAGGAGACCGTCACACAGGGCACCAATCTGCTCGTAGGAGGCGATGCCGCCAAGCTCCGTCAAGCCGTTGCCGACATGGTCGGCGGCCGTTGGAAGACGTCTACCCTACCCGACCGCTGGGACGGCCGCACCGCCGAGCGCATCATCCAGATTCTGGAGCAGTCGAAAGCGGTGAACTGAGTATAAGAAAACATCCACCACATCCGTCATCGGCGCAAAAACATCTGACAGTCAAGAAGATATGCGGTAACGGACAATGGTGACGGGTGACGGATATGTCTGCGCTCGTTGGTTCTGACAAGTGAGTATTTCATCATGTTCAGTTTCCTTTTGGTTTGTTCACGGGCGGTGAATCATTGTTCACGGGCGGTGAATCATTGCTGACGTCCAAGATGGCCGAACAGTTCCTCACCACACATTCCTCCATACGTCATCCGCAACCACCATCAGTCACACCGTAACACACTGATTACAAACGCAATAGACTGAAAGTGACGGAATGACGGATTATTGTTTTCATAATCGCAGGGACAGGTTTTTTAATCCTGCAATCTCTTTTTTTCTTCTTTTTTGGCATTATGTTGTCGAAAAAGCTTATCTTTGCACCTTCATTTCATAAAATGTCATTATGAACAAGAGATGTGTGTTATGGCTTGTCGGCCTTCTGACCGTCAGCATCGCTCGGGCACAGCAGCTGCCCACCGACGGCCCGCTCACCCTGCGCCCGCTGCTGCAGAAGCTTGGCGAGCGTCTGCTGAAGGGCAAGACGGGCAGCATCGTCGCCATCAATCCCGCCAACGGCGAAATACTCTGCCTGGCCACCAACACCCCGCAGGGTGCTGACGTGCGCCAGGCCATCGGCAAGCCGCAGGCTCCCGGCTCGACGTTCAAGACCGCACAGGCGCTGACGCTGCTCTCCGAGGGCATCATCAACACCGAGACGGCCGTGGAGTGCCACGAGGGCATCACCGACGGCAACATCCGCGTAGGCTGCCACAAGCACCGCTCACCGCTGAAGCTCGTCGACGCCCTGGCGCAGTCGTGCAACACGTGGTTCCTGATGACCTTCGCCTCGATGATCAACGACGACTTCATGTACGAGACCCGCGATGAGGCCATCAACACCTGGCGCTCCTACATGCAGTCGATGGGACTGGGAGGCCCGATGCATATCGACATCGAGGGCGAGCAGGGCGGGCTGCTGGCCGGTGCCGACTACCTGAACCGCCGCTACCGTGAAGGCTGGGACGGCAAGACCATCTGGTGGGCAGGCATGGGTCAGGGCGACGTCACCTGCACACCCCTCCAGCTCTGCAACCTCGCCGTCACCATCGCCAACCGCGGCTGGTACTACGTGCCGCATATCCATAAGGAGACCAAGAACCAGCGCTATCTCACCCGCCGTCAGACCAAGGTGGCCCCCGAGGCCTACGGCCCCGTCATCGAGGGCATGCATAAGGCCGTCGAGCATGGCACGGCTTACGCCATCAAGACCACTTACCCCATCTGCGGCAAGACGGGCACCGTCGAGAATCCCGGTCGCGACCACTCCGCCTTCATCGGCTTCGCCCCGATGGCCGAGCCCAAGATTGCCGTCTCCGTCTACGTCGAGCATGGTGGCTTCGGTGCCGACCTCGCCGCCCCGATGGCGGCCCTCATCATCGAGCAATACCTCAAGGGCGAGCTCAGCAAGAAGTCGGAAGCCGCGGCCATCCGCCTGAGTAGTCTGAAGCTATAAACTTGCAGTTACACCTTTGGCAATCTTGCGGAACAGTCTCCCCTCAAGGAGAAAAAAACGCCATTATTCTTGCAGAGTATCAAGATATTTTGTATCTTTGCCGACGCAAACAAGGTTTTACCGTATGAGTACACAGAAGATGACACAACTGATAGCCGACTACTTCAAGACGCAGCCCGTCATGAAGGCTTGGCTTTTCGGCTCCTTTGCTCGCGGCGAGGAAACTCCTGATAGCGATATCGACATATTGGTAGAGTACGATGAAAACGCACGTATTTCGCTGCTTACGATATCGCACATGATGGGTGAGTTGGAACGGAGCACAGGTCGGCGAGTGGATTTAATTGAGGAAGGGTGCCTTCTGCCTTTTGCTCAGGAGAGTGCAAACCGAGACAAGCGACTGATATATGAGAGAAGAGGTTAGAGACATAGAACGGCTTCAGCACATACTTCAGGCTGCAGATGTACTTATAAATTATAAGGACAATCATACGCTCGAAGAAGCTCTAAGGCTGACCCCATAGTCTATTACGGATTAGTAAAGCATGTCGAGATTATCGGTGAGGCTGTCTATAAGCTAACTTTGGGTTACAAAGAGAAGCACAATGAAGTGAACTGGGGCGATATTGAGCGCATGCGCCACGTACTGGTTCATGGCTATTACAAGATTCGCCCCAAACAGCTCTGGGAAACTATTGCTGTTGACATACCAGCCTTGAAACCTGTTATCGAACAACTGATAGAAGAACTAAATAATAGATGATCAGTGATTCCTATGATTCTTTTTCGTCCCAATAACTATAGGGAGGAGCGATATGGAAAATCTGTATATCATCAAAGCAGAGGACGTTGGCAATCTGTGCGTTTGCCTGACGTTCAGCGACAACACCACCCAGACTGTTGACATTGGCGATTTCATCCGTCGTCATCCGCATCCGCAATACAACAAATATCTCGCCCCCCGCAAGTTCAGCCGTTTCACCATTGACAATGGCAACGTTGTGTGGGGCAAGAACTGGGACTTAGTATTCCCTGTTGAGCAATTGTATGCTGGAAAGATAGCGTAACGCAAATATTTTTTTTCGTAATTTTGCAGTCGTAATCAGAATAATTAAAGCTGACAGCCAGCAGGCCTGCTATCGTAAATGTTTTTTTATCCATTCTATCTGAAGCTGATTAGTTCCGCTGGTCGTCCAGTGCTCGTTGATAGGGGTGATGAGCGACTCCTTGGGAGCCGTGATGAGATTCCATACGATGTAGCTGGTGGTGGGCGGGCATACATTGTCGTTGAAGCCCCATGTTAGGTAGACGGGGCACTCGATGCGGCGGGCAAAGTTCACCACGTCGTAGTACTGCAGGGTCTGCACCTTCTGCGGTGTCAGCATGTTGTGCTGTCGGTTCATGTGCGGCCATCCCCCTGCACGGTTCTCCTGATAGCCGGCCACGTCGCTCAGTGCGGGATGATTGGCCACGCAGGCCGTCACACGCTTGTCCAGTGCTGCGGTAATCAGCGACAATGCTCCCCCCTGACTGCCCCCCTGCACGATGATGTTCTGTCCGTCCCATTCGGGTAACGTCGTCAGGTAGTCGATGGCTCTGACACAGGCCACGTAGACATGCTTCAGGTAGCTGTTATCCCTGTCGTCAAGCCCGTTCTGAACATAGCCGTTTTCGTCCGAGAAGGTGCTGCTGATTTCCTGGAATGTGTCATCGCTCAGCGTGGGGTTCAGTCCGTGAATCTCTATCATCAGGCGTATCAGTCCCTGGCGGCTGTAGTCGTCATTCACATTCTTGATGGTCTTGATGCCGGCGCCTGGGGGCGACATCACCACGGGGTACTTGCCCGCGCGCTTCGGCTTCGTCAGATAGCCATAGATGCTGTGCCGTTTGTCGGTGCGCAGCTTCACCAGCAGGGCATCCACGTCGTCGGTGGTGTACTGCGGTGCCGGTTCCACGCTGACCGTGACGGGGGTCTTGCGCGCCTGCTCCAGGTTCTTGGCCCAGAAGTCGTCGAAGTCTTGAGGATTCTTGGTGTAGGGCTTCAGCTGCTCGGGCGAGAAGCCCACCTTGACGTGGTGCTCCGTGGGCTGTCCGTCGACGGTAGCGCGGAGGCGAAGGTCGAGGAATCCCGCCTGCTTCATCGTGCCGATGTCGATGGTGGCGCGTCCGCCCTTCAGCAGCACGCTGCCCTTGTCTGTGGGCGGCATCTCGTCGGGGCCGATCTCGTAGTCCACCGTCACGTCCTGAGGAATGCCATATTTGCAGAGCGTCACCTCCACCTTGGCACGCTCGCCCGTCTTGTAGAGCCAGTCGGCATGGTCGGGTACTGTCAGCCACAGGTAGTCACTGCGATAAGGATAGTTCTCGGCCGAGGCAGTGAGCAGGGAAAATTGAAAAGTGATGAGCGCTGCAGCCAGCAGCAGCATCCATTTGCAGTTTGTTCGTTTCATTATCATTTTGTTTTATAGCTGTTAGTTCGTTTGCAAAGGTACAAATAAAAGAAGAAAAAAAAGAGAAAAATTGGCGGGAGTTGCAGTAGTAGAATTCAAATAAAAATATTATCCTCCATATTCAGCACGATAATACCCCTTTAAAAGGCCAGAAATCCGTACCTTTGCAAAGGTCTTTTGTCCGTTCACTCCACAAGCCAAAGACCTGGTAACTCCTGACAACTCCTAAAATGCGGAACTTGAATCACTTAACCTTTCCCTTCCCGTCTCTACCCGGCGGGTAGCGGCGAGCGGGGCGAGGGTGAAGGAATGAAACTATTTTCGCAAGCTACGCCTGGTTTGCGACTGTTTTTGCCGTAGTTACCTTCTTTGCACCCACAAGCGACTTGACGATGCGCCAGGTGTTGGACAGGTACGATTGCCACGCCTCAGTGATGCCCTTCGAGTCGGCCTCAGAGAAGTGCTCGGCTATGCTGCTTCGCTCGTCGAAGCGCTCGGCTCTGCCGCTTTGCCCTGCAAAGAACGTCGCCTGGCAGTCGTCCTTGAAAGGCGACCAGTTGCCGCAGACGGTGCCGTCGTAGGCGATGACGGGCTGGAAGATGCCGCTGTTGTTGTGGGCGTGATGCCGGTGCTCGGGAGGGAGCACGATGTCGCGGGACTTGTAGCTGATGAGGTATTCGTCGTACGGAGGAATCAGCAGGAACTTGCCCTTCCGGAAGCCGCGTGTGCGGCAGTCGTCGGTCAGATAGAAGTTCCTACCCTTCCACTTCTCAACGTGGATGGAATCGCCCAAGAGCGCAATCCCCTTGCGACAGTCGCTGACGTTCAAGCCTGACCACCAAACGAAATCCTCCAGCGTGGCAGGCTGACGGCTCTGAAAGTATTTGCGGGTGAAATAAGCCAAGGCTTCGTCCCTATCCATCTGCGCCGTCGGCTTCACCTTGTTGGCAGTAAGCGCGTAGGTGGCTTTCATCGGCAACAACTCTCCGCTGCAGAGCGTTCCTGACATCTCAGCCATACGGATGTGGTACGACAGCCGGTGGTCGTCCATCCTTATATCTTTGTCTGCCAGAGCCTGAACAATGTCCTCTTTCGTCGCACTCCCCAAGTCGGCAGCCGTCAGGGCGAGGATGTCGCGGACGTGATAGAGCTCATCGTCAGGAATGCTGATTTTGTTGCTGCTCATCCAGCCCCTGGTCACGGCGATGGCCTTGGGCGCACAGAGGCCGATCATCATCCAGTAGTCCTCGGCACTCACCAGCTGCCACGTGCCTCGCATCAGGTGCAGACGGATAATCTGCCCGCTGTCGAAGGCCTTCTTGAAAGCCTTGTGTGACGGCCTGCGCGTCCGCATCGCCACAGCCCACCGCATCATGCGATACTCTTGCGCCTGCATGGCACCCATGTAGCCGACCACCTCGGCAGGGTCACTGAACTGAGGCGCAACCAGCTGTTGGTTGAGAAGTCGGATGGTTATCGGATTCATATACTATTCTTACGAGTTCTTTCATTCTGTCAATGTTGAAGTCGGCTCCAGCCATTTTTAGTTCCTTTCTGCTTCCTCATGCATTGTCGCCGATAATCTGGTCAATCATACTCACAACTTCTAAATACACTTAAAACTAACGGCAAAGTTACGAATTATTGCTGACTTTTTGCTAAATTTGTGGCGAGTTTTGTGATATATTAATAAAAAACAAATGACATGACGAATAAAAGCTTTTTCTTCACCATCGTCCTTCTGCTTTGCACAATCATTGCACGGGCACAGTACAATCAAGTGAACGACATCCCGTACCGCGAAGCTGCCGAGGGCTATGCCCAAGAGCGCTGCAAGCTCGACGTCTATTATCCGACGAACGCCCAAGACGCGCCCGTCGTCGTCTGGTTCCACGGCGGCGGCATTGAGGGCGGCGAGAAGCACATCGACCCGCAATTGAAAAACAGCGGCCTCGTGGTCGTCGCGGCCAACTACAGACTGCTGCCCAAGGCCAAGATCGACAACATCCTCGACGACGCGGCGGCAGCCGTGGCCTGGACGTACTACAACATTGCGAAGTACAATGGCAGCCGCCGCAAGATATTCTTGGCCGGACACTCTGCCGGCGGCTATCTGCTCGACCTCATCGGACTCGACAAGCGCTGGCTCGCGAAATACGGCGTCGATGCTGACTCGCTAGCCGCCCTCGTGCCGTTCAGCGGGCAGTGCGTCACACATTATAACATTCGCAAGCGGCAGGGCATCCCGCCCCTCCAGGCCACCATCGACCAGTATGCCCCGCTCACATACGTCCGCGCCGACGCGCCGCCCATCGTCATTATCTCCGGCGACCGCGAATTGGAACTCTACGGACGCTACGAGGAACAGGCCTACTTCTGGCGCATGCTGAAACTCGTAGGCCACAAGGACGTGACGCTCTACGAGATGCAGGGCTACGACCACGGTGAAAT
This sequence comes from uncultured Prevotellaceae bacterium, assembly GCA_946185285.1. GTDB lineage: Bacteria > Bacteroidota > Bacteroidia > Bacteroidales > Bacteroidaceae > Prevotella. Next base: position 18,907 of record CAMHIS010000045.1, read on the forward strand.
GCCCCAGCCCGCCTACAAGATACTGAAAGACCATATCCGCAGGATTATTAACTCAAGTTTCGCACGTTAAGTAGATATGTCATCTTTCTCCTTCTATCTTCATCTTTCTCCTTCTATCCACAAAGCAAGTAGAACTTGCGAAAGTTGAATTTGTGTAATAAAAAATAATGTGTAATATTGCAGCTATGGAGGCAGATTTTCAATATTCCACAGACTTCTATGGGATGAATGCCCGAGAGTTGCACCGCACCTGCATGCATCTGCTTTGCTTGGCAGCTGAGGCCAGTTTTGTGTTCAACGAACGGTGCTACCACATCGCGAAGAACGACCTGGTGGTCATACCGATGCCCGATAGAATAAAGAACCTTGCAGCACATGCTGACTTGCAAGTGGAGTGGTTTGCTGCCGATTATAAGTTCCTGCAAAACCTACTGCCGTCGAACAACTACAGCATCGGTGGCAGTATCTCGCTGAACCAAGACCCCGTCATCAAACTGACAGATGAACAGGCAAAGCATCTGCTGGATGACTTCCATCGCCTTCGTGACCGCAAGGACGACCGCCATCTGCAGTTCTATCGCGAACTGATGGGCAGTCTCTGCCTGACGATGATGTACGACATCTTCGAGGCCCATGCCCAACGTGATGCAACAGACACCCATACCGACCGCACAGCCTACATCGTGAAACAACTGATGGCTCTGCTGGCTACGGGCATCAGCCGAACGGAGCGTGATGTGAGCTACTATGCCGAACGGCTGAACGTATCGCCCAAATATCTTTCTGCCACCATCAAACGTGTGACAGGACACAGTGTCACCTCATACATCGACCGCCATACCATACCTATATTAAAAGACTATCTGAATGACGAACGCCTGTCACTCACCCAGATAGCCGACTTGATGAACTTCACGTCGCTCTCTTACTTCAGCCGTTACTGCACCAAGCATCTCGGCCAGTCACCCAGCGATTACCGCCTGAGTCTTCAACCAAAGTAAGGCAAAATCTGTCTTTTCAGATAATGCGAATAATAAAAACTATTGTTCTTGAATCTAAAGAACAATAAGCCGGGAGAACGGCTCCCGACTTATTGATGCTATTTCTATTCCCACTCGATCGTTGCGGGTGGCTTTGACGAGATGTCATAGCAGACGCGGTTGACGCCACGCACCTTGTTGATAATCTCGTTTGAAACCTTGGCCATGAAGTCGTATGGCAAATGAGCCCAGTCAGCTGTCATGGCATCCGTCGAAGTGACGGCACGGAGGGCTACAGGGTGCTCGTAGGTGCGCTCGTCGCCCATGACGCCCACCGAGCGGACGGTAGAGAGCAGAATGGCACCAGCCTGCCATACCTTATTATATAAAGTCTCACCATCGGTATCGACATATTCGCGCAAACCTCTTATATAAATATCATCAGCATCCTGGAGGATGCGCACCTTCTCAGGTGTGATGTCGCCAAGGATACGGACAGCCAAGCCCGGACCCGGGAAAGGATGACGGCTTATCAGATGCTCAGGCATACCAAGCTGACGACCAACGCGGCGCACTTCATCCTTGAACAGCCATTTCAGCGGCTCGCAGAGCTGCAGGTTCATCTCCTTGGGCAGACCGCCCACGTTATGATGGCTCTTGATGACCTTGCCCGTAATGTTCAGCGATTCAATGCGGTCTGGATAGATAGTGCCTTGGGCAAGCCAACGATATGCGCCAGAAGCACCCCCTATTGCCCCCTCAAGGGAGGAGGGGGGGGCAGACATCAGTTTCTTGGCCTCAGCATTGAACACCTCGACAAAGTCGCGGCCAATGATTTTACGCTTCTGTTCTGGTTCGGTGATACCAGCCAGGTCGGCGAAAAACTTCTCAGAGGCATCGACGCCGATAACGTTCAGCCCCAGCACCTTATAGTCGTCCATCACCTGCTGGAACTCGTTCTTGCGTAACATACCGTGGTCGACGAAGATACAAGTCAGGTGCTTTCCGATGGCCTTGTTCAGCAGCACGGCGGCCACCGACGAGTCGACACCGCCGGAGAGTCCGAGAATGACGCGGTCATTGCCCAACTGCTCCTTCAACTCGGCTACTGTAGAGTCGACGAACGAGGCAGCGCTCCACTCCTGCTTCGAGCCGCAGATGTCGACAACGAAGTTCTTCAGCAGCTGTGTGCCCTGCACGGTGTGAAACACCTCCGGATGGAACTGCACGGCCCATACGGGCTGCTTCGTTGACGCAAAGGCGGCGTTGCGGACGTCCTTCGTGCTACCGATGACCTCAAAGCCGTCAGGAATGGCGGTGATAGTATCGCCGTGCGACATCCACACCTGGGAGTTCGGCTCGAAGCCCTTGAACAGGGGATTCATCGTGTCTACGGTCTGAAGGTTGGCACGTCCGTACTCGCGAGAGTCAGCCTTCTCAACCTTACCACCCAGGGTGTGCGAGATGAACTGGGCACCGTAGCAGATGCCCAGCACGGGAATACGGCCTACGAACTGGGAGAGGTCAACCTTGAAAGCCTCCGGGTCGTGTACCGAGTAGGGCGAACCGCTCAGGATGACGCCAATGACCGTAGGGTCGTCCTTCGGGAACTTGTTGTAGGGCATGATTTCGCAGAAAGTGTCCAACTCGCGCACACGGCGGCCGATGAGTTGGGTTGTCTGCGAACCAAAGTCCAGAATAATAATCTTTTGCATATAAGTAGGTGAACAAAATTAGTTTATACAAAACAAACATTTGTATTTTCCGTTC
>CAMHIS010000046.1 GCA_946185285.1 uncultured Prevotellaceae bacterium
ACTGATTCCACTGAAAGAGCCACTTCCAAGTGTCATTTCATCATCGTGACACACCTTTTGTGTGCAAAGGTAGCTTTTTTTTCCTAATCCACAAATAATTGTTTAGCAAATTACACAATAAGAGAATATTTTATCTCGTATGAGTAGGCTCAGTAACTGCAGCCTTGTGGTCTTGACCATTGCTGAGACTGGGGGCGATCATCATGAGTTGTCAGAAGGCTTCGCGGTATTTACTCTCGTCCTTGTCGTCGAGCATCGAGAGGTACGACTGATAGCGGCTCTGGGCTATGAGGTGGTCGTCGACGGCGCGCAGCACGGCACAGCCGGGCTCGTGGGTGTGGGTGCAGTTGCTGAAGCGGCAGTCCTTAGAGAAGCGGAAGATTTCGCGGAAGTAGCTGGAAATCTCCTCACGCTCCATGTCGAACGTGCCGAAGCCCTTGATGCCCGGCGTGTCGATGAGGTAAGCCCCCCTGTCGTCCCCCGAGGGGGACACGTCAGCACTTGAAGCCCCCTCGGGGGCAGTAGGGGGGGCCAGGCTTATCATCTCCGAGAACGTGGTGGTGTGCTGCCCCGCCTGGTGGGCGTCGCTGATCTCGGCGGTGCGCAGGTTGGCACCGGGCACGAGGCGGTTGATGAGCGTCGACTTCCCCACCCCACTGTTGCCGCTGAGCAGCGTCACCTTGCCACATAAGAGCGGACGCAGTTCGTCGACACCCTGCCCCGTGACGGCGGAAACCTGGCGGCACTCGTAGCCGATGGTCTCGTAGAGCGTGACCATCATCTGCTGGTAGTGCTGCTCGTCGGCGCTGAGCGTGTCGGTCTTGTTGAAAACCAGAACGACGGGCACGCTGTAGGCTTCAGCCGAAGCGAGGAAACGGTCGATGAACGTAGTGGAGGTTTCGGGGCGGACAACGGTGACGATGAGCAGTGCCTGGTCGACGTTAGCCGCCAGAATGTGGCTCTGTTTCGAGAGGTTGATACTCTTGCGGATGATGTAGTTGCGGCGGTCGTCGATGGCTACAATCCAGCCTTCGTCGTTGACGGTCACACGGTCGCCGACGGCCACGGGGTTTGTGCTCCGTATGCCTTTGATACGGAAGTTTCCCTTAACTTTGCAATCGAGCAGCCGGCCATCGTCCGTGCGGACGGTGTACCAGCTGCCCGTGTTCTTAACGACGAGACCTTTCAATTCTCAATTGTCAATTCTCAATTGTCAACTACACCGTCATGATCTCCTTGTTCTTGGCCTCAATCAGTTCGTCGAGCTTCTTGATGTACTTGTCGTGAATCTTCTGGAGCTCCAGCTCGGCGTCCTTCTCGTTGTCCTCAGAGAGTCCGTCCTTGATGGCCTTCTTCAGCTTGTCCTTGATGTCGGCGCGCACGTTGCGCACCTCGACCTTGGCCTTCTCGGCAATCTTGTTGCACTGCTTCACCAGGTCGCGGCGGCGCTCCTCGGTAGGCTGCGGAATGCCGAGGCGGATGACCTCGCCGTTGTTCTCGGGCGTGATGCCCACGTCGCTATCCATGATGGCCTTCTCAATGTCACGAATCTGCTTGCGGTCCCAGGGCTTGATGGCGATGGTCCGGGCATCGGGGGTCGTCACGGTTGCTACTTGGTTCAGGGGTACCCTGCTGCCGTAGGATTCCACCTTCACACCGTCGAGAATGGCCACGTTGGCACGGCCGGCGCGGATGCGGTTCAGCTCCTCTTCCAGGAACATGGCGGCCATTTCCATTCTCTCTTCACTCTTCTTCAAAGTCTCTTTTACGTCTATCATATTTTTCTGCGTTTTAAGTTTTCTGCCCCAAAAGTAACGCTTTTCCCTGAAACCGCCAAGCGTTTTACATTTTTTTTATTTCTTTATTTTGCTATTCCAACGATTTTGCCTATCTTTGTGCGCAGAAAGACAGCAACCAAACAAAGAATCGTATGCAAATAAGCAAATACCTGCTGGCTAATGAGCGCGACTCACTCTGGGGCCTCACCGTGAGCACCGTCGGTTACGAGGAAATCAAACCGGGTGATTCCTACCCCACCCGTGGTCACGCCGACGGCTACTATTTCGAACTGGAACGTGGACGGGAACTCAACGAGTATCAGCTGCTTTACCTGACCGAAGGCGAGGGCACCTTCCACAGTGCCACCGTCCGCGAGGCGAAGCTGCGCGAGGGCGACCTCTGGCTGCTCTTCCCCGGCGAGTGGCACTCCTATCACCCCAACCCCAAGACCGGGTGGAAGAGCTACTGGATAGGTTTCAAGGGGCACAACATGGACGACCGCGTGCGTGCAGGGTTCCTCACCCCACAGAGACCCGTCTACCACGTCGGCTTCAGCGACGAGATTGTACGTCTCTACAAGCAGGCATACGACACCGCCATCATCGAGGCCGCCTACTCGCAGCAGCTGATGGCCGGCATCGTCAACCACCTCATCGGACTGATGTACTCACTGGAGCGCAACATCCAGCTGAGCCGCAACCAGACGCACGTTGATATGATAAGTAAGGCTCGCCTGCGCATACGCGAAGCCCTCGAAAGCAATCTCACCATTCAGCAGGTGGCCGACGAGATGGGCGTCAGCTACTCCAACTTCCGCAAGCTCTTCAAGGAGCACACTGGCATTTCGCCGGCTATCTACCAGCAGGACCTGCGCCTGCAGCGGGCCAAGGAACTGCTCTCGACGACCACCATGAGTATCAAGGAGATTGCCTACCGACTCAACTTCGAGTCGCCCGACTATTTCTCGGCCAAGTTCAAAATAAAGACAGGACGCCGGCCGAGCGAGCTACGCGAGCAATAGCCCCCCACTACTGGCACTGACAAAACTACAAGAAACAACAATACAAACTACATGAAAAAACTAATGACCACCATCTGGCTGCTGCTGGCAGCCACTTTGGGTTTGCAGGCGGCCAACAAGAGCTGGACGCTTGCGCAGTCGACCTACACGAGCAGCCTCTCGGAGACAGTCTGGAATTTCAGCAATGGCTTCACCATCAGCAACTCAAGTGCAAAATCCTATTCAAAGGGCTATGAGAACGGCATCAAATACTCTGCCGGCATCATGTACACCATCAGCATTCCGGCGGGCGAAACGGTGAAGCGTGTCACCTTCACAGGCTACGACAACTACGGGGAAACCGATGCCTACATCCGCGAACTGGGCGGGACTACATTCAGCACAGACAAGTACGTGTTTCCTCAGAAAGACGGCAGTGACAAATACACCGTCAAGAGCTACACCATAGAGCTTGACGCCCCCGCCACGGGCACGCTCACCTTCACACCGGCAGGCAAGCAGGTGGTGTGGGCCATCACCCTTTACAACTACACCGAAGCCGAGCAGCAACAGACCATCGTTTCGGGCATGGAACAGCTCGACCGCGGACTGGTGGCCCTGCCCGGACAGGGCGGCGGCATCTTCGTCAGCTGGCGACTTCTGGGCACAGACAATCCCGCCACCGTCTTCGACCTCTACCGCAACAACTCGCTCATAGCCGAGGGTCTGAGCACCGTCACCAATTACACCGACCGCAGCGGCAGTACCACAAGCCGCTACCGCGTGGTGGCCCGCAAAGGCAACGAGACGCTGGACAGCTCCGATGAGGTGAGCCCTTGGGACAAAGTCTATCTGCCACTGAAGCTTGACCTGCCTGCCGACGGCACTATCGGCAAAGAGGCCTATACCTACTCGCCCAACGACTGCTCGGCAGGCGACGTCGACGGCGACGGCCAATACGAAATCATCGTCAAGTGGGACCCCTCAAACGCCAAGGACAATTCGCAGAGCGGGAAAACGGGCAACGTGCTGCTCGACTGCTACACGCTGAGCGGGGAAAAGCTGTGGCGCATCGACCTGGGACCTAACATACGCGCCGGAGCCCACTACACCCAGTTCCTGGTCTACGACTTCGACGGCGACGGCCGGGCCGAGCTCATCTGCAAGACGGCCCCCGGCTCCAAGGGCGGCGACGGCAAATACGTGTCGGCAGCTGCCGACGACGCCAACATCAGCGGCACCGACAACAGCAAGGACTATCGTAACAGCAATGGCTACGTGCTCTCAGGCCCCGAGTACCTGACTGTGTTTGACGGACAGACAGGACGCGCCATACACACCGTCTACTACAACCCCAACCGCAACTTCGGCGTGGGCGGATCGGCCAGCTACAGCAGCAGCTGGGGCGACAGCTACGGCAACCGGGGCGACCGCTTCCTGGCCGCCGTGGCCTATCTCGACGGTGCCGACAAGCGCCCCAGCGCCGTCATGTGCCGGGGCTACTATACCCGTGCCTACCTCTGGGCCGTCGGCTTCGACGGCTCACGGCTCTCCACCAAGTGGCTGCACGCCTCAACGTCGAAGACTGCCTACAGCGTGACCGATGCCTCGGGCAGCAAGACCGACTACACCGCCAGTTCATGCACCAGCGGCGACAAGGGCGTGAAGAGCTACACGATGTACTCCAACGGCAACCACAACCTCAGCGTCGGCGACGTTGACGGCGATGGCTGCGACGAGATTATCTGGGGCTCGGCTGCACTCGACAACGACGGACGCCTGCTCTACGCCGTAGGCCACGGCCACGGCGACGCCATACACTTGGGCGACCTCGACCCCGACCGGCCAGGACTGGAACTGTTCGACATCCATGAGGAAAAGAAGACATACTCATGGGACCTCCACGATGCAGCCACCGGGCAAATCATCTTCCAGGGCGGCAACAGCGGCGTTGACAACGGCCGCGGACTGGCAGCCGACATCGATGCCGACAACCGGGGCTCGGAGTTCTGGTCGAGCGACGAGCGCAACGAGCGCAATGCACAGACGGGCGAGGTCGTCGGCACAAACTCAGTGAGCGTCAACTTCCGCGTCTACTGGGACGGCGACCTGCAGGACGAACTGCTCGACGGTACAAAGCTCGACAAATGGAACGGCAACGGCGCCGACCGCCTGATGACCTTCTACAACTACGGCAGTTCAAGCTCCTGCAACGGCACCAAGCAGACGCCAAACCTCCAGGCCGACCTCTTTGGCGACTGGCGCGAGGAGGTCATCCTCTGGGATGCCAGCAACCGCGCAACGCTCAACATCTTCACCACCAACATCCCCTCCGACTACCGCGTCACCACACTGATGCACGACCACGTCTACCGTATGGGCGTAGCCTGGCAGCAGACGGCCTACAACCAGCCGCCCCACCTGGGCTACTACCTGCCCTCGCTGTTCGAAGAGAAGCCCTCGTCCATGAAGTTCAGCATTGCCGAAGGCTCCACGCTGCTGCAGGATGCCACCTTCACCCAGCCCATCGTGCCGGTGGTCTTCAACTATGCTGACTGCACCGTCGGCCTCAACACGGAGCTGCCCGACGGCCTCACGGCCACCGATGCCGACGGCACGTTCACAATCAGTGGCATCCCTGCCGCTTCCGGCCGCTACGAGATAGGCATCTCGGCCACGGGCGACGGCAAGACCGTCAGCCGCACGGTAGTCATCAACGTGAAGCTGACGGAAACCATCAAGCTCTACAGCGAGGACTACGAGTCGGTAAATAGCGTCGGCGAGCGCTGGGCGGCAACATTTGCAACAGAGTTTCTCACACTTGAAGAGGACAACACCCGCTACGTGCGCTACGCCCCATCGGGACAAAGCGGTGGCCGTTCTGCCTACACTGAGTTCAAGTCTCTTGACCTTACTGGTCTCTCAGCGTACACCCTGGAGTTCGACGCCAGTCTGCACAGCACCAACGAGAACCCCTGCGAACTGGCCGTCATGGCCCTGGGTGGCAAAACTGACGACCAGCGTAACATGTACACTGCCAACAACGACAACAAGCACTACCTGCTGGCCCTCCGTGGCGGGGCAAAATACAGTACTTCGTATACCGTGAACGGCGACGAAGCGCGTACCGTCGTCATCCCCGACGGCGTGATGTGTCACTACACGCTGCAAGTCGACGGCGAGGCGGGCACCGTCAGCTACAAGATTGTCAACCTCAGTACAGAGCAGACGATTGCCGACGCCACGCTGAACCTGCCCGAGGGCACCGACTACCGGGTGCGCGGACTCTACTTCCACTGCGGACGTTCGTACTTTGGGGAGGGTAAGTTCGACAATATCGTCGTCACCGCCGAGCGCAGGTACTACGTGCCAGGCGACGTCAACGGCGACTACAAGAGCGACATCGCCGACGTCACCATGCTCATAGGCATGCTCAAGGGCGACATTCCAGCCGACATCACAGCCGGAGACAAAGACGGCGACCACAGGCTGACCAATGCAGACCTTGAGGCCGTCGTCAAAGTGCTGTTAGAACAATAGCGTGCGCTCCAGCCAGTAGATGAGGATGCCGGCGAGATAGCCCACGAAGGCTATACACGTGATGCGCTTCATATACCAGCCGAAGGTAATCTTCTCCAATCCCATGACCACCACGCCGGCGGCAGAGCCGATAATGAGCATCGAACCGCCCACACCGGCGCAGTAGGCCAGCAGCTGCCAGAAGATGCCGTCGACGGCCATCGCTCCCTCGGCGGCCACGGGGTACATGCCCATACAGCCGGCCACGAGGGGCACGTTGTCGACAATCGACGAGAGCATGCCGATGATGCCGTTGATGACGTAGTAGTTGCCCGAGAAGGTCTCGTTCAGGCCCTCGCCGAGGGCTGTCAGCACGCCCACCTCCTGCAGCACGGCCACTGCCATCAGAATGCCGAGGAAGAACATGATGGTCGAAAGGTCAATCTTGGTCATGATGTCGCTCACGCGCTTGGCCATCGTGTCCTCTTCCGATGTGTTGTAATGGAAAATCTCGGTCACGGTCCACAGGATGCCGAGCACCAGCAGAATGCCCATGAACGGCGGCAGGTGGGTCAGCGTCTTAAAGATAGGTACGAAGCAGAGGCCGCCCACACCGAGCCAGAAGATGGTGGTGCGCTGGGCCTGGGTGAACTGGCTGACGTCGGCCTTCGGCAGGTTCTGCTCCTTGTCAAACTTCCCCTTCAGCGAGTACTGCAAGATGAACGCCGGCACGAGCATCGAGACGAGCGACGGTATGAAAATCTCGGTCAGCACGCCCTGCGTCGTAATGACACCCTTGATCCATAGCATGATGGTCGTCACGTCGCCGATGGGCGAGAAGGCACCGCCCGAGTTGGCCGCAATGACGACCAGCGAGGCATAGATGAGCCGGTCCTCGCGGGCCTGCACCAGCTTGCGCAGCACCATAATCATCACGATGGAGGTGGTCAGGTTGTCGAGAATGGCCGACAGGAAGAACGTCATGAAGGCCATGCGCCACATCAGCTTGCGCTTCGACCGCGTCTTCATCGTGTCGCGCACGAAGTTAAAGCCGCCGTTCGAGTCGACAATTTCGACGATGGTCATAGCGCCCATCAGGAAGAACAGCGTCCCGGCGGCGTCGCCCAGGTGATGTTCGATGACCTCGGCAATGTGGTGGATCACGCTACCGTCGGCGACCTCAGGATAATACGCGCCGGGGCCCATCATCAGGAGCGTCCAGCACAGCACACACATCAGCAGGGCGATGGCCGCCTTGTTGATTTTCGTCACGCTCTCCAAGGCTATGCACAGGTAGCCGATGCAGAAGACGGTGACAATCAGGATTGTTAATGTTGCCATATTGTATAAAGTAATTGAATTTCGCCGCAAAGGTAACACTTTCTTTCCGATAAATCAAAAATAAAGGTAAGAAAATCAAATTATCATATCGCCACCGCCTTTTTATTACTACCTTTGCAAACGTAAACTTAAAACAGCTAATCACAACAAAACAAATATGGAACAGAAGAAGTATTTCTTTGCCGTAGACCTGGGGGCCACCAGCGGCCGCACCATTATCGGCAACATCACCGACGGACGCTTCTCGTTAGAGGAGGTGACGCGATTCCCCAACAACCTCATTGAGCAGGGGGGCCACTACTACTGGGACATCTACGCCCTCTACTTTGAAATCATCAAGGGACTGAAGGAAGTTGCCCGCCGCGGCCTGGAGATTACCTCCATCGGCATCGACACGTGGGGCGTCGACTTCGTCCTCATTGGCGACGACGGCGCTATATTAAGGAATCCGCGCGCATATCGCGATCCTATTACATTCGACGCAATGGACGACTACCTGCGCCACGTCGTCTCGCGCAAGGAGGTCTACGACATCACGGGCATTCAGTTCCTCAACTTCAACTCCATCTTCCAACTCTACGCTATGCGCCGCGAGGGCAACAGCGCCCTTTCTTGTGCGACGAAAATCCTTTTCGTCCCCGACGCCCTCTCGTGGATGCTCACCGGCAATGAGGTGTGCGAATATACCATCGCCTCGACCAGCCAGCTGCTCGACCCGCGCACCAAACAGCTCGACGAGCGCCTGCTTGCCTCGTTAGGGCTGACGCGCAGCAAGTTCGGCCGTATGGTGCAGCCGGGGACGGTCATCGGCGTGCTCACCGACGAGGTGCAGCGGCTGACGGGCCTCGGTGCCGTGCCTGTTGTAGCCGTCGCCGGCCATGATACAGGAGCTGCCGTGGCTGCCGTTCCTGCCAAGGACGAGCAGTTCGCCTACCTCTCAAGCGGCACGTGGTCATTGATGGGCATCGAGACGAAGGATGCCATCATCAGCGACCTCTCATACGAGCGCAACTTCACCAACGAAGGCGGCATCGAGGGCACCACCCGCTTCCTGAAGAACATCTGCGGCATGTGGCTCTACGAGCGCTGCCGACTGGAGTGGCCCGAGGAGGTGCAGAAGCTGAGTCATCCCGAGCTTCAGGGGCAGGCTATGACGGTAGAGCCCTTCCGCTCGCTCATCAATCCCGACGACCAGATGTTTGCCGCCCCGACATCGATGATTCAGGCTATCCAGCAGTACTGCCGCCAGACCGGTCAGCCCGTCCCCGAGACGCCTGCCGAGATCTGCCGCTGCATCTTCGACTCGCTGGCCCTGCGCTATCGTCAGGTCTTCACCTGGCTGCAGGAGTTTGCCCCGTTCCAGCTCGACGTGCTCCACATCATCGGTGGCGGCTCGCTCAACAAGTATCTCAACCAGTTCACGGCCAACTCTACCGGTGCCACCGTCCTCGCCGGCCCGCAGGAGTGCACCGCCCTCGGCAACATCATGCTGCAGGCCAAGGCCGCTGGTCTGGTCAGCGACATCTGGCAGATGCGCCAGATCATCGCCGACTCCCTCGACCTCGTCCGCTACGAACCGCAGGACAAGGAAATCTGGGATAAGGCATACGACAAATACATTTCCATCACAAGCAAGCAATAAAAGAAACGAATTGGCACCAATTAAGATAAATTTATCCCAATTAGTGCCAATTGGTTTCCCCAAAACAAAGAAACATTTATTACACCTATAACAAATTTCCACGATGAAAGCAAATCTCATTGAACAGGCTTACGCCGTAGCCAAAGAGCGCTACGCAGCCATTGGCGTCGACACCGACGCAGTACTTGACCAGCTCCAGAAGCAGCAGCTCTCACTCCACTGCTGGCAGACCGACGACGTCGTCGGCTTCGAGCGCAACGAGGCCCTCTCGGGCGGTATCCAGACCACCGGTAACTACCCCGGCCGCGCACGCACCATCGACGAGGTGCGCCAGGACATTGAGTTCGTCAAGACCCTCCTCGGCGGCAACCACCGTCTGAACCTCCACGAAATCTACGGCGACTTCGGCGGCAAGTTCGTCGACCGCGACCAGGTGGAGGTGAAGCACTTCCAGAGCTGGATTGACTGGGCCAAGGAGAACAACATGAAGCTCGACTTCAACAGCACGTCGTTCTCGCACCCGAAGAGCGGCGACCTCACGCTCTCCAACCCCGACAAGTCGATTCGCGACTTCTGGATTGAGCACACCAAGCGCTGCCGCCGCATTGCCGACGCCATGGGTAAGGCTCAGGGCGACCCCTGTATCATGAACATCTGGGTACACGACGGTATGAAGGACATCCCCGTACAGCGCAAGAAGTACCGCGAGCTGCTCGCCGCCTCGCTCGACGAGATTATGGAGGAGAAGCTCGACGGCGTGAAGAACTGCTTCGAGGCCAAGCTCTTCGGCATCGGCCTGGAGAGCTACACCGTAGGCTCGCACGACTTCTACACCGCCTACTGCGCCACCCGCAAGCAGATGTACACCCTCGACACCGGCCACTACGAGCCCACCGAGAACGTCTCCGACTTCGTCTCCACCCTCCTGATGTACGTGCCCGAGCTGATGCTCCACGTCAGCCGCCCGGTGCGCTGGGACTCCGACCACGTGACCATCATGAACGACCAGACGCTCGACCTCTTCAAGGAGCTCGTCCGCAGCGATGCCCTCGACCGTGCCCACGTCGGCCTCGACTACTTCGACGCCAGCATCAACCGCATCGGTGCCTACATCATCGGCAGCCGCGCCACGCAGAAGTGCATCCTGCAGGCCATGCTCGAGCCGAAGCAGAAGCTGCGCGAGTATGAGGACAACGGCCAGTACTTCGAGCGTCTCGCCCTCATGGAAGAGGCCAAGTCGATGCCGTTCGGTGCCGTCTACGACTACTTCAACCTGAAGAACAACGTGCCCGTAGGCGAGGAGTTCATCGCTGCTATCCAGCAGTACGAGAAGGACGTCACGTCGAAGCGATAAACACAGACTTGCCATGAGAAAACTGCTGTCAGTCATTCTCTGGTCAGCCCTAATGATAGTCAGCATGCCCCTCTCCACGAAGGCGGGGCGTGCTGACTATCGCGTTATACCGCTGCCCAAAAGCATACAGACGGACACCACCAAGGTGTTCACCCTGCAGCCGGGCATGACCATCGCCTATGATGCCAGTAACCCGGAAATAGCCCGCACGGCACAGATGCTCTGCCAGTGGGTAGAGCAACAGACAGGCCTCCGACTGCAACTGGCTCCCTCTGCCAAGAAAACCGCCGTCCGCCTTGCCGTCAGCACTGCCAAGAAAGGCGTCAGCACTTCCCCCGCCGACAGCTACTCGCTGACCGTCGGCAAGGCCGGCATCACCATCACCGCTGCCGAACCCATCGGCATATTCCGTGGTGTGCAGACCCTGCGCAAGAGCCTGCCATCGGCAGGAGGCCCCGTCGAGCTGCCCTTCGTCACCATCGCCGACGAGCCGCGCTTCAGCTATCGCGGAGTCCACCTCGACTGCGCCCGCCACTACTTCCCCGTCGCCGTCGTCAAGCAATACCTCGACCTGCTGGCCCTGCACGGCTGCAACCAGCTCCACTGGCACATCACCGACGACCAGGGATGGCGCTTCGAAGTGAAGGCGCTGCCCGACCTCGCCGCCAAGGGCAGCATACGCCAGCAGACGGTCATAGGCCGTAACACGGGACTCTACGACGGACAGCCCTACGGCGGCTATTACACGCAGGACGAGTGCCGCGAGATTGTCCGTTACGCTGCCGAGCGCTATATCAACGTCATCCCCGAAATCGACCTGCCCGGCCACATGCAGGCTGCCCTCCACGTCTATCCGAACCTCGGCTGCACGGGCGGTCCCTACCCCGTCTGGCAGGTGTGGGGTGTCAGCGAAGACGTGCTCTGTGGCGGCAATCCCGACGTGCTGACGTTCATCAAGACCGTCCTCGGCGAACTCTGCGACGTCTTCCCCTCCCAGCTTATCCACATCGGCGGCGACGAGTGCCCCAAGGTGCGCTGGAAGAACTGCCCGAAGTGCCAGGCCAAAATCCGTGAACTGCAACTGAAGGACGACGGCAAGCACAGCCTGGAAAACCAGCTGCAGAGCTACATCAACCACGAGGTGGAGAAGTTCCTCACCAGTCGGGGCCGCAACCTCATCGGCTGGGACGAGACCTTGGAGGGCGGACTCACTGAGGGTGCCGTCGTCATGTCGTGGCGGGGTGTCAACGGCGGCATCGAGGCCGCCCGCCAGCATCACCGCGTCATCATGGCGCCCACCGACTACTGCTACATCGACTACTACCAGCTGAAGGACACTTGGAACCAGCCCCTCGGCATTGGCGGCTACGTGCCTGCCAGCAAGGTTTACTCGTTCGAGCCGCTCGTGCCCGGCAAGCTCACTGAGGAGGAACAGCAGTACATCCTCGGCCCGCAGGTGAACCTGTGGACGGAGTACATCGCCGCTCCCGAGCATCTCTTTTTCATGCTCCTGCCGCGTCTCGATGCCATCAGCGAGGTGCAGTGGTGCCAGCCCGGGCAGAAGGACTTCGACGACTTCAAGCGCCGTCTGCCACGCATGATGCGACTCTACGACCGCCTCGCCGTCAGCTACTGCCGCAAGGTGGAGTAGCAAAAACAACACCGACGACCGGCAAAGAATGCTTCTGTTTTTTTGCCACGGAGAGACACGGACTGACGTGGGCTCTCCTTTTTTCTATCGCTAAGTAAAGGGGGCAAAGGTAGGAAATCCCGTTGAGCAAGCCAAACGCCTTTGATCTATTTTGATCTTTTTTGTTAAGTTTTGATCTATTGCCATTTTTCTCATGCTTTTCCACTACTTTTGCACATTGTATGAAGAAGTACAGCATAGAAGTGTTGGAGGTGCTGAGCCGCATCATAGAAGTGGAAGCCTCAGACGAAGAGGACGCCATCGAGCAGGTGAGGCAAATGTACCGGAAATGCGAGATTGTGCTGGATGATTCTGACTACAAAGCGACAGAAATCGGCATGAAGGAAGAAAAATCGGGGTGAGAGTTTGTTGTTTCGACAAGAAATCGTTAACTTTGCACACAAATATAAATGAGTGTTGACAAATAGTAAACAAAGAAGATATGAAAACGAAACATGTACAGTATGAGACTCACGGCACGTGCTCGAAGCTGATTGACGTGACTGCCGACGAGCATGACATCATCCAGCAGGTGTTCTTCTTAGGGGGCTGCAACGGCAACCTGCAAGGCATCGGCCAGTTAGTCAGAGGACAGAAGATCGACGACGTGATCCACCGCCTCGACGGCATCCGCTGCGGCACGAAGGGCACGTCGTGCCCCGACCAGCTGTGCCGCGCCCTCGAACAGCTGAAACAGGCACCGCTGACTGGAGAGTAAAAACAAAATACTAATTAAAAACTAAAAAACTTATGGAAATCATTATCGGACTAATCATCATCGCCATCGGCGCGTTCTGCCAGTCGTCGTGCTACGTGCCCATCAACAAAATCAAAGACTGGTCGTGGGAGTCGTACTGGATTGTGCAGGGCGTCTTCGCCTGGCTGGTGCTGCCGTTCCTCGGCGCACTGCTGGCCGTCCCTGCCGGACAGTCGCTGTTCGGACTGTTTGCACAGGCACCGTCGTTCAACCTGTGGATGACCATCTTCTTCGGCGTGCTCTGGGGCGTGGGCGGCCTGACCTTCGGTCTGTCCATGCGCTACCTTGGCGTGGCCTTGGGACAGTCGATAGCCCTCGGCACCTGTGCCGGCCTGGGCACCATCATGGGCCCGGTGCTGCTGAACATCTTCTTCCCTGAGCTGAACGCGCTGGAGTCGCTGACGTTTGCCGTCATTCTCGGCGTGGTGGTCACGCTGGTCGGCATCGCCATCATCGGCGTGGCCGGCTCGATGAAGGCTGCCTCGCTGAGCGAGGAGGAGAAGAAGGCTGCCGTGAAGGACTTCAACTTCCCCAAGGGCCTGGCCATCGCCCTGCTGGCGGGCTTCATGAGCGGCTGCTTCAACGTGGGCTTGGAGTTTGGCAAGGACATCAACTTCGGCGAGCTGACCGACCCGATGTTCCGCACGCTGCCGGCCACGCTGCTCGTGACCTTCGGCGGATTCCTGACCAACGCCGTCTACTGCTTCTACCAGAACCAGAAGAACAAGACGTGGGGCGACTACGCCAAGAAGTCGGTGTGGGGCAACAACCTGCTGTTCTGCCTGCTGGCCGGTGCGCTGTGGTACTCGCAGTTCTTCGGACTGTCCTTAGGCCGCTCGTTCTTCGAGACCGGCGGCACGATGGACACGCTGTCGTTCTGCATCCTGATGGCCTTGAACGTGGTATTCTCCAACGTCTGGGGCATCATCCTCAAGGAGTGGAAGGGCTGCTCGCAGAAGACCATCGCCGTCCTCGTCTGCGGCATCATCGTCCTCATCGTCTCCAGCTTCCTGCCCCAGCTGATCGGTTAGTGCCGCAGCAGAGATGACGAACTAAGAAACACGCTGCAGCACGTTTAAGATAAGGTTGGCATCTTCGTGATGCCAACCTTATCTGTATAAAGGAAGCGCGTTTTATTTTTTTTCGGTAATTTTTTTTGGATAATCTGCGGAATTGTGCTATCTTTGCACAGGAAATCAACGAATTATGACAAAGAGCATCAACCCATTTATTGTATCGGGAAAGATTCCGCCAGCCTTCTTCTGTGACCGGACAGAGGAATCAGACCAACTCGTCAAGTCGCTCAACAACCAGCTGAACGTCGTGCTCACCTCCAGTCGGCGCATGGGCAAGACGTCGCTGGTAGACTTTGTCTTCGACAAGCCAGTCATCAGTCAGGAATATGTAACTGTCACGGTAGACATACTTCACACGACAACCTTCCGTGAATTTATACTCGCTCTGGGCACTGCCGTCTTTGAAAACGTGGCATCGCAAAGCGACAAGATGCGGCGACTGTTTGTGACATTGCTGAAATCGCTGAGTGCGAGCTTCGGTTACGACCCTGTGCAGAACACCCCGACATTCGACATCCGGCTGGGCGACATACAACAGCCAGAATACACCCTACGAGAGATACTGGACTATCTGGAACAGGCAGACAAGCGATGCCTGGTGGTCATCGACGAGTTCCAGCAGATTACGCGCTATCCGGAAAAGAATGTTGAGGCCTTGCTCCGTTCACACATCCAGAAACTCTCGAATGTCAACTTTGTCTTTGCTGGCAGTCAGCGCCATCTGATGGAAGAAATGTTTTTTTCGGCCAAGCGCCCGTTCTATCAAAGTGCCAAGTCCATCCGGCTGGAAGCTATCGAGCGTGGCGTCTATCTCGACTTTGCAGCCCGTCAGTTTCAGGCAGCCGGCAAGGACATCATGCCCGAAGCCTTCTTCAAGGTCTACGACACCTTCTGGGGTGTCACTTTCCATGTGCAGCGACTCATGAAGGATGCCTTCTCAGAGACGCCTCAGGGTGAGACCTGCGACATGGAAGGCGTGGAACAACTGATTGTGAACTACATCAAAGAGAACGACTCGCGGCTGCGTGAGCAGTTAGCCTTCATCAGCGAGTCACAAAAGGAACTGCTCTACGCCATCCATAAGGAGGGCCAGGTGCAGAGCATTACGTCATCAGCTTTCAACCGCAAGCACCGCTTACGTTCACCAAGTTCCACCCAGTCGGCAGCCCTGAAGCTGTTGGAGTATGACCTCATTACCCGCAAGGAGAAAATCTACGCTCTCAGCGACCCGCTGCTGAGCCTATGGCTGGACAATTTGTAGCAAGAGCATCAGCTGACACGGACTTCTTTCCTGCATCGGACTTGGGAATCATGGGGACGGTTCTTCTGATCATTTTTCATTTGCTACATTTTTGTATTACTCCGAAAGAGACGCCCGTCAGTCTTGCAAGCTGGCGAATTAGACTATGCAAAAGTAATAACATATTTCTAAACTGCTAAATTATTCGGACGAAAAATAATCAAGAGAACCGTCCCCATGACTCTTTTGTGTCAGATTCCTGAAGATTTATGGTTCCTTTTGTCTTTAGCCCCTATTGCTGGGTTCCGCCCAACCCACTTTTTCTATGAAAAAAGTTGAAATTGCTTATCACTTATCACTTTTAGGTGTTAATTAGCTGATATACAACAAGATGACGAGTGATAAGCACCCCTCCAGCTTGTCACTTCTGGTCACTTCCCGAAATGTAGACAAAACGTGACGGTTTATGCTGAAAACGTGGCGCTTTTCATTTATTCCACGGCGTGGAATAATCATTCCCACCGAGGGAACGACTCCTATGGCGCCTCCTAACTGGTCGTAAGGCGGCGGGTAGCGAGGCACTACCCGTCGGGTAGAGAGCCTGAAGGCGGCGGGTAGCTGCAAGTGACCAGAAGTGACAAGCTGGAGGGGTGCTTATCACTCACCAACGCTCTGTCTATCAGTCAGATAACCACTAAAAGTGACAAGTGATAAGCGTTTTCACAATTTTTTTGGAAAATTGCAAGCTGCGTTCACCGTCTCGCTGAGCCACTAAGTATTGCAGCGACGAGAAGCGTACAGAGCGGTCGTCAATATACTAAAATACTTACAAATTCACGTTAAACTCTACAAATCTTATCGTTAATTGAAATAAAAGTTGTACTTTTGCAGCCAAAAGGCTGCTAAAGCGATAAGACAGAAGGCATGGAACAAGCGCTGTTCTCCTATTGCAATATCGGTTTAACATAAGATCAACAAATAGAGTATATATAACTATGGCAACAGCAATCAGAGCTATCCCGACACTCTACGGCGAGACAGCTAAGTCGTTTGAGAGCGAAGCAAAGCGAACGGAACAGAATCCGGGTACGCAAGACTATCGCCATGAGGCGAAAGTCGTTTCTGACTTTCTGAAAACTACCAACGTGCTATGACTGTAGAAGAACTGCTGGCACGAAGCGAACTTGTACGCTATTACGAAAAGAATGGTTTTCGCTATCTAATAGATGACGAACGGCTCGAAGCCAAGTATATGGGCATTGGCGTTGGTCGTTTGCCCCTCAATACCCGTCTGATGTACTTCGATTTACTAAAGATTAAAGTAAATGAAGAGTGATGTGCGTGAATATATGGCTTTCTTTGCAGAAATGCAAGGGAAGCTTTGCTGTTTTTATCCCCTTTGCTTATCACTAAATAATTAAAATTCAAAATATGTCCAATTTAACAAAAACGAAAGGCTTATGAAAAATTTGATTAAGAGAGTGCAAAGCCGAGCTTGCTCGAGTTTTGCCGAACGTAAAAATTTTGGGCCATTGGCCAAGCAAAAAATATTTTTTATTCTCGCCCTGCTGCTCCTGGCAGCGACGGCCCATGCAGAGGAAGTGACGGGCGTAACGTATCTCTATTACGCAGATCAGGCAGCAGCCATTGCCCAAACGCCCTCGACCGGCACCGCAAACTGCACGAAGGTAGAGGCCAGCAGCACGGAGGTCACGGAGATGAAATGGAACAGCGGCTGGTACGTCGTGAACGGGGACGTCACGATATCAGCGCTCGTCAATATCGTTGGCGAGGTCAATCTCATCCTTGCCGATGGGGCCACCCTGACCACCACGGCATGTATCAATACGAACGGCGCCACGCTTAACATCTATGGCCAGACTCTGGGCACCGGCACACTCAATGCCAATGGCGCTAACGGGACAGCAGCCATTGGCGGAAGAAGTGCGAAGGACGGCGGCACGCTTACGATTCACGGCGGCATCATCAATGCATCGGGAAGTAACTATAAAGGTGCTGGCGCTGCAGGTATCGGCGGCGGTGCCCTTGGTGGCAATGGTGGCATCATCACCATCAACGGCGGTACTGTAACAGCTACTGGCGGTGTGGGCGGACAGAGTGCAGCGGGCATTGGTGGTAGTGAAGAAGCCCATTGCGGTGTGATTACCATTAACGGCGGTACCGTTACAGCCATTGGTGCTGAGCGGGGGACTGGTATCGGCAACGGTGCATTTTACTCAGGTACTGATGGTCAAGTCTTCATCAACGGCGGTACCGTTACAGCCACTGGTAGGCCTTACGGTGCAGGCATCGGTGGTGGCCAGGCTGCCAACGGAGGTACGGTCACCATCACAGGAGGCGATGTTACCGCCATAGGTATAGCAGGTGCAGGAATTGGTGGTGGTAGTCGACGAGGAGGGAACGTTACTATCACTGGCGGCACAGTAAGAGCGTATTCTCAAGCCCTTGACTTATGGATTGGCGCAGGCCTCTGCGATGGATTCGATTGCAGCTCGCCTGGCACACTCACCCTCGGTGACGAAATCCTTGTCAAAGCCGCACAGACAGATGAGAGCACCGATTGGGAGGCTCTGCCTGTAGTATCGCGTGAGAGCTTCTTGACCGACCACTCCATGAGACGGGTGTATATCGAGCCCCTCAAGATTCTGGACGAGACCGCCGACAACCAGACATGGCTGACGGAGAACAACGCACAGGAGCGCAACGTCACCCTGACGCGCACGCTGCAGACGGGCGGATGGAATACGTTCTGCGCCCCCTTCAGCACGGCTATCCCCAGTGGATGGACGGTGAAGGAGCTGACCGAGTCGGAGTTCAACAGCACCACCGGCGAACTGACGCTGAACTTCAGCGATGCTTCGAGCATCGTGGCCGGCAAGCCTTATCTGGTGAAGGTAGAGAGCACGGTGGTGAACCCTGTCTTCGAGGGCGTGACCATCAGCAGCACGACCACCACGACCGAGACTACGGCCGCTGACTTCGTGCCCGTTGTGAACCCGACAAACCTGACAGGCGGCGACAAGACTGTGCTCTTCATCATTGGCGGCAACAAGCTGACTTATCCTGAAAACGATGGCAACATTAACGGCTTCCGCGCCTACTTCCAGCTGAAGAGTGATGCCGCATCGCTGGCCCGTGCCTTCCGCATGAGCTTCGACGACGACGTGACGGGAATAGTGACCGTACTCTCCGACGAGCCGACGACGGTCAACGGCACCTACACGCTCGATGGTCGCCGCATTGAGGGAGAGCCCACACAGAAGGGCGTGTACATCGTGAATGGTAAAAAGACAATCATCAAATAAAGATAGGAGGACACGATTATGATAAATAAGGAATATACGAAGCCCACCATGCTGGTGGTAAAGGTGCAGCATCAAAGCCACATCTTGGCCGGCTCACTTCAGAGTGTAAGGTCCATCGGTCTCGGCAGTGATAACCCTTTGCAGTACGATGGTAGCGGCGGCGACCAGCGTACTGCTTGGTAAACGAACGTGAACGAGCTCGGGCATAGCCCAAGGTCGTGATTAAGTAATTCTTCAATACGCCTTTATCATTCGGGGACGGAGCAAACAAAGAAGTGCTTCGTCTCCGAATTATGTTTAACAAAGCTTACTGGATAATTTTAACACTTCTACACATCCACCCGCCGTAAGACCATGCCCTTTGGCAAGTTCATCCACCACCGCGTGGACGGAAAAAGTGTTCATTGACATACTGAGACACTATAGACGGATAAATAATACGGAGTTTTCTTTGCCAATCCAAGGAAAATGCTTACCTTTGCACCGTTAAAACATCAAAATGGCAGCAATATGGAAGCAAACGAAGCATTGAAGACTATTCTGAACCGAAGCCACGCACAGGCTATGGCTGGTCAGGCCGTATCGATGGATGAGGTAGAACGTTTCATGAACGACAAGGTATATGAACTTACGCATCCAGTGGACACCTATTGCGTTGCTGAGCCTTTCTGAGGTTTTCGAGTACACCTTTGAGGAGTTCGGAGAGCGGCAGTTGCGCAGGCTCCAGACCCAGATAAGTTCCACTGCTCGCCGCATTGCTACATTCCCTGGCTTGGGCAAGCAAGAATCCGACCTTGTTCGGGCGACAGGCACCGAATATCGCAGCATACTTGTCATCAGCGAAATCAAGTTGCTCTATACAGTCAGCGAAGACACGCTCTTCATTGAATTCGTAAAGAATGCCCGAATGGACGATGCCACGATGCTTGAAAAACTGAATCAAGAATTGTAGTTCCCTCTCCCCGAATCATGGGGACGGTTCTTCCGAATCATGGGGACGGTTCTTCTGATCATTTTTCATTTGCTACATTTTTGTATTACTCCGAAAGAGACACCCGTCAGTCTTGCAAGCTGGCGAATTAGACTATGCAAAAGTAATAACATATTTCTAAACTGCTAAATTATTAGGACGAAAAATAATCAAGAGAACCGTCCCCATGACTCAAAAAAATCCATAGAAAACCGTAAGAATGTCGGGAAAAAAGTGTATCTTTGCACCATCGAAACCAATTAACATAAAGGAAATGTTATGAGTACAGCGACACTAACAAGTCTTCTTGACTATCTCTATGGCACACTCTCGCCGAACAATATGCGCTGGGTGGGGGAACATCTCATAGAGTATGCAAAGAAAGAAGAAAACGAGCAGTTGCGCCCCTACACGATGCAGGAGATTGACGAAATGCTTGACGAGGCAGAAGCCGCCTTTGAGGCCGGTGAGTACCTGACTAACGACGAAGTGTTCCACCACAAGGAAAAAGTAAGCGTATGAAGATTCACTGGCACAAGCGAGCCGCCGCCCAGTTGCATCAGGTAGAGGAATACGTCCTGCGGGATTTTGGCGAGCGCATCCGTCAGGAATTCATGGACGAGGTTGAACAGGCTACGCATGCCTTGGCCGACATGCCCACGATGGGCAAGATGGACCCTCTTTTCGCCCATCGTAGACAAACCTACCGCAGCATCATAGTACGTCGGCTCAACAAGATTGTCTATTATGTCAAAGGCGATGCCCTCTACATTGCCGCTTTCTGGGACACCAGACGTGAGCCAAAGGCACAAGCCAGACAGACAAAGTGAACCACAGAGGAGGACGGCCCCGAAGTATCATGGGGACGGTTCCTTGCTTTGCAAAGCGAGCAAAGAACCGTCTTTTATTTATAATGCTTCAATCTCGTCAGTCGTGAGGCCGGTGTACTTGGCTATCAGCTCCAAGGGCATGTTGTCGGCCTTCATACGGCGCGCATTGTCACGACTGGCCTTGGCTACGCCCTCGGTAAGACCCTCGGCACGACCCTCGGCACGACCCTCGGCACGACCCTCTGCGCGACCCCGCTCAAGGCCTTCTATCACCTTTGTCTCGAGGATGTCGTTCTCCACCATGATGTTGTCGATGTGACGGTCATAGGCGCGGCGCTCGTCGTCGCTCATCTGCATGTAGCGCAGACGCTCACGGGCCTCAGCCAGGCCGGGAGTGGTCGTGTTGTCGCGGATGTTGCCGTCCTTCAGGTAGTCGAGCCACTCCTCTAAGGGGGTGGTGGCCACCTTATTGAACTCGTTGACACGTATGATGTAGTACTCGGGGAAGATGTCCGTCGACGACACCATGCCGATGGCATCCTTCGTGCGGGTATTGATGACGAGCTGGTCGTTGGTGTGTACGCCGACGAGCTTGTTCTGTCCGTGGTAGAGGTAGTCGGCACCCTTGCCCAGGTCGAAGTAGACGATGCTGATGGAATAGACCTTCTTCACCTGGTCGTATTTGTTGCCCAGCTTGATGTGCTCGGTGATGGCCTTAGCCACGCCGTAGAGGATGCGCTGCAGGTAGTGCAGCTCGCGCGTCTGCTGTATCTCGACGAGGATAATCTCACCCTTGGAGTTCTTCGCCTTGATGTCGACGCGGTTGAACTTGTCGTCCTCGGCATCCTGGTTGCCCTCGCTCTCGAGCAGTTCGACGATTGTCACCTTCTCGTCGAGCAGCACCGTCATCAGCCCTTCCAGCACGCCGTAGTTGGCCTTGTCGCGCAGCATGCGCTTCGCAGCCCAGTCGAATCTTATGTACTTTTCCATACGCTGGTCTTTGTCTTATCGAGTAAGTAGAGGGACTTTCACCCTCCCTTCTCACGGAACCGTGCTTGAC